>JABDDF010000005.1 GCA_013287745.1 Gammaproteobacteria bacterium
TTTTTCTTCAATGCCAATTTTGATTTTCCAGCTGCAATAATACAGCCATCCTCATTTAACAACTCTCGTAAAATATCGAGATTGGCAATAGCATCATCGCGGGAAACAACTTGCAGATTTAATGGACCGCCTGAAGAAATAACAAAATCAGCTGAATTTTTATAATTTTCAAAATCAGGAGACGAACGAAATTGATCTAAGCTAGCACGAAATACTTTTGCATCACTCCCCATCTCAGCAAATACTTTTTGAGCTTCTTCGCATTGTGATTGGTCCGGTTCAATCAAGGCATAATTTAATGTCACACCCATTTCTTCAGCGGCTTCGATAAATTTTTTAGCAAGCCTGCCTTTGCCACCACCTGCATCAATCACAGTAAAAACAGTTTGTGGACGTTTTTCGATAATCATTTTTTTGAATGTATCAATCATGATGGGATCAATCGTATTGATATAGGAATCTTCATTTGCAGATTCTTTTGCCCAGGGCCCCAAATTGGACCAGTAATAATCTGGAAATGCCCTGGTTCCTAATCGCTCACGCTTGATCTGACGCATCTCAAGGCAATTATTCGGTAGTTTTTCAGCTATTTGTTTGACTAAGGCAAGCACAGAATCTGCCGTATCTTGTTTTACTACATAATACCTTTCATCATCATTCTGTTTCGTAATAGTCAAATAGTAATAAGGAAACCCCATCATTTTACAAATGCTTGAATTAGTAAATGCAGCAATTTTAATTCTTGCAAATTCTTCACTCATCTCCTGCGGAATACTTAAATTAAATGTCCATATAGAAAGCCCTTTGTTTCTTTGGTTCCCCTTTATTTCAAGACCTGACCTTGCCAATTGCTCCATTTCCTCTAATTCTTTTTCAATACCAACATCAGATGAACTTTTCATTACCCCCCCTCATTTGTTATAATTACACTTATTCATTATAGATGATTTCCCTCTTTAGCGTTAAGCCACTGAATCCGTTTCAAATCTACCAAACCCCAAACATGCTATAATACTCATTATAAAGCATAAAAAAACGGGGAATAGCGATGGTCAATAAAGATCCCTATACAGACAATAAAGAAAATGATCTTCCTACTCTAACTGAAGAAGAAAGCAAGATTGAAGAGCGCATCGCAGAGAAAATCAAAGCATACAGAGAAAAATATGGAAGTTTAGCGGAAACATCACCGATATTTTTTGTTGATTACCAACAGCACCTAGACGAAGATAAATTAAAAATAACGCTGGGTGACAAACATAAAGTAAATCTCGTCTTTTATCGAAGTAGTTCTGTCAGTGATGATAAAAACAAATGGGGAATGTTTAAAACAATTGATAAAGATATCACGGCGAGAAAACTTCAGGAAGTTGCCGATCTTGTTAAAAGAATTGATCCCCGATCTTATAAGGCATTAAATTTTTATATCCGCGGACATGCACCCGTTCCTGCTAGTCAAGCAAAAATAGAAGAATTGCTAACAGAGACGAGAGGAAAACTGAATCAACATCGAATTTCCGAAGAAGTAAAAGATGAAATCATCTTGCGGATAAGAGCTGCACTCCATTTACGATTACTCATGAATAATAAACCTCCCTTCAAAGATTTACCCCTTGATCAACGCAATCTAATGAAAGCAAGTTTGGAATATTTGGTTACCGGTGATCAAGGTATCAATATGATTGAAAGCATGAACGATCGCTATCATGCTACTATTTCCGCAGCAAGTGAAACCATGCGAAAAAATCCCAATGCAATGTCTAACTGGATGACCTTGAGCATAGGTATTGCCTCGACCTTAGCTGAAGATAAAAATGAAAATAAAACAGCCTCTCATTCATCGCTAAGTCAATCGTCTTTATTTACACCTGCGAGTAATATCAATGACAATGAACACCTTGCCATCCAAAAAATTAAAGCATTTAACGATCGAATTTATGCGCTTTCCAAAGAAAATAATGACTGGAACATAGGATGGATCGGCGGCCACAAGAAAATGATTAGCTCATCTGATGGAAAAGAAAAAATCATGGCGAAAGTTCCAACGACCATCAACGACATGTTGAATGAAATCGAAAAAGCGAGTAATCGAGAACAAAGTTTTCATCAAACCTGGTTGCAGATGGCCATCATGGCGGCGAGAGCTAATGAGCAATCACAAGAAAGTATACGCGTGAGAAGTGAAAGTGCAGAAAATTTTTATCAAAATAGCCTAGAATATTTAGGCATTGATCCCTTTGAATCACTGATAAAAATACAGCAAGCCTATGAGCAGGCATTCGCTAATAAAAAATTAAGCGCTCAAGAATTTGAAGAAGCGCAACGAATACGTCATGTGCTTATATCTGAAATAGGCGGAGAAATTAATTTTACAAAGGGAAAACGAGATCATGCACGCAATAAAAGACTTGCCTATCATGCCTTGAATTGCCTGCTCGCCAAGGCTAGCGAGGTCATCGATTCCCCTGAAATAAGCGATGGTTTTTCATCAAGCAAAGCTAAAACTTATCAGCAATTCTTCGAAAATCTTCCTCAATATTTAGTTGCAGAAAAGGACGTGGGGCTAAAAGCAGAAGATACTTATAAACAGAGACCTAAGTTGTAGACATTGATTTTTCTCTGTGGGTGTGCATACTAGGTGCCTTATATCGTTGAAAATGCGGGCATATCTATTTGTTTATATTTGCTTCTTTTTTTGATTAGTACTAGTTATTTACAATATGCTATAATTAGGCCATAAAACGATTATAAATTAATATAAACGAGGGGTTATGAAAAGTACTGGCGCACATCGCTTAGAAGCTGAAGATGAGCCTAAGAAAGTTCCTGCTGATCGGAATAAAAGAAGCTTGCTTCAAGATCTTCCTCGTCTCATCCTAAGGCTTAACAATGATATCGATACTAGAACGCCTGAAGAATATGATGAGAAAACGCCTGCTGATAATACCAGCATCCATGACATCACCAAAAGAATACAGGCGATGCGCAAGCATGGCTATATTGTTCTGCGAAAATATAAGGGCAAAGATGCTCAGGGTGAAAAGGTATATGAAGATGTATTAAGTCCCGAAGGTCGTCAAATCCTCATCGCCAAGCCAGGCACTGAACCCTTTCACAAATATGAATTTCAAATTCAAGCGCTAAGATATTTAAAAGGCATGCTCCTTATCGCCGGGCAAAATAGTGTCCTTGGATTACGAGCGAAAACCATCTACAACACATATTCTCATCGTCTTTCTGATGAAGCAGCCATAGAAGACATGGCTGAAGAATTCGCACAACTCTTAAGTGAAAAATTAAATATCAATGCAGCAGCTGCACGCTTTCAAGTAACTCTAGCTAGGGATATGGGTATTTTACTGGAAGATCATCCGGATATTTATACTGTTTCCAAAAATGCAGGGCAAATTACCATCGAAATAACAGAGAATGAAAAAATAAGCTCTGAGTACTATAAAAATAATTTAGCGCCTACTGAGGAAGTCACTATCGATGGCGAAGAAAAAACAGTACTGACACCCTGGTTTCGTAGCTTAAAAAAACAAGCCGATTTCACTAACAGACATGATACTTGGTTGGATAGCTTGTTTAATGACAATGTGATGATGGCAGAATTAGCAGCAAGAGGCGTGCCCGCACCGCCATCAGCTCGATACCTGCCTCTACCTGCTAATATTCAAGATACTAAAATCATTACTGCGACTGTTAGTAGAGAAGGTAACATTTCTAATGTTACCGTCACTTCATTTGTTCGAGAATCTACTGTCACTGCCTTTGATATCAAAAATGTAAAGGAACAAGAAAAATTATCTGCAGCAATGCTAGAAGAAGTTTTGACTAAACGCATAGAAAGAAAAATAGCAGAATACAGAAGCAAATACGGCAGCCTAGCGGGAGACAAACCCGAAACTTTTTTTGTTAATTACCAAACCCTATTATCACCGCATTATTTTGAAGAATATTTCTATCCCCTCCACAAAGACAATAATGCCAAGTTTGTCTCTATGGCAAAAGAAGCGATGAAAAAGGTTGAAGCGAAATTAGCAACAAATAAGAATTACGATTTTAATCTTGTTTTTTACCAAACCAATACGCCTATTAATAATAAAAGTGGCTGGTTTACGATTAAATCCTATGATGAGGATATTGAAACGAGAGAGCGTAAACTTGAAGCGGTTGCTAAATTAGCCAAGAAAGTCACTAGCCCTTATAATGCCACACTCCAAACTGCAGATATGCTTATTAGAGCTAGCGCAAAGGAATTCGATCTCACCTTAGAAAATGCCATACTCGGCAAAGATGCGATCACTGTGGGTGCCGTAGATAAATGGATGCGAGAGCTTGGTCGACAGTTAGATCAACGATTTAATTTGGAACAAGCGGAGATAGAACGGAAACGAACACTCGCGATAACGGAACTCGAGGAAATAGAAGTGCAGCGACGAAGTTTAACCTTGATGCAAGCAAGCTTTGTCGGGCTGCAGCAGAGGTTAGTGTCGATGCAACAAAACTTCACAGCGCAATCAGACGAAGAGAGTGTAGAAATAGAGTTACAAGAAGTAGAAAGTCTGTTAGGAAGCCGCACCAAACAATTAGGTGAAAAGCGCATAGAAGAAGATTTACAAGGATTAGAACAGTTGTTAACGGAATCTCAAGTAAACCTTGATTTAAAAGCCCAGCGACAAAAAAAATTAGAAAATCAACTCACGATGCTAGATCAACAAGAAGTACAACTCGATCAGCAACAGGAAACCTTCCCCCAAACAAAAAATGAAGTTTTATTGCGAATTAATGCTGCAATGCATTTACGATTACTGATAAATAAGCAAGCTCCGTACAAAGATTTGCCTGTTTATCAACGTAATCTGATGCGGGCTAGCTTGGAATTTTTACTCACAGGCGATCAGGGAGTCAGCTTGGTCGGCTGTAAGAGTGCTCGCGATCGTACTGCTATCTTTGCTGCAGCAGTCAAAACCATGCAGGAAAATCCACATGCAATGGATAACTGGAAAACCTTAAACAAGGGCATTATCAGGTCATTGGAACAAGGGCATCATTTCCGCGCGATGAGCTATCATGTTGCTATGGTCAAAGTGAGTGATGTGCATCGTTATTTTATGGATCAGCTTCCTAAAAAATTACAAGCCATGATAAAGCAGGCAAAACCCTTGTCCAAAAAATTAGAAGGACCAGGAACATTTCATCAATCCAGCGAAACAAAGATGGCAGATAAGGGCGAGAAACCTTCAGAAAAAAATAAAGGGGACCAAAAATCTCCAGATCAAACGCCGCAGCAGCAACCAGATAATGCAAAATCTTCGACGCACACTGCTATGACGCAGTTCAAAATAGTAGAAAATGAAAGTGCTTCCATTGAAATACTTAGGGCTATTTATCTTAAAATTAGAGAAAATACCAAGTCTAACGCATGGCAGGTGCCCAAAGAAGGCGGGCACGAAGTTGAATTTTACAGTATTGCTCCAAATGAAGCGCCTGTGAAGGGCAGAGTTCCAACTCATGTATATGCTATATTGAATGAAATTGAACTAGCAAATACGCGACAACAAACCTTTACTCAAGCTCATAGAAATATTGCTGTGATCTTCTCAAAGGCAAAAAACAAGAGCTTTACATATAAGAGAAGCAAAACGACCCGTGATTTTTATGACGGGGGCTTAAAGTCACTGCGCATTAATCCTTATAAAACGTATCCTAATATGGAGGCAGCGTATACGAATCGTCCTGGGGATGAGAAAATACTCGATCTCATTCATGAGGATGGTGGAGATATGTTAATGCCAGGAAATCATGAAATTACCGAAACAGCTGCTTACAACACATTAGCTTGCACTCTCGCTCAAGCGGACAAGATATCAACCCGTAATATGGCAAAAGAAATTTCTAAATATTTAATATTTGACAAGCCGCCCGTACAGGAGCCAAGGAATAATAAGAGAAAACATAGGAAAGAAACGCTGGAACAAGAACAAACATTAGAACAAGACAAAGCAAGAGACCCGGGCAAAGACAAGGATAAAGACAAAGGAAAAGAAAGAGACAAACCCAAGACACCACCAGGTGAAAGTCCTACGGGTCGCAAGTATCGCGGCCATCAATAGCCACCAACCGCCTATACTTCTCCATCAAGTCCTCGCTCGACTCAGGATTCCCAGCATCCTTAATAATACAGTCAACGGGGCAAACACTCACACATTGCGCTTCTGCAAAATGCCCAACACACTCCGTACATTTTGCCGGATCAATTTCATAAATCACTTCACCCTGAAAAATGGCTGTGTTAGGACAGGCAGGTTCGCAGACATCGCAATTAATACATTCCTCAGTAATAATGAGTGACATGTTATTTACTCACAAATTTTCGATGTAAAGCTGCGACCACTTGCGGAGGAACAAAGCCCGCCACATCACCATTCAGCGAAGCAATTTCTCTCACCAAACTCGAAGAAATATACATATACTTTTCTGCTGGCATTAAAAAAATACTTTGAATCGCCGAATTCAAATAGCGATTCATACTTGCCAATTGAAATTCATAATCAAAATCAGTCACGGTGCGCAATCCCCGCAAAATGACATTGGCGCCATGCTGGGTAGCAAAATCTAATAATAAACAATCAAAGCCCAGCACGCGCACATTAGCAAATCGTTTCAATACTTCTTGGCCAAGTGAAACACGCTCTTCCAAAGAAAATAAAGGTTGTTTATTGGGGTTGGCAGCAATGGCCACAATCACTTCATCAAAAATATTGGACGCGCGCTCAACCAAATCAATATGCCCGAATGTAAAGGGATCAAAGGTACCCGCATAGGCAGCGATATTTTTCATGTCAGACCTCATTTGTATTCCCGCAATCTAGCATATTCTGCGTTATAATAGGATATAAACCTTGTCATAATTACAAAACGAGCCCTATCTCTATGTATAAATTTAAATTTATTTATGATGAAAATGGCTTCCCGACGAGTATTGCCACTTCTTTGACGGGCTACGATCTACTCAATACCTCTAAATTAAACAAGGGATGTGCCTTTAGCCCTGAAGAACGTGAATGTTTTGACTTAACCGGCTTATTACCCAAGCAAATTGAAACACTTGAGCAGCAATCCATCCGCATGTATATGCAATACAAAGAACATGCTAGCAACCTGGCAAAAAATATTTATCTCAATGTGCTGCATGATTACAATGAAACGCTTTTCTATCATCTCGTCAATCAACATTTGGAAGAAATGCTTCCCATCATCTACACGCCAACAGTCGGTGAAGCTGTACAGCATTTTAGTCTTGAACATCGTAAAACAAAGGGGATTTATATTGGCTATCAAGATCGCCACCGCATTGCAGATATTCTTGATCAAGGCGTGCCGCCTGCGGTCGATCTCTCTGTGGTAACAGATGGTGAAGCAGTCCTTGGCATTGGTGATCAAGGCATTGGCGGCATCAATATCTCCAATGCAAAATTGATGGTTTATACCTTATGCGGCGGCTTACATCCTCATCGCCTTCTTCCTATTCAACTCGATGTCGGCACAAATAATCCGCAATTATTAAATGATCCCATGTATTTAGGCTGGCGGCATGAGCGTATTGTTGGGCAAGAATATGATGATTTCATTGATGCCTTTGTAAAAGCTTTAACAAGGAAATTTCCCCATATTTATTTACATTGGGAAGATGTGGGCCGTTATAATGCGCAACGCATCTTAGATCATTATCGCAAGCAAATTTGCACCTTCAATGGTGATAGACAGGGAACAGGTGTTGTTGCACTTGCCTGCCTACTTGCAGGTGTGACTGCAAGCGAGACTCCATTACAAGAGCATCGCATTATCATTATGGGTGCAGGCACAGCAGGTATTGGCATTGCAGATCAAATTTTTGATGCACTACGTCGTATGGGTCTTAGTGAAAAAGAAGCTTACTCTCATTTTTGGTTGATCGATAAAAATGGTTTATTAACCAGCGAATCAGAGCTGCAGTCCTTTCAAATTCCCTATGCGAGACAAAAAGATGAACTTGCCCATTGGGAATTAGCTAATCAAAATCAAATTGAATTGCGTGATGTCGTCAAGAATATTCATCCTACTATTTTGATTGGCTGCTCAACGGCAAAGGGTGCATTTACAGAAGAAATTGTGAAGCAAATGACGCATGCTGTTAAACGCCCCATCATCATGCCTTTATCAAATCCAACTTGTTTAGCAGAAGCAACCCCTGATGATTTATTACATTGGACTGAGGGCAAGGCCATCATTGCAACGGGTAGTCCTTTTTCTGATGTGCTTTATCAAAATAAAATTTATAGAATCGCACAAAGTAATAATGCCCTTGCCTTTCCTGGCATTGGCTTGGGCAGTATTGCAGTTAAGGCAAAGCATGTTTCTGATGATATGCTATGGGCAGCAACTGAAGCGCTTGCTCAATGCTCGCCCGTACATCAAGATCGCATGGCACCCTTATTACCTAAATTGGCAGAAGCTAAACAGGTAAGTAAGCAAGTTGCACTCGCTGTGGCTGAACAGGCGCGTAGGGAAGGCTTGGCACAAATTTCTGATGAGGTGGATTTGGTGAGTTGTATTGAGAAGATCACGTGGGAAGCGAGATATTTTCCTTACGTGAAGAAATAATAGATTGCGAATTAAGGAAGCTCGTCATTGTAAAAGCGTTCGTCGAAGTAATTACTGTGCTATTAATATATTTAATCCCGCATGATCAATCAGGTTCAATAATCTGAGTGCAATTGAATTAGGTTTTCTATTACCCTGCTCCCATTGTTGAATTGTTTTTGGTGTCGTATTCAAGTAGGCTGCAAAAACAGGCTGGCTTACATGAAAACGGTTACGCAATTTTTTTAATTGTGTTGGGCTATATGCTTTTGCTTTAGGCAAGCAAAGCGAATCAAAATTTGACATTGTAGTCTTGTCAACCAATCCTATGTTATGCAAATCTTTCATAGTTTCGTGCATAGCATCAATAATTTTGTTTGGCTTTTTACGTTTAATTAATTTCATGTTTTTTTACCTCCAATAAAACACGTTCTTTAATGGCATGTTGAATTTCTTTTTCTGTATATGAAAGCAATTTTTTTGAAACTTCTTTTAAAGATTTTTCTTGTGCCTTATCAATATTTTCAATTTCATTTTTTGAGAATCCGTAAACAAAGAATGCTTTTTTATGTTCTATAAATGCAAGGATAACTCGCTTCCCGCCACTTTTTCCGCGTCCTTCAATAGCAATTCTTTTTTTATATAAACCTCCACCAAGTACAGCACCTTTCAGTCCTTTTTCCATTTCCTCAACAGCATTTAGAAGAGATTGATCAGAGACATTCTCATCTTCTGCCCAATTTCCAAACCACCTTGTTTTATATGTTTTCATATATACCTCTATGCAGTATACCTCATTGAGGTATAACTTTCAATATTATATTATTTTCAAATCGTTATTTAAAATTTTCCGGTAACAGAATATGATATAGATATAATTTTGTTTGCTGACCGTTACCGACGACAAAATTGTCTAAATTTATACCTGGCATTTATCTATCCTCTATTTGTTTATTGAATTTATGAGCTCGGGAATTTACTATGCCATCGGAAAATAACAATCTTTTGTCTCACCTGGAGAAAATGATGCAAGCTTTAGACTTGTTAGGCATACGCAACTGGCAGCAAAAGAATAAGATACAAGTTTGCACACAAACTGTATTTGCTGTCGGCAATCAACAAGCTAATTTAATGATCATTGGTGAAGCACCTGGCCTTCATGAAGATCAACAAGAAGAACCCTTTGCTGGACGCGCGGGACAATTATTAAATAGCATGCTGCGAGCAATTAATTTAAATCGCAGTGAAGTTTATATTGCTAATATTTTACAACTTGATGAAGTCAATTTGTGCGCGCATTTTTTAGATCAGCAAATTAAATTAGTGCAGCCGAAATTATTATTAGCTGTTGGTACAATCGCTGCGCATTATTTATTAAAAACCAAATCATCACTGGAATCATTGCGCAATCAATTACATTATTATGGCGAAAATAAGACGCCGCTGATTGTGACTTATGATCCCGCTTATTTATTACGTAATCCTGTTGATAAGGGAAAAGCGTTTTTGGATTTGCGGTTTGTGCAGCGTAATTTGTAGTGAGAACGTTCGTCGTTGCGCAGACATCCGTCGTTGCGAGGAGTGCTTTTTACGACGAAGCAATCCAGGCTTCGACTTTTATCAAATATTGCTTTTTATATAAAGGTCGAAGCCTGGATTGCTTCGTCGTAAAAAGCACTCCTCGCAACGACGAACATTTTTATAATGACAAACACCGATACAAAATATCCCGCATAGTATTGCAACTAAACACTGCGATCAATCACTTCATTCACCTGACTCAACTGCTTGGCCAAAGCCCCGCGATTCGCCGCAACCACTTGCAAGGCACGCTCTCCCACACGAAGCCTTTCATCTGGATGCTGAAACCAAGCGATTAATTGCTTAGCCAGCGATTCTGCATCCTCAACTTTCACCATGGCCTTAGCAGAAAAAAATAATTCGCTAATTTCAGCAAAATTAAATAAATGCGGGCCTGTGAGAATAGGTTTTTGCAAAGCACCCGGCTCAAGCATATTATGACCGCCGCGCACAATTAAACTGCCGCCAACAAAGGCCACATCAGAAGCGCCATACATTAATAATAATTCACCCATTGTATCGCCCAGATAAACCGCAGTTTCTGCACGACATGGCTGCCCCGCACTACGACGCTCAGTCACAAATTTTTGCTCGCACATTGTTGCAATCGCATCAAAACGATCGGAATGACGCGGCACTAAAATTAATAAGGCTTGGGGATTCACCTCACGCAATTTTTGATGCGCAGCAAGAATAATTTCTTCTTCACCTTCATGTGTGCTGGCTGCAATCCAAATGAATCTATCCCTACCTAAAGATTCACGTAAGGCCGCACTTTTAGCTGCCAAATTATCCGGTAAAACCAAATCGAATTTAATATTACCCGTCACATTGACTTTCGATGGCAGCGCACCCAAGTCAATAAAGCGCTCAGCATCGGCCTGTCCATGCGCTGCAATCATGGTCAATTGCTGCAGCATTTCACGCGTTAAGGGTTGTATCCGCGCATAACCTTGAGCCGATTTTTCCGATAAGCGCGCATTCACTAAGCAAAGCGGAATTTGCTTCTTTGCACATTCTGCCACCAAGGTCGGCCACAATTCTGTTTCCATGATGACAGCAACAACAGGCTTCATTGCAGTCAGAAAGCGCTTTACGCCGCCAGGAAAATCATAGGGAAGATAAACATGTTTAACACTATCACCAAAGGCCATTTTGACCCGCTCAGTGCCTGTTGGCGTCATGGTAGTGACCAGCATGGGTATTTGCGGATAACGGGTTTTTAAGGCCTTTATCAAGGGAATAGCCGCAATGGTCTCCCCCATTGAGACAGCATGTACCCAAATGCAATGATCTAAATGAAAGGGATAGAAACCAAGCCGTTCAGATAAGCGTTGCCTATAAGCTGGTTGTCGACGCGATTTCCACCATAAGCGTATAAAAATCAAAGGCAAAGCCAGATAAAAAAGAATTCGGTACAAAATTCGCACGCCTCATTCATCCTCTAAGTTACTCAATTTAATCAGGTTCCAATGGTGCGCGAGGCAGTTAAAATTTGCAAGCCTGTATTTGTAGGCCTAGCCGAATAATGCTAGAATTTGGCAACTTTTCATTGAGCCTTGATTAAAACCTATGTCCTATGTTTTAGAAAAAGAATTACCTAATTTTAGTTCAGCTTCTATCCTCGTCATAGGAGATATCATGTTGGATCGCTATTGGTTTGGCGATACACAGCGTATCTCACCTGAAGCGCCCGTGCCCATCGTCAAGATTAATGGCATAGACAATCGCCCTGGCGGCGCAGCTAATGTTGCCTTAAATATTGCGGCCTTAGGCGCAAAGATCACCTTGCTCGGCATTACGGGAGATGATGAAGCGGCCGATATTCTTGCTCAGCAATTATCAAGCGCTTCTGTCAATCCTGCATTTTGCCGCAGCCCTACACTTCCTACGCTCATTAAGTTACGCGTCATCAGTCAGCGCCAGCAATTATTGCGTATGGATTTTGAAGAACGAAAATTAAGCCTGACCAATGACGATTTACTCGATCAATATAAAACGCATTTATTAAACGCGAATTTAGTGATTCTTTCTGATTATAACAAAGGCACGCTGTCTGACCCACAATCCTTGATCCAACTTGCACGTGCAGCTGGCATAGCTGTTTTAGTTGATCCCAAGGGCAATGATTTTAATATTTATCGACATGCCAATATTATCACGCCTAATCTAAAAGAATTTGAAGCAATTGTTGGGCCTTGCGAAAACGAGCAAAGCTTGATTAGCAAGGGCCGTGATTTACTGGCCAAGTATCAAATAGAAACTTTATTAGTGACACGCGGTGAACGCGGCATCACACTTATTCAAGCAGAAGATACAGCGCATTTTCCTGCTTATGCGCGTGAAGTTTTAGATGTCACTGGCGCAGGTGATACTGTCATCAGCGCCTTAGGTGCTGCCGTTGCTGCAGGCATGAATATCAATCGCGCGGCTTTTCTTGCCAATCTTGCTGCGAGTATTGCCGTCGGTAAATTAGGCGCAAGCAGTGTCAGCCTCCCTGAATTACAAGCTGCCTTAGTCAACAAAGCGAGCATTAGCACAGGCATCGTCAATGAAGAACAATTATTGCATGCCGTTAACAAAGCACGTATGCAAGGCCGGAAAATTGTTTTCACTAATGGTTGTTTTGATATCTTACATGCAGGTCATGTTGTCTGTTTGCAATTGGCCAAACAATTAGGTGATTTTCTTATTGTTGCTGTTAACACAGATGACTCCATTCGCAAATTAAAAGGCGCTAATCGACCGATCAATCACTTGGATCATCGCATGACGGTGCTGGCTGGTTTGGGTGTGGTCGATTGGGTTGTTCCTTTTTCAGATGAAACACCTGAACGCTTACTGCGTTTATTACAACCCGATATCTTAGCTAAAGGCGGCGATTATCAACTAAACGGTGTAGTCGGTGCTGATATTGTACGTGCCTATGGCGGTGAAGTACGCATTGTTGATAGTCAGATTACGTCGAGCACACAAATTATTAATCGGATTAAAAATGAGGAAGGAACAGTATGACTTCTTTCGAAACCAAGCATTTTACTTTAATTCAAGGCGCATTGGTTTCGAGCAGCGGAGAAAGCAATGCAACGAAGAAGTAAAGTAAAAGGCGAAGGTTTCGAAAAAAGTCTCATGGCTGAGCAGGGTAATCTCTATGTCATCGCTGCGCCCTCAGGCACCGGTAAAACGAGTTTGGTCAAAGCCTTGGTTGATAGCATAGCAGGAATTACCGTTTCTATTTCACATACCACGCGCGCAAAACGTCCCAATGAAACGCATGGCATTAATTATTATTTTATTCCAAAAGCTGAATTTGAAGGTATGATTGCTGATGGAGAATTCCTTGAGCATGCCACTATTTTTGATAATTTGTATGGCACGTCTAAAAGCTGGGTAGAACAAACACTGGCTCAAGGCACCGATGTTATTTTGGAAATTGATTGGCAGGGCCATCAGCAAATTAAACGCTTATTTCCCAAGACCATCAGTATTTTTATTCTGCCGCCATCATTGAATGATTTGCGTGAGCGACTGATTAAACGCAATCAAGATCATCCTGATATCATCAAAAAACGTTTGGCTGATGTACAAGCCACGATTCCTCATTTATACGAATTTGATTATTTGTTAATCAATGATAATTTTGATAAAGCCTTGCAAGATTTGGTTTTAATTGTGGAATCAGGGCGTTTATTGCAAGTTCGACAGGCAGCAAAATATGCTCAGTTGATTGAAGGTTTGGAATTGTAATACCTTTTTTAGCAGAATTCTTGTATGATGAGCCGATTTTAGTAAGAGGATATCCCCATGGCGAGAGTGACCGTAGAAGATTGCTTGAAAAATGTAAAAAACCGCTTTGAATTAGTCATCATTGCAGCTAAACGTGCACGCCAACTCATGCATGGTAAAGAAGCAAGAGTAGAATGGGATAATGATAAGCCAACGGTAGTTGCCTTACGTGAAATTGCCCTGGGTTATACTCAATTTAATGAACAAGAACATCGTCATGAAGAAACCCCAGCAGAACAATTAAGCAATGCGGTAAGTCATGCAGCAGAAGAATTAAATGCGCTGGATAAGCAACATGTGGAAGAAAAAACAGTGAGTGATATTAGTACGGATACGTCTACGCCGAGTGATCAGGAGTAGTTTATATAAAACCGTTCGAGACGGCGCAAAAAGCACCCTCACCCCCTGCCCCTCTCCCCTCGCAAAAAGCGCTCCGGAAGAGGGGAGCGTTCTAAGTTATTTCGAGGAGAAAATTTAGAACGCTCCCCTCTTCCAGAGCGCTTTTTGCGAGGGGAGAGGGGCAGGGGGTGAGGGTGCTTTTTGCGCCGTCTCGAAGGGTTTACACAAATCAGCCTAACACCTCCCCCACCCTCGCAAACACATCCCCCGCATCCGCATCGATAAGCCTCACATCCGGCCAAGAACGCAGCCAAGTCATTTGCCGCTTGGCCAATTGACGCGTTGCGATAATGACTTTCTCACACATCACTTCATAACTTATTTCACCTTGCAAATAAGCCCACACTTGACGATACCCCACTGAACGAATAGAAGGTAAATCAGCGGATAAATCACCACGCTCAACTAATTTTCTGACTTCTTCAATCAAACCCAGCGCAAGCATTTGCTGAAAACGCTCGGCAATTCTTGCGTGCAATTGCGCTCGATTTGTCGGCATCAATGCCAGTTGAGTAAAATGATAATTTGATGACGTAGAAGTTTCTTCCCTCTGCCATGCGCTAATGGGTTTGCCCGTTAAATAATACACTTCTAATGCCCGTTGAATGCGCTGTCTATCATTAACTTGAATACGCGCGGCTGCTTGCGGATCGACAAGAGCAAGTTCAGCATGCAAGGCAGCTACACCTTCTTGTGCCGCACGCTGTTGTAATTGCTCACGCAGTTTGTCATCTCTTCCTGGCAGCTTAGCCAAGCCTTGCAAGAGCGCACGAAAATATAACATCGTACCGCCTACTAATAAGGGAATGCGTTGATGGGCAAGAATATCTTGTATTTCGCGCAAGGCATCACGGCAGAATTGTCCCGCAGAATAAATTTCTGCCGGATCAACACAATCAATTAAACGATGCGGTGCCATATTTAATATTTCAGCGTTGGGTTTAGCTGTGCCAATATCCATGCCGCGATAAACCATAGCAGAATCAACACTGATAATTTCACAAGGATAATGACGGACTAATTCCACGGCGAGTGCTGTTTTACCCGATGCTGTTGGCCCCATCAAACAAATGATTGACATGCTTTATCGCCCGCGTAAAAACAAGGCATCCAATTCCTGCATCGATAATTCCACACAAGTAGGACGACCATGATTACATTGCCCGCTATGATCTGTTTTTTCCATATCGCGCAATAAGGCATTCATTTCTGGCATAGTTAAGCGGCGTTTTGCTCGCACTGCGCTATGACAAGCCAGGGTTCCTAACAATCGATTTACTTTTTCCTGTGCGCGATTGCTAGCACCATGCTCTAATAAATCTGTAATAATATCTCGGACTAATTGTTCAACAGGGCCTTCTGCAAGCAATTGCGCAACAGCACGCACGACTATTGTTTCCTTAGCCATACGTTCAACTTCAAATCCCAATTCATGGAAAAAATTTTGCTGTTGCTCAACACAATTTGCTTCGCGCTCACTCAAATTCAAAGTATGCGGGACTAATAAGGTTTGCATCAGCATATTTTTTTCAGCGAAGGCTTCTTTCATTTTTTCATAGACAATGCGTTCATGCGCCGCATGCATATCAATCATCACCAAGCCTTTTTCATTTTCTGCGAGAATATAAATACCTTGTAATTGCGCGATTGCATATCCTAATGGCGGTGCTTTTATTATTTCCGCAGGCTCTTGCTGCAAAGTTTGATATAAGGCAAGTTGTTCTCGAATGCGATTGGGTTCTGACATACGAGGCGCCGCGCGTGAATGCGTATGTGAGTGTGAGCAAGATGAAGCGCGCGCAATAGATGGCCTAGCTTCAATGATTTTATTTTCTATTGCGGTTTCTGGTAATGCTTGATAAGCATCGCCAGGTTTTACGCTTGCCAAAGCATCATGCACACTTCGCAAAATAAAATCATGCACTGATCGACCTTCACGAAAGCGCACTTCATGCTTGGTGGGATGCACATTAACATCAACCTGTGTCGGTAGAATATCTAAAAATAAAATATAAGCAGGATGACGATCACGATACAAGACATCTTGATAAGCCTCTTTCACTGCATGCATCACTAAGCGATCACGCACCATGCGGCCATTCACGTAGAAATATTGTAAATCAGCCTGACTGCGAGAAAATGTCGGCAAGGCAAGCCATCCGGTTAAACGCATGCCTGCACCTTCTGCTTCAATATGCACGGCTTGTTCAACAAAGGCTTCACCACATAAACTGCGTAAACGTTCTGTACTTTCTGCAAGTGAAGCTGCTTTAAAATACTGACGTATCGGACGTTGATTATGTTTAAGGGTAAAATCAATCGAAAATGAAGCGAGAGCAACACGTTTAATTAATTCGTCTATATGATCAAATTCCGTTTTTTCTGCGCGTAAAAATTTACGTCTTGCTGGTGTATTAAAAAATAAATCGCGCACTTCAACTGTTGTACCCTGAGGATGAGCAGCCGGTTGAAGCTCATGATGATTTGTCCCTTCAATCGATAATTGCCAAGCTGTTTGTGATGCTTGCGCTGAAGTCATCACCAAGCGTGAAACAGAAGCAATACTTGCTAATGCTTCACCACGAAAACCTAAAGTCATGATATGCGCAAGATCATCAGCGTTTTGAATTTTACTGGTTGCATGACGACTCAATGCCAGCGGCAAATCTTCTCGATGAATACCAGCGCCATTATCACGCACACGAATTAGACGTTGACCGCCTTGTTCGATTTCAATTTCAATTTGTGTCGCGCCTGCATCGACACTATTTTCAATTAATTCTTTGACAACAGAAGCGGGACGTTCTATTACTTCACCTGCTGCAATTTGATTAGCTAACAAAGGAGTTAAGCATTGAATTCTCTGTGTCATATTTTTCATCCCATTTTTTTTAAAATCGCTGTACCGCGCGGTGTACAAGCTTTTATTTTTACTAACCTTCCTGTTTCCGCGAATTCAATATCACATTGCAAATCTGGTGTTGGCAAAGCAGCCAAAGCATTTTCCGGCCATTCTACAAGGCAAATAGTTGTCGGAAAAAAATATTCGTGCATTCCCATCTGACCTAATTCATCAGGATCTTGTATACGATAAAAATCAAAATGAAATACCTGATGACTAGCAAATTCATAAGGTTCTAGCAATGCATAAGTAGGACTTTTCACCTTGCCCTGATAGCCCAATTGACGCAGAAAACCGCGCACAAATGTGGTCTTGCCCGCACCCAAATCACCCGATAAAAAAATAATCGCGCCCTCTTCTATGCAGGCTGCTAATTGCGCTGCTAGCGTTTGCATTTCTTCTGGGGAATTCACTTGCCGAATCATAATTGATTAACTAAACGTCTTAAATAAGGCAGTAGATCAGTGGCAATCATACCACGCTCACCTTCTTTTGCAGCCAAATCACCGGCTGCTGCATGCACGTAAACGCCTAATTTCGCCGCATCGCCAAGCGGGATATCTTGCGCCATTAATCCACCAATGACACCGCTTAAAATATCACCCATGCCAGCCGTTGCCATACCTGGATTACCTTTGCTGCAAATTACCGGCAAAGAAGAAGGCGCTAAAATTAAACTACCAGCGCCTTTTAATACACAGACACCACCATAGCGCTGCTGTATGGCTTGCACGGCAGTCAAACGATCTTGTTGCACAGCAGCCACTGTGCAAGACAATAAACGTGCTGCCTCACCCGGATGCGGGGTCAAAATCCAGTTTTTATGATAGAGGTTGGTTTGTGCTAATAAATTTAATCCATCTGCATCTAGCAAGAGGGGCTGTTCTTGGGTACAGACATAGGGCCATAAAGTTTTCGCCCATTCAGATTGTCCTAGACCTGGCCCCAAGATAATCACCTTGGCTTTGGCAAGCAGTGGTTTTAGTTCCTTCACTGAGCTTACCCCATGACACATGATTTCAGGGCAGGTCATATTCATCACGGCTGCATTCTCCGGATGTGTAGCAACCGTTACTAAACCCGCACCCACGCGTAGAGCTGCTTGGGCTGCCATGCGTGGCGCACCTGAATAGCCTTTGTCACCACCGACAATAAGCACATGGCCAGACAAGCCCTTGTGCCAATCACGCGTGCGCGGCTTGAGATAAGCCGCATAGGAAGAGAGTTGCGCCTTTTCAGCAATTGGTCTTACTTGTGAAAACAAAGCGGCGGGCAATTGTAAATCACTGACTGCTAACTCACCCGTATAAGCAAGCCCGCTACCCGTTAATAAACCTAGTTTTAAGCCAATGAAGGTCATGGTTGCTGTTGCTCGCACAGCTGTACCTAAGACTTGGCCGGTATCTGCTTGTATACCGCTTGGTGTATCTAAAGAAAAAATGGGCGCGCCAGTATTTTGCATAACTTGTATGGCTTTGACGACTTCATCACGCAAGGCTTCTTTGGCACCAATACCTAAAAGCGCATCAATAATGAGATCAGGATGCTGCAAGTTGGCTTTTTCATGAAAAAGCTCGGCAGGAATATCATGACAGGCGGCGAATGCCTGCTGCGCTTCAATGGGCATTTTTCCTTGATCGCCGACTTGCCAGAGTGTCACTTGCAAGCCGCGTTCATGGGCTAATTGCGCAAGAACGTAGCCATCACCCCCATTATTGCCGCTACCACAAAATATCGCGATTTTTTGCGCTTGTGGAAAGCGGCGCAGGAGAAAATCAAAGGCCGCCTTTCCGGCTCGCTGCATCAGCGTTTGACTTGAAAGACTAAAAGATTCCTGCGCTAGTCGTTCAATTTCGCGGATTTGCCGAACTTGATAAATCGGTATATTTGTTTGCACTAAATAGCGCCTTCAATACCAAAACCTATCATCAGTGTAGCAAAAACCAATAATAATCCTAGCAAGAATTTTCCGCCGCGCACGGTATAACCTTCAACAGCAATTTCGTGATGATAGCGTCCTCGCCAAACCATCAAGGGTGGAAAGAGTATCATCAATACAAAACAGCAAAGACCCGCATATTGAATGCCGCGTAAAAATGCATTGGGATAAAATAATACGACGAGTATCGGCGGTAAAAATGTGATGCCATACACAATCACATTACCGAAACCACGTTTTGCCACACGCAAACCATCTGCTAAAAAGTCAGATAAACTGAGGGACACACTTAAAAATGAAGTGGCCATGCAAATAGACGTAAAAAATTTGGCGATGATGGTAATGACATTTTTATTTAAGATTGTCGTTAAGGCAGCGACTAATCCGCTATTCGAACTCGATGATGCGGCCAAGGCTTTCAAGCTCGTGCTTCCTTCAAGTGGAATCACACCCATGATCACCATGTCCCATAAAATATAGCAAATGAGCGGGATCAAAGTGCCGATGAAAATCGCCTTTTTTAGTGATTTGGTATCTTCACCAAAATAGGAACGCAAACTGGGAATGATCATCAAGCAAGTAAAGGCAACGACGGTTGTTGAAATACTTGCTGGTGAAGAAAAATAACTCCACGAACCGCTATTCAAATTGAAGGTGGTCACAAAGGGAAAAATTAAGGCGATCAAGATAATGAGAGCGCTCATTTTTCCAAACATGAGACAGCGATTCACATAGTCAACAAAGCGAATACCGAGATAGACAATGCTGCCAAATAATAGGGTAAATAAAACATTGGAAAGGGGTCGTGAAAGAGGAAGACCAGCACTATTGATGATGTAATGAAATAAATCGCCGCCGCCCGCGATATAGGCGGAGATGATGGAATACAATAGCAAGAGATAGACGACCCAAGCGATGGCTTGACCAAAACGACCCAAGGTTGCGCCGACCATGCTTACCATATTACTGCTTGCGGGCAACCATAAATTCACTTCAAGAAAAAGGAAGGCGCAGGTCGTCATAATGGCCCAGCAGGAGATTAACAATAATGTTGAACCCCAAAAACCCAATTGCGCTGTCGCGACGGGTAAGGCGAGCATGCCTGCACCGATGGTTGTGCCAACGACTAATAGGATACCGCCGATTAATTTAGAACTCATGATGACCTCTTTTTTGTAATTAAGTTATATGCCCTGCGAGACGGCGTAAAAAGCACCCTCACCCCCTGCCCCTCTCCCTTCGCAAAAAGCGCTCCGGAAGAGGGGAGAGTTCTAAGTTATTTCGAGGAGAAAATTTAGAACTCTCCCCTCTTCCGGAGCGCTTTTTGCGAAGGGAGAGGGGCAGGGGGTGAGGGTGCTTTTTACGCCGTCTCGAATAGTTTGCCCATTATTTTACCACGCTCACCCCTATCATAGCTATCGAAAAAGCCATCAACAGAAACAAAAGCCCTCGGCCGCCAAATAATTTAAACCCATTAGCAAGATGGTGATGATAGCGACCACGCCATACCATCCAGGCAGGCAATAATACCAATAAAATAATGCTATAAATCCCCGCATATTCAAGCGCTTTAACAAAAATTTGCGGATAAAAAAGCACGATGGCAAGCGGCGGCAAAAAGACAAGGAGATGAATGAACACACCTGATAAACCCGCTTTTTCTTGCTGCAAACCATCCGCCATAAAATCGACCAAGCATAGAGACACACCCAAAAAGGAGGTCAACACGCAGATAGACGTAAATAATTTAATAAAAAAGCTGATGGATTGACTGGCTGCTGCATAACTTAAGGTATCCACCAAACTGCTGGTGAAAGTCGAATGCGACATAGCAATCAAGCCATGCTCACCCTGAAGTGGAATAACACCCATGATGATGGCATCCCAAATAATATAGCAAATCAAGGGAATTAAACCGCCAATTAAAATCGCCGTCTTTAGTTTTCGAACATCACTCGCAAAATAAATTCGCAAACTAGGTATGATGGTGGCATAACCAAATGAAGTGATCGTCACTGTAATTGCTGTGATTGAATTAAGCTGTTTCATATCACCTGTCAGCAAATTCGCTTTTGAAACCAAGGGTGCAATACATATCACGAGTAAAAAATAAGCTGCGAATTTGACAAACATGAGGCCGCGATTAGCATAATCAATGGTGCGAATTCCCTTATAAACAATGGATGCAAACACCAAAATAAAAGCGAAAGTTGCCACCCATCTTGGCAAGAAAAGATGAGCGCTTGCTAATAAGGAATGAAACAAATCGCTGCCGCCTGCGGTATAAGCACAGAGTAAAGAATAGAGTAATAAAAAATAATTTAACCAAGCGATGATTTGCCCAATAGGACCCAGTGTCGCCTTCGCCATTGAAATCATATTGCTATTCGTTGGCAGCCATAGGGTCACTTCTAAAATTAAAAATGCGCCGGCTGTCATCACCATCCAACAGACAATTAACAAAATGAGTGATCCCATAAAACCCAATTGCGCAGTCGCAATGGGCAGGGCCAACATACCCGCACCGATAGAAGTGCCTACAATGAGCAAAATACTGCCTAATAATTTAAAATCCACCGCCCTAACTCCTTTTTTATTAGATCGTAGTTTTATCACAGACGAGATGCAGTTAAAATAGCAGCCATGCAAACATTAGCCGCACAAATCAAAGAATGGGGAATAGAATTAGGATTTCAGCAAATTGGTATCACTGATACTGACTTATCTCGCTATGAAAAACGCTTTAAAGATTGGCTGACAAAAGGCTTTCATGGCAGCATGTCTTACTTGCAAAAACATGGTGATAGGCGCACACAGCCAAGCACTCTCATCCCCAATAGTATTAGTATTATTTCTGCACGCATGGATTATTTACCACCTGATAGTGATTTGCTCGCCACTTTGAACAATCCACGCAAGGCTTATATTTCGCGCTATGCCTTGGGACGTGATTATCATCGCCTCATGCGTAAGCGTTTGCAATTATTGGCTGACCGTATACAAGGCGCCATTGGTGAATTTGGTTATCGTGTTTTTTGTGATAGTGCACCCGTATTAGAAAAAGCGATTGCAGAAAAAGCGGGCTTGGGATGGATAGGCAAGCATACCAATCTCATTAATAGCAAAGCAGGTTCGTGGTTTTTTCTTGGTGAAATATACACTGACATGCAACTGCCAAGTGATCAGGAGCAATCGAAAAGTCATTGCGGCAGTTGCACTGCCTGTCTCACTGTTTGCCCAACGCAAGCCATCATTGCGCCTTATCAATTAGACGCGCGCCGCTGTATTTCCTATCTCACCATTGAATTACGTGAGGCTATTCCACTTGAATTACGCCCGCTCATGGGTAATCGAATTTATGGTTGTGATGATTGCCAATTAGTTTGCCCTTGGAATAAATTTGCGAAATATACGAAAGAAAAAGATTTTTATCCGCGGCATGATTTATCTTCGCCTGAATTAATTTCTCTTTTTCTATGGTCTGAAGCGGATTTTTTACAAAGAACAGAAGGTTCGGCGATTCGGCGGATTGGTTATGAATGTTGGCTGCGCAATATTGCAGTGGCGTTGGGTAATGCACCCTTTGATGAAAGTATTGTACACGCGCTTCAAAAACGCCTGCATCATGAGTCTGCTTTAGTGAGGGAACATGTTGAATGGGCGCTGTGGCAGCATCAGAATAATGCTATAATTCACAAATAACATAATAAAACGAGGAACAGAAATATGCACCCCAGAATCCAAAAACCAGAGTTAATTCATATAGGTCAGATGCACGAGCGTCCAGAACATACGCCTGAGCAGATAGAAGAAACCATTAAATCTCAACTGGCAGTTGCGAGAACGATTAAAAATATATTCAAAAAAAATCAAGGCCCAGTCCCTGTTGTGTTAGAAGCTTGCTATTCCAATATGGGATTTAAAGAGAAAAAACGATCCAGTTTTTATTTAAAAGCAGTATTTCCTTATGGATTACCTGAGAATTTTGAACAATTATCAGATCTTCAAAAAGATACCTTGTACTATTTCGGAGCTGTACAAATTCTTTTTTATCTCGATAAAATTCCAATGATATACAAAGCTTCACATGAAAAAATAGGCAGGGGAATTGATGAAGCTATTACCAGGGAAGCTAATAAACATGCTTTTCATAATCCTCTTTTTGCTATGGGAATGATGGCCGAAACGAAGGATGACTATTTATTTAAATTTCGTGAAGAAGAGGCAATCTCATGTGCCAAAGAAGCCGCTCAAGAATCTCACTGTAATAAAATCATTTTAGTGTTCGGTGACCTTCATAAATTTCAGCATTATTGCGGGCCAGAGGGAATTAAATACACAAAAATTTCTACGAAGAGCGGCTCCCCAGAAGTAGCCAATCAACCTAAGATCGTAGAAATAGAAGAAGATGATATCGTAGAAATCGAAAATGAACATAATATTGCAGAAATAGAATATGATATCGCAGAAACGAAAACTAAATTAAGTTTTGCACAAATAAAAGAAAAATTTGCTCAGGAAGATCTTGACGACTACATGGATGAAATAGATAGATTAAGCGCTATTATCATGAGTCCTGGTTCCGACCTAACAGATACAGCTAATTTTGAGGCTTTTTTGGAAATGATTGCCATCCTCAAAGATATTATTTTTACAGAAAATCATCCCTTAAAGGAAATGAATAATGCATCAACCATCCTTATTTATGGTGCAGATGCTCTTGCAAACATATTAAAACAATTTAATGTGCAAAGTTTAAATAAGCTCGATCTAACGATTGAAGAAGATTTAAAAAAGATAAATCGTGCAGTAGCTCCTTGGTATTCACTTTCACCTCTCACCCCTACGTTAAATATAGAATTAGACAGAATTGCTAAAACTGAAATCCAGAGATGGAAGAAACCCGAAGCAACTGAGGCTTCACAAGCACTACGTTTTGCTAATCAGTTATCAACCTTAAAAGTAGGTGAAAAGGCGGAGTATAAGAGTGGTGACTATCGTTTACAAATAGAACGTGTAAGTGCATATGACGATGTCGTATATACAAAAAAGGGGCCCTATGTCATGAGATTTGTTGACGAACATAATAAAGTAGTCGATAGCAAAGATTACAATGGCAGATCTGATATAGAATGGTTTGCAAAAGTAATAAAAAGAACTAAGTCCGTATATGAGGGATTACTTGAGGTGTTCCCGAGGGAAAAAGAGATGGTAAAACTCATCCTCACAGAACCTAAGCCATCTACGACTAGCAAGGATAAAACACAAAAAACCCCTGGATTTCATGGGTTTTATGAGAAACCCGTTTTAAGCGCAGAAGAAAAATTAGAAAGAGACAAAGCCCGAAAAAGAGTGGGAGGCAAAACGATTGCCACAAAAAAATCTAACTCTCCCTAATCAATTTCTCCCGATAATATTGCAACTCCGCAATCGAATCGCGAATATCATCCAAGGCCAAATGCCGCGATTCTTTTTGCAAGCCATTATAAACGCGCGGCGCCCAACGCAGGGCCAATTCTTTTAAAGTGCTGACATCAATCATTCGATAATGAAAATATTTTTCTAAAGCTGGCATATAACGTGTTAAAAAACGGCGATCCTGCCAAATGCTATTACCGCACATCGGCGACTTACCTTCCGGCACATATTTTCGTAAAAATTCCAGTGTCTCTCTTTCAGCCTGCTCTTCATTGACACGGCTTTCTTTCACACGTGTCACTAAACCCGATGAATGATGATGCGTCGTATTCCATTCATCCATTTGCGCCAACAATTCATTCGATTGATGAATCGCAAAAACAGGGCCTTCTGCTACAATTTTCAAATCACTATCTGTGACGATAGTTGCCATTTCAATAATATGATCTCTTTCAGGCTGTAAACCCGTCATTTCAAGATCAATCCAAATAAGGTTATCTGCACTCACTGACATAGGATGCCCTTCTTTCTTGTGTTATCTTGCATGTTTTGATATTGAGGCTAAAAACAATGTTTTTTGAGTATAGCACTTTCTTGCTTGTGATTTTCATTGCTTATTTATTAGGTTCAATTTCAAGCGCCATCCTTGTTTGCAAAATGATGCACTTGCCTGACCCGCGCACCCAGGGTTCCAATAATCCAGGCGCAACTAATGTCTTACGCATTGGCGGGAAAAAGGCAGCGGCGCTCACTTTATTAGGCGATGTTCTCAAAGGAACCATTCCTGTTTTATTGGCTAAGTGGATTGGCCTGCCTCAGGCTGTGATAGCCTGCGTTGCCTTTGCCGCCTTTATGGGGCATTTATACCCTGTGTTTTTTCGATTTCAAGGCGGTAAGGGTGTGGCGACACTCTTGGGTTGCTTGATCGCATTAAATATGGATGTGGCCCTTTGCTGGGCTGCCACTTGGCTCATTGTGGCTATTATCTCTCGTTATTCTTCACTCGCTTCCATGCTCGCCTCTCTCCTTGCGCCCCTTTATTTTTGGTATTTCACGGGGGATGTTGCCTATATTGTTGCAACGGCAGGTATGGT
This sequence comes from Gammaproteobacteria bacterium, assembly GCA_013287745.1. GTDB lineage: Bacteria > Pseudomonadota > Gammaproteobacteria > DSM-16500 > DSM-16500 > Aquicella. Next base: position 25,748 of record JABDDF010000005.1, read on the forward strand.
CTTGGTTTTGATTTATCGTCATCAGCAAAATATAGTGGATTTAATGGCGGGGAGGGAGAGGAAATTGGGTAGGCGGGTTAATGGCGGCAGTCAATAAAGTCATGATAAGCTATACTAAATAGGAGAAGTGCTAACGAGGAGCGCAAATATGAACAATAGAATCAAACAATTAAACGTCTATATGCCGCCTGACAGCGACGAACCCGATACCGGCTACGAGACCGAGGAATATGCTAGCGTACACCCGAAAGGAAATTCTGCTGGCACCTATATTGAATACGAAGAATCGCCAAATCTCAGCCCCAAGGATATTGCTGATCGGATATGGACTGGAATCAAAGAACTTGCCAAGGGTTATACATCCTTTGCGGAGGATTATGACCCTCGGGGTATGCAAGGCACAAAGGCAAATGTGACTTGTGTACATCAGGGCCATGTAATTACGGGCAATCTGGCTGATACCCTAACCATTGCCGTTGCCTACGATGAAGATGGGCAGGTACTCGATCTTAAAAATTTGACAGAGTCAACGCATCAGGACACTCATGAAAGAGAGAGAATGCGATTTGCGAGCGACGGGCTCACCGAGCTAGCTTTAAATCGGGCAGGACTAGCAAAACGAATGGGGATAACAAGAGCAATAGGACATAATGGATATAATTTAGAACCAAAAGCGGTTAGGAAGGTCGTTATTTCAGATGCCGCTCTTCGTATTTACCCATTGAAGCAGCTAGAAAGAGAATTAAATCCATCCAATACAAAACCCACTGCTAAAATTCAAATTATGCTTGTCTCTGATGGTATAGCTAAACTTGCCCCAGAGCAGCAGCGTATGGTTAATAGCCTACTACCAAAAGAAAGCATACCGAAGAATTACACTGTTCTTCTACACACATGGCTTCAATCTCTCAATAAGGGCAAACCTGGGCTGCTATCAGAAGAAGAGCTTGCTAATGGACTTGCCCAGAAAGCTCTCGAGGATGATCGTTCTCCAGACAATATTTCTGTTGCAGTCGCAACCTGCCATCCAAATGATTACTCTCATGCACATGCTAATAAGCGCAAAAAAGGTGAAGACAATAAGAAGCAAGAAAACGCTGGCAAAGAGAAAGACAAGGAAAAAGAATCCATCGATTCAAGCTACTCAGCAACACGCATCCTTGCCACTTTTGATGGCAAAGATGGAAAAATAGCTTCCAGTTATGCTGCGAGTAACGCTTGTGACATCTTGGATAATCAATTTCAAATGGCTCCAAGAAAGTATCGCGATCAACCACTAGCCGTAGCCAATAATCAAGATGACTTTAATCGTGACAATAGCCGCATGGACAAAACCATCACAGAAAAAACCGATCAAGACAAAGCTCTACAAGCAGACATGAGAGAGATCAATCAATATCTCACCCGACGTGCTTCAGAAACGACAGAGCGATATTTTGGCTTTGGCGGCAATGATTATTATGCGAGACGAAAAAGCTGGGAAAAGATATTAAGGGAAATGCGAAACGTCATCATTGGCGGTGAAGAGGGCGGCAGCGTAAAAGATCTGAGGAAATTGATTCAGGAAGAAATAAAAAAATTTACTAAAGGCCGTGGTCACAGAAGTGAGTATAGTGCGTGCCTGGCCAAGCTACTAAACCATATTCCTACTTATTTTAGAAGTGATGTTTCTGATATTTTTTTGAATATTGTTAATAGTCATATCAATGTTTATGAGTCGATGGATCAAATGAAAAAGGATGTGAAAGAAGAGATAAAGAAGACAAAGACATCTGGCAGTCGCTTCTTCACAAAAGAGACAGCTAAGCAAATCGCTGGTCAATCCCAGTATCAAACCGCTTTAGCGCAATTAGAGCAAGAAGATCAAAATGCTTTTCCCCAGAGCAATAAGGCCGAGCTCATCGTGGAATGGGAGAATCGTATAAATCGCTAATCTATTAGCGCAACTCATCCAAAGGCCAGCGTGGATAAACACTCACCGCTAAATCCTCCCGCTCGCCCGCCATGAGCCGCTGACAACCCACATAGGCAATCATCGCGCCATTATCCGTGCAAAATTCCAAACGCGGAAAATACAGTTTGATATCCAATTTTTCTGCCAAGGCTTGCAAGCCTGCACGAAGAGCAAGATTAGCGCCTACTCCGCCTGCAATGACTAAACGCTTCATGCCCGTTTCTTTTAATGCGCGGCGGCACTTAATCACCATGGTCGCAACGACTGCTTCTTGAAAAGCACAGGCAATATCTGCCTTGGTTTGTGCAGTCAATTCATGCTCGCGGCTGATATTCGCTGCAAATGTTTTTAAACCACTAAAACTAAAATCCAAACCTGGACGATCGGTCATGGGACGGGGAAAATGAAAACGCTTGGCATCACCCTGTTCTGCCAATTGAGCTAGCGCAGCCCCGCCCGGGTAGCCCAAACCCAGCAACTTTGCCGTTTTATCAAAAGCTTCTCCAACTGCATCATCCAAGGTATCGCCAATGATGCTATATCGCCCCAATCCTTCAACCTTGACTAATTCCGTATGACCGCCTGAGACCAAGAGGGCAAGAAAGGGAAAGGCCGGTGGATTTTCTTCTAAAAAAGGCGCTAGCAAATGCCCTTCCAAGTGATGCACGCCGATGGCTGGCACATTAAGCGCAAAGGCCAGTGAGCGACCCAGCATAGCACCGACCAAAAGCGCACCAGCCAAACCCGGGCCCTTGGTATAAGCCACCCCATCAATTTGCTTTTCCGTCAAACGGACTTGCTTGATGGTTGCTTGGATCATAGGGAGGGCTTTTTGCAAGTGGTCGCGGGAAGCAAGTTCCGGCACCACACCGCCAAAGGGCGCATGGATATCGGTTTGACTGTAAATAGAATGCGCAAGCAAACCCTGGTTTTGCTCATAAATCGCCACACCAGTCTCATCACAAGACGTTTCTATTCCCAATACACGCATAGATTACCTGCAAAATAGCCGCGCATCTTAGCATCTTTCATGCAAACAGTCTTTGCATTTCTAGGATTCAGGCATTAGAATTGGCGGTTCTTATTAACTGTTACAGGGTAAAGTGTTCGCTATGCCAACCGTACGTGTCAGAGATAATGAAAATTTTGAATTAAGCTTACGTCGATTTAAACGTCTTTGTGAAAAAGCAGGTATTCTTGCTGATTTAAGACGTCATGAATTCTATGAAAAACCCACCTGGAAGCGTAAGCGCAAAAAAGCTGCTGCTGTTAAACGCTACCAGAAAAAGATTTTGCGTGAACATATGGCTTTAGAACGTGATCGTCAGCCAATTGGTACCGGTGGCAAAAAAGAAGCCGCCTAAGTCTTCAAAGCACCATTTTTATGAGTACATGCCATGACCGCAAGCATCAAGGATAGAATTGTTGAAGACATGAAAACGGCCATGCGGGCGCAAGCAAAAGAACGCCTGGCTGCTATTCGCTTGATCCTTGCCGCGCTTAAACAACGCGAAGTGGATGAGCGCATCGTCTTAACTGATGAGCAAATACTTGCTGTCCTCAACAAAATGATCAAGCAGCGTCGTGATTCTATCAGTCAGTATGAAGCAGGAAATCGCCCAGATTTAGCTGCAAAAGAAGCCCAGGAAATTCAAATCATCCAAGCTTATTTGCCTGCACAATTATCCTCGCTCGAGATCGAGCAAGCTGTTGCTGCTGCTATTCAAGAAGCAGGTGCAGCCTCTGCAAAAGATATGGGCAAGGTAATGGGTCTGTTAAAAGCCAAATTACAGGGCAAGGCAGACATGACAGTGGTCAGCACAAAGGTCAAAGAAAAATTGCAAGGATAAACGCGTGAATATTCCACGAGAATTTATCGACTTAGTGTTAAACAAAGTTGATCTCGTAGACCTCATCAACTCGCAAATCCCATTACGCAAAAAATCAGGCAGCAATTATTTTGCCCGCTGTCCTTTTCATAATGAAAAAAGCGCTTCTTTCTCCGTCAGTCAACCCAAACAATTTTTTTATTGCTTTGGTTGCGGCGCTCATGGCAATGCCATTGACTTCATGATGCAGCACGATCGCATGAATTTCCCGGAAGCCATTGAAGCACTCGCAAGACAGGTCGGGATGGAAGTACCGCATAGCAGTGCGCCCTCTACCAAAAATGATAATTTAGCGGGCTTATATGAACTCACGGTACAAGCAGCCGATTATTATTATGAGCAAATGCGTCTATCGCAGCGCGCCATTACCTATCTTAAAAATCGCGGCATTTCCGGCCAAATCGCGCAGCAATTTAATATCGGTTACGCCTTGCCAGGATGGAACCATCTCCTCGATTTACTTGGTAAAAATGAGAGCGAGAAAAAAAGACTGCTCGAAGCAGGATTAATTATTGAAAAAGAAAATGGCGGCTACTATGACCGCTTTCGCGATCGCATTATGTTTCCTATTCAAGATTATCGCGGACGCATGATTGGTTTTGGCGGACGCATATTGGATCAGGGCGAACCCAAATATCTCAATTCACCAGAAACACCCTTATTTCAAAAAGGCCGTGAATTGTATGGTTTATATCAGGTATTAAAAACCCAGCGCGTCGTAGAACGCATCATGATTGTTGAAGGCTACATGGATGTCATTGCTCTATTTCAACATGGTATTACTTATGCAGTTGCCACCTTAGGCACTGCAACTACTGCGCCCCATTTACAAAGATTATTACGCTATACTGCCGATTTAATTTTTTGTTTTGATGGCGATCAAGCAGGAAAAACCGCTGCTTGGCGTGCAGTCGAAGTTATTTTTCCACTGATGCAAGATAACTTACAAATCCGTTTTCTTTTTCTACCAGATGGCGAAGACCCTGACAGTCTTATTCGTAAAGAAGGCAAAGAAGCCTTTGAAAAACGGCTGCTTTCTGCTTCTTCCCTATCTGCTTTTTTCTTTCAACAAATGAGTTTGCAATGTGATATGAACACCATGGAAGGTCGAGCGCGTTTCGCTTCTCATTCACTGAATTACATCAAACAACTGATGCCGGGTTTATTTCGAGATATGATACTTGAGGATTTGAGTAAGCGTGCGCGCATTGATATTCAAACCTTAAAGCAACAAGTGAAAAATCAGCAGCTGACTAAAGCGCTAGAGATGGTGGAAATCGCAGAAGAACCTGCCAAAGTAAAATTAGCCGCTCCCTTGCGCTTGGCGATGAGTTTGCTGCTGCAATATCCGCCATTAGCAAGCACCATCAATGAGCCTTTACCCCATAGCAATATGCTTGGATTTAGCTTTTTCAAACAGCTACTTGAAGTCATAGAAAAGCATCCCCATATTACTACAGGGGCTTTGCGTGAACATTGGCGCGATCAGAAAGAAGAAGCTTTTATTGCGAAATTAGCTAGCTTTGAACATATGCTTCCTGAGGCAGGTCTACACAATGAATTCAAAGGCGCAATACGCCAATTACAAGCTTTGGTGTTGGATGAAGAAATAAACCGTCTTTTAACAAGGGCAAATCAGCTACCTTTGAGTGAAGAAGAAAAGATTGAGCTAGCCGCCTGGATTGCGAAAAAGAAAGCTATACTATAAATGACTTTTTAGACAGATTAAGCGATAATGGTGGATTCCGCTGGATCGCTTGCTATTTTGACTATTCAATTATTTGATTTATTAGAGGTTTTTGGCGTATGGATCAAGATTCGCAAAAAGAATCACAGAAATCGCGTCTAAAAGAGTTAATTAGCCGTGGTAAAGAGCAGGGTTATCTTACCTATGCCGAAGTTAATGATCATTTGCCAGCAGATATTACTGACCCTGAGCAGATTGAAGAAATCATTAGCATGATTAATGATATGGGTATTCGCGTTGCCGAAGAACCGCCAGAAGCAGAAGAGCTTTTTCTCAGCGAGAATGAAGCTGCCTCTGAAGATGAAGTTGCCTCTGAGGAAGTTGTCAATGCATTGGCCATTGTTGATGGTGAATTAGGCCGTACAACCGATCCCGTCCGAATGTACATGCGCGAAATGGGTCGTGTTGAATTACTTTCTCGCGAAGGTGAAATTGCGATTGCTAAACGCATCGAAGAAGGCGTCAATCAGATGTTAACGACGCTTGCCTTCCAACCTCAAATGATTGCCGAAGTATTAGCTGATTATGATCGCGTTCTAAAAGGTGAAATACGTTTAAGCGATCTCATTAGCGGTTATATTGAACCCGATCTTGAAAGTGTCGTTGAAGATGAAGAAGATGAAGAAGGCGGCTCTGGTACTAAAGCAAAAGCTGCAACCCCGCCTACTGGTGGTGCGGCGCCTGACGTCGATGAAGAAACAGAAGAAGCTGCTGCTGATCCCTTTGACGACGATGCTGGCCTTGATCCAGAAAAAGCAAAAGAAAAATTTGATGAATTACGTCGCTTATATGATGAAGCACTTGCTGCAGAAAAGAAACATGATAGCAAGCATAAAAAATGTGTCGCCAAACGCGATGAGCTTGCCAAATATTTCATGGATATCAAATTATCGCCGCGGCAATTCAACAAATTATCGCGCCGCATGCGCAGCATGTTAGATGAAATTCGCTCGCAAGAACGAGCCATTATGGATTTCTGCGTAAACAGAGGAAAGCTGCCGCGTAAGGCATTTATCACTTCATTCATTGGTCATGAAACAAATATAGAATGGATTAAACAGCACGAAGCCAAGGCTTATTTTGCTGATCTCGAAAAATTTATTCCTGACATTCATCGCGCACAGAGAAAATTAATTAATTTAGAAGAACAAATGCGCATGACGATTGCAGAGATTAAAGAAGTTAATCGACGCTTATCCATTGGCGAAGCAAAAGCACGCCGTGCGAAAAAAGAAATGGTCGAAGCAAATTTACGCTTAGTCATTTCCATCGCGAAGAAATATACCAATCGCGGCTTGCAATTTCTCGATTTAATTCAGGAAGGTAATATTGGTTTAATGAAAGCGGTTGATAAATTCGAATATCAACGCGGATATAAATTTTCTACCTATGCTACTTGGTGGATACGTCAAGCAATCACCAGATCGATTGCGGATCAAGCACGTACGATTCGTATTCCCGTGCATATGATAGAAACCATCAACAAATTAAATCGAATTTCACGCCAACTCCTGCAAGAAACCGGCTTAGAACCCACACCAGAAGAATTAAGCCGACGCATGAGTATTCCTGAAGATAAAATCCGAAAGATTCTCAAAATCGCCAAAGAACCTATTTCCATGGAAACACCGATTGGCGATGATGAAGATTCACATTTGGGTGATTTTATCGAAGACTTAAGCACCATGTCGCCAATAGATGCTGCGACCAACTTTGGCTTGTCTGAGGCCGTGCAAAAAGTATTGGGATCATTAACACCGCGCGAAGCAAAAGTGTTGCGCATGCGTTTTGGTATTAATATGAATACAGATCACACCCTAGAAGAAGTCGGCAAACAATTTGATGTGACGCGTGAACGTATTCGTCAAATTGAGGCTAAGGCCTTACGTAAATTGCGTCATCCTTCACGGGCTGAACAGTTGCGTAGCTTCTTGGAAGAGCAGGAATAAATTCATTTTATTTTGTTAGGGCTGGAAAGACGTGGGTTTTCGATATATGATTAGCCCGCGTTTTGCGTGTGTTATTGTGTTTTTTGATTAGTCTGCGGTAGGTAGCACGGGCCCATAGCTCAGTTGGTTAGAGCAGAGGACTCATAATCCTTTGGTCCTAGGTTCAAGTCCTAGTGGGCCCATAAATAGAATCAACAGGTTAAGTAAGCCAGTAAATTATGAAAAAATTCATGTAGAAGCAGTGTAGAAGGAATAACTAAACCTGATTTGCTTATGATACAAAAATTGTATGCCACGCTAGCATGATAGAACTTAAGTACAAAATACCTATAATGTATACTGATGGTGTAAGCTCTAAAAAGGTTTAGGCATATGCAGGCTCAAGAGTTATTTAGAGATGAATTCAACTATGCACTATCTCCATTGAGAGAAACGGCAGCCTTTGAGGCGCTTTGGGATAACGACGAAGCCACTGTAAAAAGAATATCTGATAAAATTTTCACCAATGGTGCCTTCCAAAGAATATCATCGTTAGTTCCCAACGACATACTAGAAGCCTACATACTTCAACTTCAGCAAATAATCAGAAATGCAAATCGACCTTTTGCCGTACACTTTATTGGTGAAACAGGTTACCCAAGTAAACTATTAGATGCAAAATACCCCACTCCATTATTGTATTACAGCGGGGCATGGGACTTAATCTTTTCCCCATCTGTTGCTGTAGTTGGCACCCGCCATCCCACAACCGAAGGAATTAAGCGCACACAAAAATTAGTAAAATCCTTAGTTGAAGACAAACTAACTATCATGTCAGGGCTTGCAAGCGGAATTGATACTGTCGCCCATGAAACAGCCATTGAAAATGGTGGCAACACTATTGCCGTGCTAGGAACATCCATCATAGATCAATACCCCAAAGAAAACCAAGAATTACAGGCAGAGATAGCCGCTAAACATTTGCTTGTAAGCCAAGTGCCAATTATTAAATCGCAACATCAAGATTATCTAAAAAATAGATTTTTCTTCCCCGAACGAAATAAAACCATGTCCGCATTATCACTTGGAACAGTAATTGTTGAGGCAGGTGAAACATCTGGTTCATTAATTCAAGCTAAAGCCGCAATTGAACAAGGGCGTAAATTATTTATTCTTGATAATTGTTTCAGAAGTCCTGAGCTAACATGGCCAAATAAATATCTTGAAAAAGGCGCTATTCGAGTAGGTAGCTATGAAGAAATTCGGTCACATTTATTGTTAGCGCTAACATGTCCGAACAAATCAGGTTATTAAAATTAGATGCTATATCGTTAAGCCAGCATCTTGATCTAACGGAAGATGACGACTGCTTCTATTGGCGTGAATTTACAGCCAGAACAGACTACACACGCAGTCCAACAAATCAATTGATCACGAATTTTAAAATATTACCAACTGCAAAACATCGATTACATCACAAAACTGGAGCTATAAATCAGATAGTTGAAGAATTTATCCAAATCAATAATTCCGACCGACCATACGAAGAATATACATTTGTTCCGATTCCTCCATCAAAAATTAGCACTCACCCAGATTTTGATGACAGACTAAACATAGTACTTCAAAGAGTTTCAAATCGTAAGAATATCAAAATGGATATACGTCCGCTTATCACGCAAAATATCGACACGGAAAGCGCACACACAAATCAAGCACCACGGCTGACCATAGCCGAACTATGCGATCTTTATCAGATTAATGAGGACATAATCAGCCCCACGCCAAAAAAAATAGTTATCTTTGATGATGTCCTAACCAAGGGAACTCATTTCAAAGCAATGCAAAAAACATTGCAAAAAATTTATCCGGATGTCCCGATTGTTGGACTGTTTATTGCTTTATCTGTATATCCTATTGACCAATAAAAACCCTCAGAATGAACGCGAAGGCCACAAGAATGAGCAATCTAAAAGCAGTCATACTTTCAGTCAGTGATGTCATTGTAGAGAAAGGCGAGTTAGTTGAAGAAACATTTGCAGAAGTTGTTAAACTAATAAAATTTTTACAGCTTAAAGGACTAACACCTATTGTTTTGGCTAGAAAAAAATGGGTTTCAATAGATGACAAAACAAACGAAAAACATTCTCTGCAGGATGAGTTATTCAAGCATGTTAAATCTTTTCCGTGGTATTGCTCTGATGAGAACAACGATATACCAACGAAAGATGGCAGCTCAAAGCCAGTTGAATACATTCTTAACAAACATCAATTAAAACCAAATGAAGTTATTTATATTGGTAATTCACTTACCGACATGAGAACAGCAGTAAATTCAAAAGTGCTTTTTTTGAATGCTAAGTGGTACGATTCAAACACAACATACGGATTTATTTTCAACTCACCTAGAGCAATTGCTAAATTCATTGATATTTTCTGTCTTCGAAATCATTGGTGGGGCTTCTCAATAGAGAAAAATGGATTACGAGCATATGCACTTTCTATATTTAGCACATATATTGAAAAATATGCGATGACCTCAAGCGATGCAAAATCGGCAGCAAAAGAAGGACGTGGGAAATTAGAATTCTGGGCGCACTATACTATATCAAGTATATATTTTAGTGGCCTATATAACGAAATTGATTATATAGCACCATATCCACGACACAAAGCAGGAACAGGCAATGCTACTATTGCTGATGTGCTAGATGTCTTTGCTAAATGTTTCAGAATTAAATACATACCTGATCTAATAATGAGACATAAAGATGCCGAAAAATCACAAACTTTACGTCAAGCTAAACGACAGCCTTCTCATCTAAATCAAATCAACAGTATACATCTAAATAAAAAACCTCTAAAGAATAGTAAAGGCGAAACATACGCAAAAACACCATTAGCTCCTGATAAAACTGTTCTAGTAATTGATGATATTTTAACTGAAGGTTACTCTTTAGATGCTGCAAGAATATATATTGAATCAACAGGAGCAAAGGTGATTTTGCTTGCGTGGCTAAAGACAATAAACACTCATTACCATAAAGGGGTAAAATTAGCCATAAATGACCCCTACAGAGAACACAACTTTACCACATGTGATACTGATAAAATTTATAGTTATGGAGGTTATATACTCAACAATAAAGCACAAGATGAATTAGATGAAAAATTCAAAAATTATGATAATTGGAGCTGGCCAAAAGAGTTGGCCTAATATTTTATGTTTTCTATATATTGTTGTTTTACTTCATAATCAAACTGTGTAAAGGGATAAAGCTTGTTATAAATATCGTTTATTTCCATTTCTGTGTAAATATCTGTTTGTATCTGATTGCAGATTTGGCCAACAGCAGATGCAAGGCTAGTGTGGTTTATAACACTAACATCACTGCTTCTTACTGTAATATCTTTAAGAATACATCTATCCGAAAATACAATGATAGACCGCATAGGTACGTTTTTACCAATAAGATTTTTTAAGTGCATTATATGCGACGCATTCTGCATTATAGGATTATAAAAATATTCTTTATGGCAACGACCACGGCCTTGTGGTAGTGTTTGCGTCCAATTTTTTTGTGCTTCATTACCAAAAATCCAACCACTATAGTTTTTGCATTCAAATACAAATAAACCTTTTGAACATATCAAAAGCACATCAATCTCGGTTACTTTATTATTCCCTTTTGGGATGAAAACATTAAATAAGAACTTGCCACCATTATTTTCAAAATGACGTAAAGATACATAAGTTAAGTATTCAGCATATTTACCTTTATCGTACTTAACAGATGAATAGGGATTCTTTGTTGTTTGATAATATGCCCCTTCTTTGTATTGCTTGTTTTTATAATAAAGGGCTAATAAAAATAGCGCCAATACAGTAACTAGAACAACCTCCACTTGAAAACCTCTTTAAATTTAAATTAATACCCTCCTTTATCTATGATTCCTTGATGACATGATTAGCAACATAATAAGTATTTGCTCTTGAGTTCTTAATTTTTAATGTTCAAGTAAATCGATAGTACTTGCTGTGGCACTCGCGTTGATTTCACAAACCCCGCCAATAGGAAACGTAAACATCGGCATCGTATGACCAAAATCCACGTTGGCAATGATAGGAATATTTTTCAATTCCTGCTTTGACTCAATGATTAATGTGAGTTTATGCAAATCCATTCCAAATTTTGTTTCAAAACGCCCAATTACTATTGCTTTTACTTTGTCGAAATTAGGCTGGCAAATAATAGACTGCAAATCTCTATCAAATTCATATACGCATTGCCCTTCTGTAATAGAGTCTGATTCCAAGAACAGAATCGAATCCTCAAAAGATGGCATGAAAGATGTACCGTGAAGTAATTGTAATGTGCTGACATTCCCACCTACAATCGGGCCTTTTGCTTTTCCGGGATGAATAACCCAATATCCTTCATTGGGACGAAAGGCTCTATTTTCTTGGTCCAAAAACCAAGCATCATCAGACCATTTGGAAGATGGCGTTATAGAGATGGGCGCATGTTGATAAAATATTTTCTTGAAATACTCTAATGTATATTCAAATCCTTTCTGCATAGCGAAAGAACTAAATTGTGGACCAGAATAAGTTACTAATCCTGCGTTACTATAAATGGCATTTTGCAAAGCAGTAATGTCAGAAAATCCACAAAATATTTTAGGATTCTTCTTAATTAAATCATAATCAATATATTTCAAAAGTTGGTTAGCGTTACAACCACCAATCACGGCAAGAATCGCTTTCACATTTTTGTCGCCAAAAGCATCGTGCAAGTCTGTCAATCTTGATTCAATGGATGAAGAATCAAAAATATCTATTTCATTAACGTGCTTGCCAAAACTGACTTTCAAATCTAACAATTCTAGTGCTTTGACCGCATAATCAATATTACTTTGCGATATGATTTTAAGACTTCTAGAGGGAGCAATAACTCGCACCTCATCCCCCGCTGTAAGCTTATTAGGATAAATTTTCATAAAAATCACTTCTAAAGTATTGGTCTCAATTAATTATTACTAAGCAAATGTAAATCAATAAACATCATCGGATTATCTGCTTCTCTGTTCTCTTCACTATTCACCAAATTAAAACCTAATTTCTCATAAAATTTTATGGATTCCTGCTTAGAGTCTACTATTAAAAATCTGCATCCCACATTAGGCATAATTTTATCCATGACATTTGCAATTGAAAAATCTAGCAGCTGCTTCCCGTACCCATGGCCTCGCATGCTTTTATCAATCGCAAGACGTACAATTTTCACAGCTGGATAAGCTGGATAGTTACTCGCTCTCACAGGATTTGTTGGTTTTTGGCCATCCTCTAATTCAACAGCACTACAGGTAAGTGATACGTACCCATAAATGCGAGCCCCGGCCTCAATAGAGTCAACAAGAACAAATGTCTTTGCAATATTTTCCTCATGAAACTGCCAAGCATCTTTTTCTAAAAAAGTCTTAAGAGGGACAAAGCTTTCACTACCAAGAGATAATTTATTAGCCTTATCGCCTAACTGAATTTCACGCAGGAATAGTTTAGGAACGTCTTCTGCCACAAAAAAGCCTTATTATTTTGATATGAGTCGCTTAACGCAGGAGTAAGCTTTTTTGAGCATAGTCTCTTTCTTAGGATTAACTGAGGAATAGCCCTTCTCTGCCATCTGTTTACATAAGGCACGACCACGCGACAAGGCTTCTTGCGCGCGCACATTTGGCCGACTCTCATCAACCTGTCTGACGAATGCTTCTGCATCCTTACCCGAGAGTCTCCAACCTGTAAAAGGAGATGTTTTAACTGCCATATTTCACCATAAAAAATGAATATATCTAAATTATACAACATAAATATTATACAACATAAATCGCTGCTCATGTTATGAACAACATAAGCAGCATTATTCGATAAGCTAATTAACTTGCTTCTTTCTTCCTTAAAAGGCAATGCATTCATGCACTTATTTAGATATTTCCATATAGACAATAAGCAGAGGTAACGGAAAATATACCGATATTTTATTGGATTTTAAAGTAAAATTAAACTTTTAAAGTAAATATAATTCCCCTACAAGCACTGCTTACCTTGCCTTCCTCGCCTTCTATTGCTTTCCCGTATGGCATCTCTACCCATTTCGGTCTTTGGGCCAGTTGAAAGGCCGCCATGCAACTTACACCTTCCATTTCTAGCCTTGTCCTGTAATTTGTTCCACACAGGCGGTGCTTGGCATCGAGTATCTCTTCGTGTTTTTGCACCGCATGTACCCCTATTCTTTTTTGGCACCCTAGGGTCGTTGCAAAACCACGAAAATCTAATGTTGCCATTTCGGTCAATGTAAACTGCTGCCATCGTTTACCCTCCATACCCCATGACGCGTGCGCGCTCGCGCGTATTGGTGGATTAATTCATGCAATCCAGACCCCATGATGCGCGCGTGTTAGAGCCTCCATTAATTACATTAATTGAATTTTCCCGCTTTTCCCGCTTTTCCCGCTTTTCCCGCTTTTCCCATTTCGGGAGTATTCGGGAAATTCCCGTTTTCCCACTTTTCCCACACCACCTATAGGAGGTGGGGAAAATGAGAAGGGAACTGGGTAAGAAATTAAATTTTCCATAGCCATTCTCCTTTCATGCCTATTAAATTCTTTTCGATTAGCCCTCCAGCGAAACACGGGGTCAAGTATCTCCATATATAATTCACCAAATTTAAATATTCATTACAAGCACGCTTTTAACTAACTATAGTTTAAGATCAGCTTTCTAATTTTATTCTTAATTCAAATACCCAAATATCCTAGATTAGTCTTTATGTATATGTCTCGTATTTTTTTTGTCACACTTTAAAAACAATTTCGGAACCACTGGGGTGCACGTATCAATCAACAATTAGTGCCAGCATTAGTAAATTTAAAAAAATAATACTAGAAAAGCCTGAGATTAAAAAAGAAATGAATCAGCTTTATCAAGAAATTAAAACAAGCTTGAATCAGATTTCAATTAATGGAGATACTTGACCCCTGTGCCAAGTATCTCGCTCATCGAGAGTAGAGAAAATACTTAAGGCCACTGAATTGATTAACTAAAATTATAGAACACATTAAACATGAAGGCATTTGTCTGCAGTGTGACATGATTGAGTTGAGAATGAATCGTGCCAATAGTCCCAAGACCAGGCGCTGCAGTTGTGATATTCCCAGTAGAAGCAATAGAAGCTAAATGCCCAAAATAAGCATAATCATACTCTACCCCTATCCCGACTTTCTGCGATAAGTATTTTTCTATCCCTATACCTGCAGTCACACCTAATTTATATCCTGAGGAAGAACTAGAGGTTGCACCATTAATGCCATAGACTGTTCCAGGCGGTGTCACAAGAATTGAATGTGAAAATGAGGCTTGATCTGAAACTTTATAATATCCCCACGTAGGACCAAGGAGGAAATATAGCAGAGTAGTATTGTCGAGCAAAATACCTGGCTTGATGAGTAATGAATAATTATCTTTAAAAGTCACTTTAATATTAGTATTTAATATTTCATGTGGAAGCTCGGGATGATCTCCAGAACTATTTACATTGATGTTTGTACTTACTTGAGCATTGGTCAAACTTGCCTTTGCAACTAAGCCTAATACATAATTTGAAAATATTTGGTTATAACCCAGGGCTAGGCTAGCCATCACATCATTAGCATAATTGTAATTTGAACTAGATGATGTTTGGGCTTCTTCAAGCCCACCATCTAACAGCGCGGATGTTTGCTGTGGAAATTTATAATTTGCATTGATGATTCCCAAACTACCTTGTATATAAGCACCTTGAAAGGGAAGATTAGAAGATTGTGACAAGGCAAAGACTGAGTTTGCTAATAACAAACAAGTTAAACCGCTAAGAATTCTTTTAGTCATGTAAACATTCCTTTGTTTATGATCCAAAACAGTTTGCAGTAAATCGAAAATGTTGTCAATTACAACCGTATTTTAGTGATTCCTCACTTCCTTTAAATAGTCAACAACATTCTGATATTCATCTTGATTGTATTCATAGCCATAGTAATCAGCAATCTCAAGAGCAAGCTCATTAAATATTTCGCACATAAGAAATAAAGCTTTCCACATA
This sequence comes from Gammaproteobacteria bacterium, assembly GCA_013287745.1. Lineage (GTDB taxonomy): Bacteria > Pseudomonadota > Gammaproteobacteria > DSM-16500 > DSM-16500 > Aquicella. Next base: position 41,401 of record JABDDF010000005.1, read on the forward strand.
TTTTGATAGTCAGCATCGACATAGGTATTCGCAAATTTCTTCCACAGCATCGGCTCAATATATTTTTCAAGATATTTGCCATATTTGCCCATCGTTTTTTGATAGTCAGTTCTTATTCCCGCATGCCAAGTCAATAATTTAATTAATTCTTCTTTGACAATTTGCTCGGTAACATGTTTCGCATAAGTCAATTCTTTTCGCCAAATTCCCTTAGCAACATAAGTTGTCACCCAGAGAAATTCGTTACAGCAATTATGAAATTCTATTTCTGTCGGCGGCTTGGGCAAATAATCACGATCACTCGGCGGATCAAAGGCTTTGATTAACTCATCTTTATCAAGCAATAAAATACTTTGACTATCTCTTGGCATCGTCGTTATTTTTCCAACATTTACTAAAGTTAAATCAATACGATTCCAATCTCGAAACTGCATCAAATAAGCATATTCATCTTTCAATTTCGGCCACTTACCATCCATTTTATCTGGTGTTTGCAGAATAAGAATATCACCAAATTGCTTAGTCCAATCAGTATCAGCGACAAAGGATTCAACATCTGTGACCACATAGACAATATCATAATCTTGAAAAATATCTGCTGAGGCACTTGGACTTGTTCTTGATCCATTCATGATAACAGCTCTTATGCGTTCATCATTCTTTGCAATTTGCATGATGAGATTTAGCATTGCCGTTTCATCTCGTTTGTTTCGCATTAACTAGCCCTCTTAATAAAACATATTTTCTTAATTAGTTAAGCAGAATTTTCAATATTTTCCATGTTTTAGATCAAACTTACATTGTTTTTTCTGATTTTTCATCGTTTGTCTGCTATATTTAAATAAATTTCTGTAATTAGAATCAAAACAATAACGACAAAACGAGGCGCCTAATGCAAAGCCACGAGGTGGAATTAAAAGATCGCTTAATACACACATTTTTATACTATGCTAATTTGTGCAAATTTGAAAACAAAGTTATTTGTAAGGATGAGTTCAAGACTACCGAACTCTACTATCATAATTTTGAAAAATCGGTACGTAAAATAGCCTATGCATTAAAAGAAACCTATCCCAATATCTTACCTCCCCAAAACAGCGAGCCTGTTCTTGTCGGCGTCAAATGCCGCAGCAAATTACAAACGCTTATCAGTGAATTTGCTATTCTTGCATTAGGTGGAACCTTTGTTCCTTTAAGCTTTAATGAACCGGAAGCATTGCAGCTATACAAAATTCAAGAATCAGGCGTGTCACTGATATTAACGGATCACAGTATTTCTAAGTCTCAACAAAAGACAGGCCTTTTCTGTGATATTACTAAATTCAAACCATCAATATTTTTTATATCTGAACAAGAAATCTATGTCCAAGCAAAAAATGATTTAGCCTATGTTCTATTTACCTCAGGCTCAACACGCGAACATCCTCTTGGCGTGATGCGTACACGATCCGGACTCTATCTTCAAATGACACGTAATTACAGAAATGATTTAAATATTAGTGATAAATCTGTTTTACTCAATTTAGCGGTCATGACACATGATCAAGCTATTGTGGATTGTTTTGGTGCCTTATTAAATGGCGCTGCCATTTGTTTGTATGATCCTCATGATCTCAATGTGGATGATTTACATCAATTCATGAGAAAATATGCTGTTTCCATTTACAGCTCTACTCCCCATATATTCTCCATTGTTTTCGATCATATTCCCTATAAAGACTATTTCCCTCGTTTAAAAGTGGTCACTACCGGCGGGGAAGAAACCTTGATAGAACACGTTGCACTTTATCAAAAAAGCTGCCCCGATGAATGTGATTTTTTCAATGGCTATGGTCTAACAGAAGATTCTTGGATTGCCTCAGAGAAAATCACTAAACAAACCGATTTAACACAATATCATGCGATCCCCTTTGGACAAGCCACTGAATCGATGATCACTCGCTTAGTAGAATGTCGAGAAGAAGAGGACGACGAAGAATCAGAAAAAGTATATGAATTATGCGTGAGCAGTGACACCTTATCACCTGGCTATTTTCATAATGATGAAGAAACAAATATAGCTTTTTTTTACAGAAAATGGCCTTCGATATTATCGAACAGGTGATTTAGTCACCATGGACGATCGAAATTGCCTTCATTTTGTTGGCAGAATATCATGGCATGCAAAAATCAATGGTAAGCGCGTCAATCTACGTGAAGTTGAAAATATGCTAAGAGAGCTATTGAAAGATTGCGCTGTCGTCATAGGAGGGCACAAAAATCAAGGAAAATTATACGCTTTTTACACGGAAAAACTCGATGGGATCGCACTAGGAATAAAGCAACATGAAATGAGAGAGTCATTGCAAGAATATATGATCCCCACCTTGATACACATTGATGGAATACCCACCTTGCCTAATAGCAAAGTTAATAGAAAAGCACTGCAAAAAACACTAGAAAATATCTTAGCGCCTTTCTTTGCTGATTTAGAAAAAATCAGGCAACTTCAACGCACAAAAAAAATGAAATCTATTATAGAAGGCTTCTGGCGAGAAGCCTTGCATCTATCACTTAATACCCCCTTAAATCTAAGCGACACATTTGAAGACTTAGGCGGAGATTCTCAAGCCGCCATCTGGTTAGTGAATAAAATCAATTATTATTTTAATCTATATTTCGGTGTAAAAATTAAAATTTCTTCTATGACTTTATACACTCAAACACAAAATACATTTTATGCTTTTTACACTCACATTATTCGAGCCTATCTAGAAAATAAATTGGCTTATGGTCATCCCAATATTCCTGTTACACCGATACGCTTAGCCTTAATGAGCGGGGGATCTCTTGATAACTATTATGGCTATTATCCCGAAGAAGGAAATAAGCGGTCAATACAAGCCGCGGAACATAGCTACAATAGCTTAGAATTAATTATTGATTATGTTAATTCATATTATGGTATTTTTATACGAATTTCTGATTCTATCGATAAAGCAATACATCTCATTGAGGAGTTTAGAAATGATGTGAATGCACCTCGTCAGATTGAGATTCTGTTTTTAAGAGCCAGAGAAGCTCATCCCATACCTGGTGTTTTATGCAAATCTGCTGATAGTGAAATAACGCTATATGTTGCCGATGGTATACAAGGCTTGGCAAACATTCTCATCCGTCCTAGCATATTTCAAATCATAAAAGAATCCCTCCCTGATTTACATATAGAATTTGATTTACTTGGCAGGTCTATCGAGCTCAATACTTGTATCACTGACGCTGTTTTATATTTAATTGCCGCCTCACAATGTGACATGCAGAAAGAGGTCATTCGTCTCAATGAAACGCTTATATCCTGTCAAGGAATGGATGCTTATAATGATATTTCTAACTATCTAACTTCAAATAATATCTTAGCTCCATGCCGGCTATTTATCAGTCCCATCCAAACATATCTTCATTCGAATGTGATGAATTTACCTAGAATTTACGACACAAAACCGACCGAGGAAATGAGAAAGCTCATAGAAGAAGTGGAAAATTCTGAATACGTCAAAGCACATAGTCGACCTGTTTTATTTTTAAAGCGTGAATATAATGGCGATATCAAGACTATCTCATTAATTTGCAATACGACGGTATGGAATAAATCACGTGAGTTCGAAAAAATCGTCAAAGATATCATTTCAATCATAAAAACTAACACCTTCATGTTTGATAAAGTCATGCAAGACCATTACCTTGATGAAGAAAGCCGTCTTGATGCAGTCAAAATGCTTCTCACAGATGATCCTAAGCTTCTTTACATAAAAGATAATGACGGTCGTAACTTAGCGATGCACGCTAAATTAAATAATCGAGAAGAGATAGCGAATTATTTATTAGAGCTATTGGATAAAGAAACAGAAAGGGCCTCGTATAATACTAGCACCACCACTACCACACAAATCAGCAAACCGGCCACTCTTAGCGAACATTCTGTTTTTCAAACAGTAGAGGAAGCTAAAAAAGCAAATCTTATAGAAGAAATTACTTCTCAGATTGATGTGTATAATGAAGACATCAAAAATGGAAAAAAGTCTATTTGGGTAACTCAGGCTACGATTGAAGCATGGGAAAATAAAGTGGCAGTTTTAACAATGGCGAGGTCACTTTTGGCTGGTGATGCTGATGCCACACCATCTTTATTAAAGGAGGAAGAAGAACTTCATACAGGATGGGATGAAGGCAAGAAAACAAAAGCATTGGTGGAAAAAGTCAAAAAATTAACGGGTATATTGCTTGATCGGAATCCTTATCGCCGAGATAGGCCGTAAAAGAGTAACGATTCTTCTGTGCTCATCTGCAGGATCCTTAAATTACATTTTAAATTAACTCGATTAATTTAGTAATTACAACATATTATAATTTCAAAAAACCAACCCATCCAGGAAAAACACCGATCACTTGCTATACTTAATTTGTACTTTAATTAATTTTAATAGGTATAAAAATATGAGTACAAGCAAGTATATCGATAGCGTTTTAGAAGCGTGGAGTGCCTATTCCAAGAAAAAAACTGGGGATGATGTTAATGAATTAATGTACTTGAATGATGTCGCACGACAGACGGCATATAAAGCTATAGATGATTTGTATGGATCACTTGAACCGGGTGCAAATAAAGAAACACAACTTGGCATTTATACGGAAATTATGGGAATAAAAAAAATTCTTAAAGATATGCAATATGAACATATGGAATTGACTAGTAGATTAAATAGAAATGGTGATATTTATATTGACAAGAAATATGACACCCCCATACCAGATAAGTATATCTCCAAGCAGCTCGAAAGCCAATCCAGAGAAGAAATAGTCAAAGAAAATTATTATCAGTTATTAAATAAAATTAATCAGTCAATGAAGATGAATGAAGATGAGTCACGATTCTTGAATTCATTGTTAATGCAAATAATAGCGCGGCCTGCGGGTCAAAAATTAATTGTCAAACTTAATTATTTATTGGAAAAAAATAATGCGAATATTTCAATATTAAGGGGAGATAGTTTTGTTTGCAAGCAAACCGCCGGTGCAAATGCTAAGCCAATTGAAGACAATAATATTGTCGATCAGTATGGCAAGGATTACAAGTCTATCATTAAACGCTCTATAGAAAAATCCGAAGGCGCCAAGGACGCTTTAGTTAAAATCGATTTTAATTATCTACAATCAGAGGCTGCAGTCGCCATAGAAGCCTACGCCAGTCCTAACAAGGGCCTGACTGATGTGGGACCAGCATTTATACTATTGGCACATGAATTGATTCACGCTACTCATAATTTAAAGGGAAGCTCGCGAGATAATGTGAGAAACTTTTTTTCCAGCATGCGCGGCAACGAGGACTTTGTCATGGAACTCTTATACCCTATCGACAATAAATTTAATTCTGTTGGTAGCGAAGCAGAAGAATATTGGACGATTGAGGGAGGTAATACGTGTGAAAATAGCTTAAGGGAAGAAAATGGACTATCTTTAAGAACAGGTCATATTTCAGCAGTACCTGGAGATCAGGCTATTCGCGATTTGTATTACCTCGGCATATGCCGAGATTATAACGAGGAAGCCATGATGCGTTTTATAAATTATACGAATAGCCATGAGAACCTCGACACTAATGCGATACAATTGATAACCGACGATGACAAATACATTAAGAATGAACTGGAATACGAAATACAGTATTCTCAGAAGCAGACACTTGATAAGATATATGAAAAATTAATTGATATCCCTTCTTCGACATTGAGGAGAATGCAACAAGCACTTGATGGCTGGAAACAAGATATAAACAATCTAAGTAATCAAGCGGAAATATCCAGATCACTTTTGAATATCCTTCCTCCCATCATTCGTCAAGCCATTATCGCTATCCACACGCTTAACGAAAACGATCAAAAAGATCCTTCACATGAACTAGTAAAGTTAATTCAAAGTGGTAAATTAAATCAAACTGAATTATCCAGGATTTCCTCAAATATGAATCAATTATATTCCATGCTATATGCCTACCGTGATTATTTGTCACCAACGAATCATCTGGAATTTTTAAAGATGTTTGAAACGACGCTAAAGTCTGTCTCTTTTGAAGCTAACAGAATGAAAAATCAAGATTCTACTAATGCAGTATTAGACCAACTGCGTATTAATAGCGGTATATCTTCGGTCAATCCAAGCAAGCATGCAAATTCCACCAATGATAATCAATTCAGAAATGAAATATCAGGGAAGAATACGGAAAAAGACCAGGCGACACATTCGGATAATATAGCAGGAAGAAAAGAAAATACCCCTAAAATTAATGATGATCATTCAAGCGATATACAAGATCAGAAAAACAGTCCGTCACGACAGGGAAGAATGTGAAATTTAGCAATGAAATAACCATCATTCTTTACACCGCCAAATATTTCGACCGCCTAATCCAATTTCTATCATGATAATAAGCAACAACAATCGTATTATTTTTTATAACATTGATCAGCGAACGAGATAATTTTGCATCAACAGCAGGACAACCCCAGCTTCTACCAATTCGTCCATATCTTCTAACCATATCTTCACCCACATATCTTGCACCATGAATCACCGTTGCGCGGCGATAGGCATTATCATTAATTCCTCTTTCCAAACCAGAGATACGCACCGCATAGCCCACATGACCAACATAGGTTTGATCTGTGACAAAAACACCAATACTCGATTTCAAACTATGGCGTCGATTTGAAAATGAAGTGGCATAAACATTACCGCTATTTTTTCCATGCGTGACCCAAGTATGATAAAGCTCTCTTTGTCTGCGCAAGTCAAAAACCCATAATCTTTTTTCATAGGAAGGTTTTGAATAATCAATGACAGTTAGAATTTGCTTAGCATCCATTCCTTTTTCTCTCGCCTTGAGATAAGCAACCAAACTCAAACGCAAAACATCTGAAGATAAATCATCTGCACGCGGCTGCAAGATTTGCATCTGTGTTTGCACCCAAGTTCTTTCTGAGTTTGTCATTAAGTTAGGACTCGTTGCACTCAAGGGCCAACTAAATCCAAAGGCAGTTACACTAAGAATAATAAAAAGAATACGCTGTATTATGTTCATCACCACACCTGTCGTTGAAATAAATATGTAAAGGATTAGCAGTAGATTAAATGACAATAAATGATCATTAATTTAATTAGTGCGGTATTTTTATCTCAAAATGGCTGACTTGTCAAATTAGGTAGACTAAATTTTACCCATAATTCACAAACTAATTTTTTAGTTGCTAATAACTAGAAAATTAGTTATAAAGAGACACTCATTATTTTAAGGACTTAAAACACATGACTGAAAAATATTATTTAACACCGGTTGAATTAGAGTTAATGGAAATTTTGTGGAATTTAGGTCAAGGCTCCGTGCATGAGGTGATTGATCATTTAGCAAGTGATCGATCTTTGGCCTACACTTCCGTCTCAACCATGCTAAGAATCTTGCAGCAAAAAAATATTTTAGGCATCAAGAAATTAAGCAGGCAGCATATTTATTATCCCTTACTTAGCAAAGAAAAATACGCCACCCATTCTATCAAGAAAATTGTGCAGCATGCTTTTTCCGGCAAATCCGCTGAACTCGTTGCCTATCTTGTCGATAAAAATAAATTATCACTCGATGAAATTAATAGCTTGCAGCAATTACTTAATGCAAAGAAACGGGATTTATCGACATGAATCATTTAATTAGCTTGCATAGCTATTACCTACTCAATGCTGCGATTGCGCTTAGCTATCTCATCACGCTAAGCGTATTGAAAACGCCGTTATTGAAAAAATTGTCGCAATTTCAGCAATTGCAATTTATGCGCAGAATATTGATGACCACACTATTTCTTTTTTTTATTACGCCCTTTATCGCAAAGAAACTATCTTTACAATCTTCCTATATTTTTCAATTTCAACCTCTATTGAAACAGGCTTCTATTCATTTTCTGCAACATCGGATTTCACTCAATGCGCCCTTGCTGTCATACCAGCATGCTTTTAGCTACTATCCATCCATGAATAATCTACTTAGCCTTGGCCTATTCATTGGCGTCATCATTTTATCTTTCAACTATGTGAGAACATTAATCACCTTAAAAAAAATAACTGAGCAAGCCTTTTGCAAATATAAAATTCATCGTATCAGCATATTATTTTCCACACAAACCACTGTGCCATTTTGCTGGTCATCATTATATTCACATTTCATCATTCTTCCCATGGCGCTCTTAGAAAAAAATATCGACTTAAAACTTGCGATACGCCACGAGTTACAACATCTTCGTCAAAGAGATACTTACTGGCTACATCTGACTTCTTTATTAAAAATAATTTGTTTCTGGAACCCTTTTGCGATTTGGTCGAGCAATTGGTCTACTGAATTACAGGAATTTGCCTGTGATGAAGCACTTATTATCAACAAAAAAACTTCTCGCACCACTTATGCGCAGTGTTTATTAAATGCCGCATCCCAATCTCTTACAGCTAGCAAATTACCGCAAGCTGCATTAGGTATCATCAAGCAACCATCCATTTTAAATAGGAGAGTCACCATGTTATTCACTTATAAAAAATCACGTAAGAAAAAAGCTTTATTAATTACACTGTATGCAAGCTGCATGTTAACAGCCGCGAGCATTGCCTATGCAGTCAATAGCGATTCATCAACGCAATCTTTAAATCAAAAAGAATTAAAATCGATACTCAACCAATCACAATTGCATCTTGCCATGACGCCGGAAGTGACCGCAGAATTAACAAACATTCGCCATAATGAAGAAGCACGCGTCCGTGTTCAAACTGCATTAAAACGCATGCAATCCTATCACACTTATCTCAGTGCTCAATTAAAAAATGCTGCTATGCCTGCAGCTTTGCTTGCACTTCCTTTTGTCGAATCAGGCTATAACATCAATGCAACTGGCCCTGCAGCCACCGCTGGCATTTGGCAATTCATTCCGAGCACAGCAAAAAAATTTGATTTAGTGATTGATGGCAGCCGTGATGACCGCATGAATTTACAACTTGATACGCAAGCCGCATTAAGTTACTTAAAATTACTGCATGCACAATTTCATGATTGGACATTAGCGATGATTGCTTATGAAATTGGTGAAACACATACTGAAAAATTAATTCAAGAAGTGGGTTCGCGCGATCCCTGGGTATTAGCGCGTTCACCACAAGCACCGCAGGAATTAAAGAAATTTCTCGCGATGATTACGGCAAGCGTACTCATTATCAATGATCCTGATTTAATTTCCTAATCATGTAAACAGCATTTTACATTTTCTTCCGCCTCTAACACCGTGCCTGTCACGGGGTTGGGGCGAAAGATAGTGCAGCCTTTTAATCCCAATGTATAAGCTTGTGTATAAACATCAGCACATTTTTCAAAGGGAAAATCAGCGGGAATATTGATCGTTTTAGAAATGGCATTATCAATATAAACTTGCATGGCAGCTTGCATCTTCAAATGTGCTTCTGGCATCAAAGATTGTGTATCTTGCCAAGCGGGCGGCAAGGCATTTTGCTCACCTCTTTCCTGCCACAATTGATAGGCATAATCATTGACTTGAAATACAAGCGACTCGTTTTGCAAAGAACGCACGTAACGCTTATAAGCAGCATGATAGATAGGCTCAATACCATTTGAGACATTATTTGCTAATAAACTGATTGTTCCTGTTGGCGCAATCGTATTGTGATGACTATTGCGTATCCCATATTTTTTTAATGCTTCATGCAAAGAAGGATTGAGCGTTTGCACAAATTCACCTTGCAAATATTCACGCGCATAAAAGGGAAAGACGCCTTTTTCTCGCGCCAATTCAATAGAAGTTTGCCAAGTGACTTGCATGATGCGCTGCATTATTTCTCCTGCAAGTGCACGCGCTTCTTGACTTGCATATTCTATTCCCAACATCACAAAGCTATCCGCAAGTCCTGTCACACCCAAACCAATGCGGCGCGAACCCAAGGCTTGTTGACGCTGACTTTCCAAGGGATAATGCGAGGCATCAATCACATTATCTAAAAAACGTGTGGCGATGCGTATTACTTCTTCCATTTGCTGCCATTTTATTTTTGCCTGCGATGTAAATGCGGCTTCCACAAATTGCGTGAGATTAATTGAACCTAAATTACAGGCACCATAGGCAGGCAAGGGTATTTCACCGCAGGGATTAGTCGCATTAATCTGTTCGCGGTAATGTAAATTATTCATACGATTGATGGTATCGCCAAATAAAACACCGGGTTCTGCATGATCATAGGCAGCACGAATCATCTTTTCCCATAAAATACGCGCAGACACGCGGCGATAAACCTGATTGGAATTGGCTGGGAAAACCAAGGGCCAGGATTGATCCTGTTGCACGGCTGTCATAAAGGCATCGGAAACCATAACTGACACATTAAAATGGCGCAATTCATGGGGATCACTTTTCGCTGCAATAAATTGTTCAATATCAGGATGGTCACAGCGCAGCACCCCCATCATGGCACCACGGCGCGCACCTGTTGAAAGCATGGCACTGCACATACTGTCCCAAATACGCATAAAGGCGACGGGCCCTGCCGCATTGGCACCTGTTTTTGCGACTAATTCACCGCGCGGACGAAGCACAGAAAAATCATAGCCAACACCACCGCCTTGTTGCAGTGTCAATGCGCCTTCACTTAAGGCTGTAAAAATCGCAGGCAAAGCATCTTCTGCAATATCCATGACAAAGCAATTAAGCAGTGTCACTTCATGCTGCGTGCCAGCCCCTGCTAGAATCCTGCCGCCTGGCAAAAATTGAAAATCTTCTAGAATATGATAAAAGGCTTGCTGCCATTTGGCTTGGACGGGTTGTTTTTCAACAGCAGCAACAGCGCAGGCCACACGCTGCCAGGTATCGATCAAACTATGATCGATCAGCGACTCTCCTAGTCGATAACGATACTTCATGTCCCATATATATTGGGATATAGCTTGTAGTTGACTTGTCATTCTTATAGTTTAAGCTAAAATACCCCTAGTTTTCTTAACCCCCCTTGAAGTGACCACAATTGGCCTTATATAAAGCCTGTGCCCAGGCTCATAAGCCAGATGGCCTAATAAAAGTTTTGATTAATTAAATAGAAAGGAGAGATTGATCATGTCTACACAAAAGATTCGTCCTTTATCCGATAAACTTGTTGTTGAACCTAGCGAGGCCGAGTCCAAAACTGCTGGCGGCATCGTGATTCCTGATACTGCTGATAAAGGCAAGCCACAGCGCGGCAAAGTAATCGCGACTGGTAATGGCAAATATATCGAAGGCAAACTCCAACCCTTGCAAGTTAAAGTTGGTGATGAAATTTTATTCGGTAAATATGCCGGCACCAATGTGACACTCGCTGAGAAAGAATATTTGATCATGCGTGAAGAAGATGTAATGGGTGTTTTAGAGTAGGTTTTGTATTTTTAAACAATTTAGTTAAGAGGAAATTATCATGGCTGCTAAAGAACTACAATTTAGCGAAAAAGCGCGCCAAGCAATGTTAGCTGGCGTTAATGATTTAGCAAATGCAGTACAAATTACCATGGGCCCACGCGGCCGCAATGTGGTCATCGACAGATCCTTTGGTGCCCCACTGGTTACCAAAGACGGTGTTACCGTAGCAAAAGAAATCGAATTCAAAGATAAATTCAAAAATATGGGCGCACAAATGCTTAAAGAAGTGGCCTCACATACTTCTGATGAAGCAGGCGATGGCACCACCACTGCAACTGTATTAGGCCGACAAATCTACGCAGAAGGTTTAAAACTGGTTGTTGCTGGCTTCGATCCCATGGATTTAAAACGCGGCATTGATAAGGCAGTGTTACATGCTGTTGATCAATTGAAAAAATTGTCTGTTCCTTGTAAAGATGATAAAGCTATTGCGCAAGTCGGCACCATTTCTGCTAATTCTGATGAAGCGATTGGCCGCATTATTGCTGATGCCATGGCAAAAGTCGGCAAAGAAGGTGTCATCACTGTAGAAGAAGGTTCTGGTTTAAATAATGAATTAGACGTAGTTGAAGGTATGCAATTTGATCGTGGCTACTTGTCACCTTACTTTGTCACTAATCAACAAAATATGTCTGTTGAATTAGACAATCCCTACATCTTAATCACTGACAAGAAAATTTCTTCGATTCGTGATTTATTACCCGTATTGGAAGCTGTGGCAAAATCAGGCCGTCCATTAATGATTCTTGCTGAAGATGTTGAAGGTGAAGCATTAGCAACCTTAGTTGTCAATCATATGCGTGGCATTGTGCGCGTTTGTGCAATAAAGGCACCTGGTTTTGGCGATCGTCGTAAGGAAATGCTGCAAGACATTGCTGTCTTGACCAAGGCGCAAGTGATTGCAGAAGAAGTAGGCCGCACACTTGAATCGACTACCTTGCAAGATTTGGGTTCAGCAAAACGCATTCACATCACCAAAGACAATACCACTATCATTGATGGTGCCGGTGATAAAACCGATATTCAAGATCGCATCAAGCAATTAAAAGCACGCATAGATGACACCAGCTCTGACTATGATCGTGAAAAATTGCAAGAACGTATTGCCAAATTAGCAGGCGGCGTTGCTGTCATCAAAGTGGGTGCTATTTCTGAAATCGAAATGAAGGAAAAGAAGGCACGCGTTGAAGATGCTCTGCATGCAACTCGTGCAGCGGTAGAAGAAGGCGTTGTACCTGGCGGCGGTGTTGCCCTCGTTCGCATCATGCAATCACTCAAGAATGTGAAAGGTGATAATGAAGCGCAAAATGCTGGCGTACAATTAATTGCTCGCGCCTTAGAAGCACCTTTGCGTCAAATCGTTACCAATGCAGGCTATGAAGCTTCTGTTGTTCTCAACAAGGTTGTAGAACACAAAGGTAATCATGGTTTCAATGCTGCAACTGGTGAATATGGCGACATGATTGAAATGGGCATTTTGGATCCCACCAAAGTGACGCGTACTGCACTACAACAAGCGGCTTCTGTTGCTGGTCTCATGATCACCACAGAATGCATGATCACCGAATTGCCAAAAGAAGATGCTGCTCCAATGGGCGGACATGGCGGCATGGGTGGAATGGGCGGTATGGAAGGTATGATGTAAGCATCGTGTTTTTCTGTTGTTGTCGTTTTGATAAAACCCCGCGAGAGCGGGGTTTTTTTTGGGTTAAAACGTGATAGCTCAGGGAGCTGACAGCGGCCCTCACCCCCTGCCCCTCTCCCCTCGCAAAAAGCGCTCCGGGAGAGGGGAGCATTCTAAATTTTCTCCTCGAAATAACTTAGAACTCTCCCCTCTCCCGGAGCGCTTTTTGCGAGGGGAGAGGGGCAGGGGGTGAGGGCATTTTCTGCAACAATGCTTGAAAATGATCAGTTTTTACTCTATACTAGGGGCATAAAAACGACTTACGACGAGGAAGGGTATTATGCTCCATCATGAACAGAGTCAATTGATAAAAATCGCGGTTTTTGGTGATACCGGGACGGGAAAGACTAATCTCATCAGGCGTTACTGTGGCAAAACATTCATAGAAGAAACCAAAGCTACCATCGCTTCTGATTTTAGCCGCAGGCCTATCCACCAAGGCGCACATACATTTGATTTGCAAATTTGGGACACGTCAGGAAATGAAAGGTTTTTTGATCTCGCCATAGGACACATAAGAAGCGCCCGATGCTGCATGATTGTTTTTGATATGACAAGACGCTATACCTTTGAAGCTGTTCCCATGTGGATAGAAAAAGCACGTCATCATTTGGCCTTGGATGATGATTCAATAATCATCGTAGGTAACAAATCGGATGAGGTTGATAAGCGAGACGTAACGACTGAAGAACTTTTAACCTTTGCAAAGGAAGTGGGCTGCAAAGCAGTAGAAACAAGTGCCAAAGATAATACTTATGTAGAAGAAGCTTTTGGGAGATTAACTAAATCTCTCATTACTTCGATAATCCTAGAATCTCAGGAAAAAGAACGTGAAGAATATTGTGGGCGGCTTGCTGAAGAAGCTAACAAGAAAAAAAATACTGTTCTCAATATTAAACAATATATTTTGGATAATCTATCTTCATTTTCTGTCTATTGGCCTAGCGGCAGCCTGATAAAATTAGATAATGGAGATGAGGCAAGAGTAGCAACTCATGTGGCTCTGCATTGGGAGGAAATTAAAACCGCTGAAAATAATGGTCTACTTGTATCATTTGAGACAGCTTTAAAAAAAATTGAAAAGATTAGTCATCATGCGCTTGAGAAGCCTTCTTATTCCGATCAAAGTCCTTTTGCTATAAGTTATTATGAAAGAGTCATAGCATTTGGACGACCTGATAGTTTTTCTCATGCCAGACCAGCTGGTGAGAGTCAGCAAACTAACACGACAAGCACTACTACAACGACAACCCATACTGAACCGGTCATCACAAGAAGATACAAGAAGCCTGTAAAACCTGCACAGGCGAAACCACAGCAAGCTGCCCTATTCACTCCACCCACAATTCAACCTCCAGTAGAACAGGCTGAACAAAATCCAGAACCGCCAGAGTCCTTCCTTTGCTCCATTACAGGGGAGCTGATGACAGATCCAGTCATCCTAGAAGAAAGTGAACAGACTTATGAAAGAGAGGCCATTTCGAAGTGGCTGTCAGAGCATGATACAGATCCTAATACAAGAATACACATTACGAACAAAAAGTTAATTCTAAATCGAGCGCTCAAAGATTCAATTGAAGATTGGCGTCAAAAAAATCTTCCTGCTCAAGCAAGTTCTTCAACATCTCTAAAAAAATAAGGCTACTCTTAATGAAAACCGGATTTTCATTGATTTTCCTTGACTCGAGCAGAATTTTCATAGAAAATCCGGTTTATGACCTACATTCCAAGAAAAATCGCTGCCAATTTAAACCAAGCCTTGAATCGAGGTAAAAGCGTTTTATTACTAGGTGCAAGACAAACTGGTAAGACAACACTTATCAAACAACAAATTAAACCCGAGATCACCTACTCATTTGCCCGTGCTACAACGAGACAGCGATATGAGCAAAACCCCGCTTTACTGGAAAAGGAATTGGAGGAACAAGTTAGGCAAGCTGCCAAGCCCCTCACTGTATTCATCGATGAGGTGCAAAAAATTCCAAGAATGATGGATATTGCCCAGTATTTTATTGATGAGAAATTAGCGCAGTTTATTCTGACAGGTTCTTCTGCAAGAAAATTGAAAACAGGCAAAGAACTCAATTTACTCCCTGGCAGAGTGGTAGCACTGACCATGACACCTTTTCTTTATGAAGAAATACCTGAACCCAAACCCACTTTAGAAAATATTTTATTGTATGGCATGCTTCCTGGTATCATTTCTGAGCCAGAAAACAATATAAAAGACACCGATCTTTACAGCTATGTCACAACTTACCTCGAAGAAGAAATTCGTGCTGAAGCAATGGTGCGTAATATAGGTCATTTTTCGAGATTTCTTGAAATTGCTGCTGGAGAATCAGGAAAGCAGCTTAATTTTACACGCTTATCACAGGACATAGGCATTGCCGATACGACTATCGCAAATTACTATCAAGTATTGGAAGATTGTCTTATTACACTAAGAATTGATCCCATCGATCACAGCATCACTAAACGGCGTTTAATTAAATCACCCAAATATTTATTTTTTGATATGGGCGTGCGCCGTGCCTGTGCTAATGAGGGTACAAAATTATCACAAAAAATATTGGCTGATTTATTTGAACAATATGTTGGAACTGAACTTATTTATCATGGCTATTTATCATCACCTGATATAAAAATTAAATATTGGCGAGATGCGGCAGGGCCAGAAATTGATTATGTGATTGCTCAGGCACAAAGTTACACACCGATTGAAGTGAGATGGACAGACAAACCCAATCTATCCGATGTCAAACATATCAATAAATTCATCGAAGAATACCAGGTAAAACAAGCCTATGTTATTTGCCGCACACCGCGGCCTTATAAAATAACGGCAAATATCACCGCATTACCCTGGCAAGAAATCGCTAGCATTTTTTTATAAGCTTTTATGCGATAATCATTGGCAAATTTAATGCTTGAAAATGATCGATTTTTGCTCTATAATCCACCCACAAAAACTATTTCCTAAACGAGGAAAAACAACATGCAGCGCAGCAACCCTAATCCAAAAGTAAAAATTGCAGTCTTTGGTAATACTGGAACAGGAAAAACCAGTCTCATCAACCGTTACTGTAAAAAGCGCTTTAACCAACATCAGCGCCAATCTGATACAACCCAGAGTGATTATGAGACTTGTTCTCTTGTTCAAGATGGATATACATTTCCGTTAGAGATTTGGGGCGTGCCAGGAACAAGTCAAGCCCTTGCTTCTTTCAGTAGAGAAAACATAAGAAACGCTCAATGCTGCATCATTGTTGTTGATTTGACAAATAGTCATTCATTTGAGACTGTTTCGTTTTGGGTACAAAAAGCAAAGAATCTTACCTATGCAAATCAAGATTCATTCCTCATTGTAGGCAGCAGATCAGACATGGCTAAGAGTCGAGTAGTGACGCCTGAAGATATGCAAGCTCTCGCAACAAAATTCAATTGCAAAGTCATAGAAACAAGTGCTAAAGATGATGTGAATGTGAAAGATGCTTTTTTAATGCTAACTGACCCCCTCATCAAACCCTTAGTCACGAAATTTCAGGAACAAGACCGTCGGGAAAGTCAGGCTACTTTAATTGTTTCCAATATCAAAAATTATATTTCAAATCCCGGCACTAAATTTCCTAGCACTTGGTTTAGCGGAAGCAAGATCATATTAGATAATGGAGAGAAAAAACAGTACCAGATGCTGTCGCCTTGCAATGGGAAGAAATTAAAAAGGCTGAAAGTAAAGAGCAATCATTTTGTGCCGCTTTAGGAAAGATAATCAACATTAGCAACGATGATAAAATTTCTTCTGATCAAGATCCCTTTACTCAAGATTATTATAGTAAAACTAAAAACCCCGAAGAATATTTTTCTCAAGCTTTACTCCCCGATGAAAATGTACAAATGAGATACCAGAGAGCAGGGCGAAAACCATTAGCAAACACTTCTTTATTTACGCCAACCACAACGACCACTTCCACCGCAACTGAAAAACCCCCGAAGCTATTATGCTGTCATCTTACCGGAATCCTGATGAAAGACCCCGTATTTTTAACAGTAAATGGGCATACTTATGAGAGAGAAAATATTTTAAGCCTGACAAATCAAATCAATTTTACAAAAGATGATTTAATAGAAAATCGAGGCATCAAAGAGGCAATTCAAGAGTGGCGCCAAAAAAATCTTCCTGAAGATCCTTCATATCGTCCTTAAAAAAATAATGACTTAAACGAGGAAATACCAATGCTCCGCGCTGACGATGATAAATCACTAGAAATTGCTGTCTTTGGTGATACCGAGGCAGGAAAGACCAGCTTCGTCACACGTTACTGTAAAAATATATTTAGAGAAGAAACTGAAACGACGATGGGTATCGCTCTTCATCTTAGAGATATTTGCCGAGAAAACTTCAAGTGTAGATTGAAGATTTGGGACGTGACGGGATTGGAACGATTTTTTCATTTGGGCGTAACTAGCGCAACATAGGCCCAGTACTGCATCATTGTGTTTGATTTAACAAACCGCGATTCATTTGACAGTGTTTCAATGTGGATAGAAAGAGCGGGTAAGCATTTAAAAAATTTGACTGAAGATTCCTTACTCATCGTAGGTTGCAAATCAGATCAGTGCGATACGAGACAAGTAAAAACGGAAGAATTTCTGGCATTTGCAAGCGAAACAGGCTGTAGGGCAATAGAAGTGAGCGCTAAAAATAATTGTAATGTAGAAGAAGCATTTTCGATGCTAACTGAAGCTCTGATTGATTCCCTTATTCAAGAGTCGCGAAAAAGAGAGGAAGAATCCATAACAAGGCGATATCCGAGACGAGAGCGTAGGTCGCCACAGACGACTACCATCTTTGACCAGTCCCCATCAGAGCAAGATGAGCAACAAGTAGAATTTCCATTGCAGATTTTTTCTAGCATGGGAAAATAACGTGGCGAATATCAGAGTGTAGGTAACAGATCAGGGGGTATTCTTCGCAACGACGAACGCCTCTGCAACGACGAACATCTGTGAAAAATAATCCACCCTATATTTTAAGATCAGAATCACTTTCGTTACTTTTTTCATAGCAATCGTGATACTCATAATCCTTCAAAATTTTTCTCCATGCATCGCCCGAATCAGAAGCAAAGCTTTTGTCCTCAAATAAATTCCCAAATAAGCAGCATGTAAATACTGAATGACGACGCCAGGTGATGATATTTTCAATCGTTGGCTCGTCAGGCATGAGACAACGCTTTCCATTTTCATCATCACAATATTCTGTGTCGCTCCATCCCAGATCTTTAATCTTGATAGGATCAGTTCTTACGCAAGATAAAACATACTCTACGCTTTCATAGGGCGATGAGTTTCGAATTGCTTCAATGACTTGTCGAAATGCCACGATTTTAGTATCCGCTCCATCCCACCCAAGCCATTGTTCATCTTTTTTTCTTAAGGCTGTAATGATCACATTCAAGGAAGCAATCACATCACGCTTTCTTTGAGCCTTATTGAGTAGCTCTGCTGGCGTATCCAAATGAGAAGTCTTATCCCATAGAGGGCATTGTTTATAATATATATAATCTACATGCCTATTTGCCTCATAATTAGAAAAAATAAATTCCACATTTTTATCATATTCTTTGAAGGCGCGGGCTTGATCTGGATTGAAAAATGTTTTGCTGAATATTTTCTTTTGCGCTGCGGCACGAGCTAAAAAATCAAAATGCCTTAGTTCACGTTCAAGGGTAAAAGTATTCAGCATGCTATCATTTAATGGATCAAGCGCCTTGCTAATAAGATCATAAGCAAGCCGCATGCAGGCTTGGGGATGACGATCCAAAATAGTTTTTTTCTTTTTTACAAATTCATCAAAAGCGTCATCCCATCTTCCGCCGTCTTCTTCTGGATCAGCGAACAAACTATTACAATTATATTTCTGCATTCTCTCAATAGTTGTACCTATATAGGCAGCAATAAAAGTCGTGATATTTTTTTTCAATGCCTGTTTAAGCTTGAATCGTTTTCTCGTATCCTGCCCTATCATCCCTTCAGTCAGTTGAAATGTCTCTGTTGGTGGAGGCAGTGGAATGACAGGTGTATTTAAGCTAATAGCCTGCATTTTTCCTAAGGCACTAGGCGTTGAATCTTGAGCTACCACACCATGAATTCTTCCCACCCAATGACCGCATTCATCCGTATTAAATACACCTTGATTACCGAGATGAATAGGCGCTGAATCAATGGGAAGAAAGTCGGCTAAATATTCGAAATCAGGATCGCTCGATTCTCCCAAAACACCTTTTGGATTAATCACACGCAAGCGTCCGCTTATGCGAGTTGCTGCAACATAATGCGGCTCACCGTGATTTGGATAAGTGCAAATGTTCAAGTGTTCTTGAATATGGCGGCCCTCACATATTTTTTGAAATTCCGCAGATGCTCTTACCGTATCAACTGCCTTGACTAATTGCTTGAGTGAAATATCTCTGGGGCGAACAGAATCATCTGAAGCAACGGCTGGATAATAAACCAAATGCGCGGCACCGCTTGTGCTTACAAATAATCGAGCGATGGGAGGATATTCATTAATTCTTAAATTACCTGATGATACAACTGAAGTAAAAGGCTCATCTTCCGATTGCGATGTATCACTAGAGATGAGATCCATTACTTGTGCCTCTGATGTTGGTGTATCAGAGGTAAGGGGTGTAGCAGAAACTTCTACCTGTTGCCCAGTATTTGCTATAGATCGATAATGATTTCCGATTACTTGCTCATCACAATGAATATCCACCATGCTCACTTCATCGCTACCATGTTCTGCCAATAATGCTTGATAGACACTAGACGAACTGAGTTGAAATAATTCAAAGGGCGTTAATTGCTTACGATCAGTATCAGCTTTGGAATGTTGAAATCTCGCGTCCATCCCTCACCTCGTTTGAGTCTTATAGTGGGAATCATGCTAACACACTAGTTGAGACCAAACAAATTGGTGATGAGATACATGAGAGAATAAGCTATTGGCCCGACAATATAGCCTAATAAGCCAGAAAAAATAAGCAATATCAAAATGATAAAACTATAGGGCTCGATAAAACTAAATTGATAAGCCCAGCGTGGCGGCAATAAATTGATGAGAATTTTACCGCCATCAAGGGGCGGCAAGGGAATTAGGTTCAAAACACCCAGCACAATATTGATCATAATACCTGCACCACCCATCAGGGAAAGCGGCACGCCCAACCAAGCATTGCCGCTCGCCTCAGCCATCACGCCAAGTTTTGCCATCAAGCCCCAAAAAAGCGCCATCAATAAATTGGAACCAGGCCCTGCTAGCGCCACAAAAACCATATCACGCCGCGGATGATGTAAATTTCTTTGATCAACTGGCACAGGCTTTGCCCAACCAAAAATAAAATTACTCACGACTAGCATGAGCAAAGGCACAATGACAGTACCCAGCCAATCAATATGTTTAATGGGATTTAAACTCAAACGGCCAGATAAACGAGCGGTATTATCGCCAAAAAGAGAAGCGACATAGCCATGCGCTACTTCATGCAAAGTAATAGCAAAAATAAGGGGAATGGCCCAAATCGCAATTTTTTGAATCAGTGTAATTTCCATATCGGAAGTATCTCTGATCCTGT
>JABDDF010000006.1 GCA_013287745.1 Gammaproteobacteria bacterium
AAATATTTTAATTCTGCCAGAAGGACATACGCGTAATCTTTTTTATTGGGCCAACATTCACACCCTGCAAAAAATTCTCATGCAAGCGGGTTTTGATGTTCGCTTTGCTAGTTTGAATGAGGAAATCAAAGATAGGCAGGCAATAGAATTAACATCAGGTGAATCTCTCACGCTAGAACCATTGCGCCGCGAGCAAGATCAATTATTCGTTGACGGTTTTATACCCGATTTGATTTTATTGAATAATGATCTTTCGGAGGGCATTCCAGCTATTTTGCAGCAAGTAAAACAGCGTATTATTCCACCGGCTGAATTAGGTTGGAGTCAGCGCTTGAAGTCAGAACATTTTCAATATTATGCCAAGGTGGTGGATGAATTTGCTAAACACATTGAATTTGATCCTTGGTTAATTGCGCCTTTGTTTAAACATTGCGGCAAGATTGATTTTATGCAGCAAGATGGTTTGGAATGTTTGGTGGCCAATGCAGAAATATTGTTTGATGAAATCAGAAAAAAATATGCGGAATATAAAATTCCCTATCAACCTTTTTTGATCGTCAAGGCAGATGCAGGTACCTATGGTATGGCAGTGATGACAGTGCGTAATGTCGAAGAATTAAAATCGATGAATCGTAAACAGCGTACACGCATGGCTAAAACCAAGGGCGGACAAGCGGTTAATCGTGTCATTATTCAAGAAGGCGTTTACACTTTTGAAATCATGGGCGAGACACAGGCCGTTGCTGAACCGGTTGTTTATTTATGGGGATCATCAGTGATTGGTGGTTTTTATCGTGTACACAAAGATCGCGGCGTTGATGAAAACTTAAATTCGCCAGGCATGGAATTTGAGCCTATTGCTTTTCCGCAACCCTGTAATCAACCCTGTGAAGAAGAACATGATAAGCCAGAAAAAAATACCTGTAAAAACCGCTTATATATTTATGGATTAATTGCACAATTGAGCATGTTAGCCGCTGCGCGCGAAGTGAAGGAATTACATGACAATTAAATTGGGTGTGGTGATGGATCCGATTGGATCTATTAATTATAAAAAAGATAGTACACTCGCTATGTTGTGGGAGGCAAAGGCGCGTGGCTGGCCAATTTATTATTTTGAAGCAGCGCATTTGTTTCTGCAAAATGGCGAAGTGCGTGGTCGTGGTCATCTTCTCGATGTTTTTCATGATGCGCAAAAATGGTATGAATTTGGCGAGCAAATAACAATACCACTTGCTGAGCTTGATGTTATTTTAATGCGCAAGGATCCACCTTTCAATGAAAGCTATATTTATACCACGCATTTGCTAGCGCATGCGGAACGCCATGGCAGCTTGGTTGTGAATCGCACACAAGCCCTGCGTGATTATAATGAAAAATTATTTGCGACTTATTTTCCCCAATGTATGCCGCCTAGCTTGGTTACGTCATCTCTCGAAAAAATAAATGAATTTTGGGAAGAGCATGGCGATATCGTTTGTAAACCCTTGGATGGGATGGGCGGTGATTCTGTTTATCGTTTGCAAAAAGGTGATGTCAATGCGCGCATGATTTTTAATTCATTAATCGGTGATGATGCGCGCTATATTATGTTGCAGCGTTATATTCCTGCCATTACAAAAGGTGATAAACGTATCTTAATGATCAATGGCGAACCTGTATCCTATGCATTGGCGCGCATACCGCAGGGTGATGATTGGCGCGGTAATTTAGCAGCGGGTGCCAAGGGAAAAGCGCAGGCCTTGTCGGAACGTGATCAGTGGATTTGTGCGCAAGTAGGGCCCGTATTACGCGAACAGGGTATCTATTTTGCAGGTTTAGATGTGATAGGTGATTACCTGACAGAAATTAATATTACCAGTCCAACTTGTATTCGTGAGTTGGATAAGGCAATGCAGGTGAATATCAGTGCGATGTTGATGGATTGTGTAGAAGAAAAATTGTAAGAGCTCAGACAGGGGTATTTTTCACGGAGGCGTTCGTTGTTGCTGCGGCGTTCGTTGTTGTGGAGGCGTTCGTCGTAAAAAACACTCCTCGCAACGACGAACGCCTCCGCAACGACGGACGCCTGTGTACCTATCACTTATCACCTTATCCTATTTTTCACTGCCACCTCAGCCAAGTCCAAAGCAGTCATCATTTTCAAATCAGCGCATTCAAGAACAGGATGTCTGGATTTCACAACCCGCCGACTAAAAATTGAATTGTCTGCCAAATCCAAAGCTGCACGTGTTGTCTTAGGAAGTTTTTCGGGACTATAAGAGTGATCGCGGAAAAAAGAACGATAGGGCGAAGAAGACAGTTTCCTTTCTTCTTCAGCTACTTCTTGCGGAGACAGAGGAGCTTCAGGCGCATTTTGTTTGATGCCCTCATCTAATTTGCTGAGTGTTGCTGCATTCGTATTGGTTTGCTGATGCGTATAGTAGGCAAGTTGTAAGCTATTGAGCATTATATTTTGCTTGATTTGTTCAATCTCAAAAAATAATTGATTATGTCCTTCGAAAGTGGCATAGCAATAATAAATATATTGGTTGGCAGATCCAAGGTCATTCAAAGTGAATGAATATCGAATGAGTTCCAAATAAGCTTCTGCACAGTAGGGAAATTTATTTACTAGTTGAACTAAGTTATTGAAGGCAGTTGCAATATCATTGTTTTCGTAGAGATCATGTGCTTTTAGCAAATGTAATTTAGTACAAGCAGGAAATTTTTGAAGTGCTTCTTCTAAACTGTCATGAAACTGACTAGGACGGGTCTTACGTAGGTAGTTGCAGTAATAATAACTTGCATCGGCATAGTGAGGAAATGTATTTTGTAGGCATTGATAATAATATTCCGCATTTATATCATCGCCGCAGGCTTCAAAAGATTGGGCTATACCAAGTAATATTTGCTTATTGTTCTGCCAGGTCGGATTAGTTTGATATACCTCGATAGCTTCATGATTGTGCCCCATTTTTTGATAGCAATCGCCAAGGCCTACAGCATAATAAGCCGGTGTTTTATCATCGATATTTTTTTTACGGATGAATTGCATTCTAATCAAACCATATACGAAGATTGCAGTCTGAAAATCACCTAATGCCTTATGTGTAAATGCAAGGCTTGATAAAGCTTGGATATCATTGCGGAACAGTTGAAAAACAAATTGATAGTCAGCAAGGGCATGTCTGCTTAAGCCCATTTCATGAAAAATATAGGCCCTGCATAATAAAATTTTTTTTCTTTCCTCATCGTTTTTTGGAAGGGCATTAGCTAGTGTGTCTAGGGCCATTTTGTATTTATGCATTTCCATATAGCAGCGTGATAAGCTCAACACGAGGTTTATATTGCTCATCTGCGGATGTGATTTATGGTGCTTTATCAGGGCTTGGTTATACTTAGCCAAAGCAAGGTCATATTCACCTAATGCTTGATAACATCGAGCAGCGCAAATTAAACTGCTGATAGTGGAGTTCTTCATCTTAGACAAATAAGACAAAGCTGTATGAACTTGATGGGTTTCTAACAAACAGCGTGCATTTGCATCAAACCAAACGTCATTTCTTAACTCTGAAGGAATAGCATCCAGTTTTTCTTGTGCTACTTTGTACTGTTTATGATGAATCTCGTTCCATATTGTTCTGAAGTTGTTTAGTGGATTTGTTCTTTGCATGAACTACCCTTATGTGTCAAAAAATCGAGAAAAAGTAGGGTCTGTTTACAATTCGCTAGGCTGAGATGTTTTTAGTTGTTTTTTGAGAACCGTAGCGCAGCATACACAGAAGTATGTGAGCAAGGGATCGCAAAAAAACAGCTAAAAACATCCAGCATAGTAGAATTGTAAACGGACCCTAGTTTATCCATCTAATTAGTAAATGCAAGTTACAAGCTTGCAAGTTGATAGGAGTCTTTCATGAATACAAATCACTTAGCCTATTGGCTCGCAGCCCTGCACTTGCCAGGTATTGGGCCGCGGCGTTTTCTACGCTGGCTTAGTCATTTTGCCGATATTCAAGCCTTGTTTGCGGCAAGCGAAACAGAATGGCGCAGTATAAATTTATCAGATAGAGAAATTGCAGCCCTGCTTTCGCCAAATTGGGCCGCGGTCGAAAAAGAATTAGTCTGGCTTAAAGATAGCAATCATGCCATCGTCTGTTTTAGCGATGCAGCCTATCCTCTGCTCCTCAAGGAAATTCCTGACCCGCCGCTCGTTTTATATGTCAAAGGCAATCTCGCAGCCCTATCATCAGCTCAATTAGCAATCGTTGGCTCACGTCATGCAACGATATCAGGCTTGCAGCATGCTCGGAAATTTGCTTCAAGTTTGGCAGAAGCAGGTTTAGTGATTACCAGCGGTCTTGCTTTGGGAATTGATAGTGCGAGTCATCAAGGTGCGCTGGCCGTTAAAGGCACAACACTGGCTGTCTGCGGTACGGGTTTGCAGCATATTTATCCCCGTCGAAATAAAACACTTTCTGAAGAAATCATCTCGCAAGGCGGTGCCCTCATCTCAGAATTTCCTTTAGCGACAGGGCCTCTAGCCACACATTTTCCACGCCGCAATCGCATTATTAGCGGCCTTAGTTTGGGGGTATTTGTGGTGGAAGCCGCTTTAAAAAGCGGCTCACTCATTACTGCGCAGCATGCCTTGGAACAGGGGCGGGAAGTATTTGCCCTGCCAGGCCCGATTCATCAAGCGCTTTCACGCGGCTGTCATCATCTGATTCGCCAAGGTGCCACTCTAGTCGAAAAAGCAGAAGATATCATAGATGAATTATCGCTTTGTTCTAGCTGGCGGCCAAAGTTGGCATTGCCAGCAATAGCAGCTGCAAATACCATGCTGGACGCAGCTCATCGACTAGTCCTTGAGCAAATTAGCCATGAAATGACAATTTTGGATGTGATACACTGTCGTAGTGGATTGACTGCAAGCGAACTTTCCTCCATCCTTTTAACATTAGAACTACGCGGATATATTCAATCAGTTTCAGGCGGCTATGTCCGTATTGTGTAGAATTTAACTAAATAGGTAAGTTATCGCACTATGTTTAAAATATTAATGTACCTTTTTGAAAATTATATGGATGGCAGCGTTGCCTTAAACGCAGACCAAGATACCATCATTGGTGAATTAGAAATGGCGGGCTTTAACCGCGGTGAAATTGGTATGGCTTTTGATTGGCTGGATGGTTTGAATCGTGTTCAGGAAAGTGTACAAGCCAGTCCCGCTTTGATGACCCAGTACGCCTTGCGTCATTATACCAGCGAGGAACAAGTGAAGCTGGGTTTGGAAGGAATAGGCTTTTTATTGTACTTGCAGCAATTGAGTATTTTAGATTCCATGACCCGGGAAATCGTCATTGATAGGTTGATGGCGCTCGACCATCGTGATATCGATTTAGGTGGTATTAAATGGGTCGTGCTTATCGCTTTATTTAACCAACCTGATAAAAAATCAGCACTTTCTCTTTTGCAAGACATGATATTATCGGAAGCCTTTGATGTTTTGCATTAATCATGTATTGTCAATTTAGGTTATAGCCCATTATCTTATAGGACGTCGTATCACCATGACTCACAACCTTGTCATTGTCGAATCACCTGCCAAGGCAAAAACCATCAAGAAATACTTGGGGAATGATTTTCAAATTCTAGCATCCTATGGTCACGTACGTGATTTGCGTCCTAAGGAAGGAGCAGTCAATCCTGACAAAGATTTCGCCATGCGCTATGAATTGATAGAAAAAAATGAAAAACATGTCGCAGCCATTGTGGCAGCCATGAAAAAGGCAGATGCCTTATATCTCGCAACTGACCCTGATCGAGAAGGGGAAGCCATTTCCTGGCATATTTATACTATTTTAAAAGAGAAAAAAGCGCTGGCAAAAAAGCCGGTGCATCGTATCGTATTTCATGAAATCACTAAAACAGCGATCCAAGCCGCAGTCAAACATCCGCGTGAAATTTCCATGGATTTGGTGAATGCACAGCAAGCGCGTCGTGCCTTGGATTATCTGGTCGGGTTTAATTTATCCCCCTTATTATGGAAAAAAATTCGTTATGGCTTATCTGCTGGGCGCGTGCAAAGTCCCGCTTTACGAATGATTGTCGAACGTGAAGAAGAGATTGAAAAATTTGTTTCGCAAGAATATTGGGATTTGGAAGCTGCTTTATCGGCACAAGAAAAAGCATTTACAGCAAAATTACATATTTACAACGGCGAAAAATTAGAACAATTCTCTATCACGAATGAGAAGCGTGCTGAAGAAATTAAAGCGGATGTCGTGAAGCTTGCCAAGGGCAAGCTGCGTGTGGTTAAAGTAGAAAAGAAGCAGCGCAAGCGTAATCCCGCTGCGCCTTTTATTACTTCAACTTTGCAACAAGAAGCCGCGCGCAAATTAGGTTTCCCCGTGCAACGTACCATGCGTATTGCGCAGCAATTATATGAAGGCATTGAATTAGATTCGGGTTCAATTGGTTTAATCACTTATATGCGTACTGACTCTGTCAATCTTGCTCAAGATGCCGTGACAGAAATTCGCAGTTTGATTGCTGAACGATATGGAAAAGAAAATGTACCCGATGAAGTGAGAGTCTATAAGACAAAATCCAAGAATGCACAAGAAGCGCATGAAGCTATTCGTCCTACTTCTGCGGTTTACACACCAGAATCGATCAAGTCATTTTTATCGCCAGAACAATACAAACTCTATGATTTAATTTGGAAGCGTACCGTTGCTTCGCAAATGATTTCAGCCACGATTAATACGCTAACCATTGATATGGAAGCAGGCAATCCCAAGCATCAATTTCATGCCACGGGATCTTCCGTTGTTGATCCTGGTTTTATGCGTGTTTATCAAGAAGGTGTTGATGATAAGCCAGAAGAATTAAATGATGAAGCCTTGTTGCCGCATTTTGCAGAAGGTGATGAAGTCAACTTGAATGATGTCACTTGTCATCAACATTTTACTGAACCGCCGCCACGCTATTCTGAAGCAAGTTTAATTAAAGTATTAGAAGATCATGGCATTGGTCGCCCCTCAACTTATGCTTCCATTGTTTCTACCTTGCAAACACGTGAATATGTCTTGCTTGAAAATAAACGTTTCTATCCAACGGATATTGGCCGTGTTGTTAATAAATTTTTGACGCAATATTTTGCACGCTATGTAGATTACGATTTCACCGCTAAATTAGAAGATGAATTAGACGATATTGCGCGCGGCGAAAAAGAATGGATACCCTTGTTGGAAATTTTTTGGGATCCCTTTAAACAACAGGTTGACACTATTGGCGAAACGGTAAAGCGCAAAGATGTCACCCAGGAATTAATTAATGAAGCCTGTCCTTTATGCGGCAAACCTTTATCAATTCGCTTAGGTAAACGCGATAGATTTATTGGCTGCACGGGTTATCCTGATTGTAGTTATACGCGCGCAGTTGTAGAACAAAAGGAAGAAGCTTCACAAGAGGCGGATTTAGTTGAGGGCAGGGATTGTCCCGATTGCGGCAGTGCATTAAAAATTAAACATGGCCGCTATGGTAAATTCATTGGCTGTTCTGCCTACCCTAAATGCAAGCATATTGAATCTCTTAATAAGCCTGCAGATACAGGCGTAGAATGTCCTGAATGCAAACAAGGTAGAGTCGTGAAACGTCAATCAAGACGAGGCAAGGTATTTTTCTCTTGTTCACGCTATCCCGATTGTAAATATGCGCTTTGGAATGAACCGATCAATCAAACTTGCCCTAAATGCGCATGGCCGATTTTAACTATCAAAAAAACAAAGAAACGCGGTACGGAATGGGTTTGTCCGCGGCAAACATGCGGTTATGTTAAACAGGTAGAAGAGTAATCTCATCCCATGAAGCAACATATCGAACACCTCATTCACATGGCATTAACGCAATTACTTGAATCAGGCGAATTACTTGCTATTCCTGCTTTTGTGCAAATTGATCCCGTTAAAGATAAGCAGCATGGTGATTTTTCTTCTAATATTGCCATGGTCTTGGCCAAGCAATTGCAAAAAAAACCGCGTGATATTGCTGAATCTATCATTCAACATTTACCCGCCTCTCCCTATGTTAAAAAAGTAGAAGCAGCAGGCCCTGGTTTTATTAATTTCTTTTTAACAGCAGAAGCCTTGGGTGACGTAATTAAAACTATTGTGACGCAAAAAGAAAATTATGGGCGCTGCAAAATAGGCAGAAATAAACGTGTCTTGCTAGAGTTTTTATCTTCTAATCCGACGGGTCCCTTGCATGTGGGCCATGGGCGGCATGCTGCCTTTGGCGCTGTGATTTGTAACTTGCTTGATACAGTCGGCTTTGATGTTTATCGCGAATATTATCTCAATGATGCTGGCCGTCAGGTTGATATTTTAGCCGTGAGTATTTGGCTGCGCTATCTTAGTCTCCTTGATGAAAAGATTGATTTTCCAGCGAATGCCTATCGCGGTGATTATATCATTGATATTGCTAAAATCTTACATGAGCAGCATGGCACATTTTTTTATGCGGGAGCAGCGCAAATTTTTCAAGATTTACCGCCCGATGAAGCGCAAGGGGGTGATAAGGAAATTTATATTGATGCAGTTATTACGCGTGCCAAGCAAATATTGGGCGAACGCTATCAACTCATTTTTGATATGGGTGTAGAATCGATTACGGCTGATATGCAAAATGATCTCAGTGAATTTTCCGTGATCTATGATAATTGGTTTTCTGAAAAAGACTTTGTTTCTAGTGAGGCGGTTAAGCAATTTTTGCAGCGCTTGGAACAAGGCGGACATACTTATACTCGTGATCATGCGCTATGGTTTCGCGCCACCGATTTTGGTGATGAAAAAGATCGAGTGCTCATCCGTTCAAATGGTTCGCATACTTATTTTTTAAATGATGCGGCTTATCATTTGAATAAATTTGATCGCGGCTTTGATCTTGCCATTGATATTTTCGGTGCAGATCATCATGGTTATCTCGCTCGCATGAAGGCAGCGATGCAAGCCTGCGGTATCAATCCAGAACGCTTAATTAATTTATTAGTGCAATTTGTCAGTCTTTATCGCGGCGGTGTACCGGTGTCAATGTCCACACGCGGCGGTAGTTTTGTTACTTTGCGTGAATTGCGTGATGAAGTTGGTAATGATGCGGCACGATATTTCTATGTCATGCGAAAATGCGAACAGCCCATGGATTTCGATTTAGAATTAGCAAAAGCGCAATCCAATGAGAATCCTGTTTACTATGTGCAATATGCTTATGCGCGTATTGCTAGCGTTTTTAAGCAATTAGCCGAACGCAATTTATCTTTGGATGAGGCAGAGGGTTTGGCCCATATTGATTTGTTGACGGAAAATCATGAACGCGTATTACTCAATACAATGGCGCGATATCCTGATATGATTGTCAATGCAGCATTGAATTACGAACCGCATCAATTGACGAATTACTTGCGTGATTTGGCTGCTGATTTTCATGCTTATTATAATTCACATCAATTTATTGTGGATGATCAAGCATTAAGAAACGCGCGTTTAGTGTTAGTAATGGCAGTACGGCAAACATTATTAAATGGATTTAACTTACTAGGCATTCATGCGCCAGATAGTATGTAAGGTACTGTAATGACGAATTTTTCGCAGAAAAATAGGGGTGCGAAACAGGTATCTCGCGGAAAAAAAACCAGCTATGCGTGGTGGTTTGTGCTGCTTATTATTGTCATTGCTATTGCCGCTATCAGCGCGTATTGCTATCGCAGGGAAAAGCCATTAAAAGTTTTTTCTCAGGTATCTTCTTTTGTTTCGACCTGGATTGTTGAGCATAGACATTCCATCAAGACAAAGCAATTGAATAATCAGGCAGCGAATAAAACAAAGACGCTAGCAAATAATACCGATACACAACTTCATTTTGAATTTTACGATACCTTGCCCAATGCACAGATGAGTGCACCCCTACCTTTGCCAGATGATGCGCATACAGTCAGTGTTGCGAGCGCCTACCAAAATCCGCAGACGCAAAGTGCAAGAATTAAAACACCCGCATTAAGCTTGGTAAATGCGGATGAGCTTGCCAATGAATTATCTCAGCATATCAAAAAATTGGATTATGTGGTGCGAGTTGCGGGTGTTTTTCATAGCGTTGAAGCCGCATCTCGTGTTCAAGCAAATCTAGCTCGAAATGGCATATCTGCCAGGATTGCAGCTTCAACTTGGGCAAAGAAAGATATTTTTCGCGTAGAACTGGGGCCTTTTCCCGATAAAAATGCCGCAAAATTAACGCAGCGAAAATTATTGAAATATAAAGTGGAAAGCATTGTTGTTTCCTCAACCTATCAAGAAATAAATAATCAAAAGCGAGTGTAGCAAATGATATATAGCATGACAGCCTTTGCACGTAATCAAATCCAAAGCAATGTAGGTAATTTAGTGTGTGAGATACGTTCGATTAATCACCGTTATCTTGAAGTGAGTTTGCATTTGTCCGATGCGGTGCGCTCACTTGAAACGCCGATTCGTGAAGCGATTAGGCAATTTGTCAAACGCGGTAAAGTGGAATGTGTGATTCGCTATCAAGCTGCTGCAAAAGATGATATGGCCTTTAAATTAAATACGAATTTAGCGCGGGCCTTATGTCGTTCAACGGAAGAAATAGCAGGTTTAATGGCAATTACAGCGCCTGTTTCACCAGCAGAAATTCTACGTTTCCCTGGAGTATTAGAGACAGCGGAAGCGGATGCCAATCAATTACAAGACGAACTATTGCCATTAATGCATAAAACATTGGAAGATTTACTGAGCGCGCGTGGTCGTGAAGGTGAAGAATTGAAGCAAATATTTTTGCAGCGAATGGAATTGATGCAAGTGCAAATCAATCTGGTCAAAGAAAGCTTACCCCGTGTGCTGCTTGAACAACGTGAGCGTTTGCTGAAACGTTTTGCTGATGCAAAAGTAGAATTAGAGCCCGGGCGTTTAGAACATGAGATGGTCTTGTTTGCGCAACGAATGGATGTGGCAGAAGAAATTGATCGATTGGAAACGCATTTGCATGAATTTCGCCGCATTTTAAAAGAAGGCGGCTTGGTGGGGCGACGATTAGATTTTCTTTCACAGGAATTGAATCGTGAAGCCAATACTTTGGGGTCTAAGTCGATGGATTCGGTTCTGACCCATGCGGCGGTTGAGATAAAAGTGTTGATAGAGCAGGTGCGTGAGCAGGTGCAGAATGTGGAGTAGAGATTAGCTTCAAGCCCTATAGCCTTCAGCCTGTCTCTAGCCCTCACCCCCTGCCCCTCTCCCCTCGCAAAAAGCGCTCCGGAAGAGGGGAGAGTTCTAAATTTTCTCCTCGAAATATCTTAGAGCTCTCCCCTCTCCCCTCGCAAAAAGCGCTCCGGAAGAGGGGAGAGTTCTAAATTTTCTCCTCGAAATAGCTTAGAACTCTCCCCTCTTCCGGAGCGCTTTTTGCGAGGGGAGAGGGGCAGGGGGTGAGGGTTGCTTTATTTTCCAACTGGCGCAGCTTTCGGCAGTGTCGCGCTCTTCTGCTCCGGCATAATCACAACCGGCATGATCACCGGAACAGAATACCTATTGCCATACATATTCTGCATCATTTGCTGAATACTCTTTTGTAAGGCTTGTTGCCGTGCTTGCATTTCCTGTATGGTCTTTTGCATTTCTGTGCTTGAAACTGGCTGAGTGCCGCCATATTGCATGACTTGATAATTCTGCCCGCCATTGCCCGTGCTAATAATATTGAAATTCAAACCCACCTTGCTAAGATCGCTAGATTTTATCCAACCAACATTACCATTACGCGGATCAGCCACTTTGACCCAAGCGCTATCTTTAGGTGTGAAAATAGGAATGATCCCGATATTCGAATCAATGGTTCCTATGTTTTTACTATCTGCTTTAGGCTGGTCATACAGATTAATAGAAACGGCCATACAAGTGCTTGAGAGGCAGAGCATGATGATTGAGCCAAGAAAGTGTTGCAGTTTCATAGGGTATTCTCCTTATTTATTTGCAAAATGAGTATGCATAAATTGCATTGCCAAGCTACTTTCTTTTTTAGAAGTAGTATGTGAAAAAAATAAAATCCACAATAAGGTTAGGGCGCATAATTTCAAACAAATAACCAGCGTAATTTCATGCCGTAAATTACGCATGTTCTTGCTCTAATACTTTTAATACTAAATCAAAACGGTCTTGCCCAAATACACGAGCAAGTAATCGCAGACGTTCAAAAATAATATTACGACGTAGAAACAAGCCCGTCATCAAATTATCTGGCGTGTTATTTTCTTCTGCATACATTAATAATTTTGAGGCAGAACCAGGATCAATCCCATCGATTGTTTGCAGCAAGCGTAAAATACGTGAGGTTTTAATATGTGAACTGAGGGAAATGAATTGATCTTCTTTGCCAAGATCAAAGGAATTTAAACCTTCGAAGGCCTCGCCTAATTTATTGATGGCTTCTTCAAGGGCTGGCGTTCCATCTAGCGTAAAATCTTCTACTGTTTCCATGAAGGCAATCACACGATAAATCATGGGGTCATCGTAGTTTTTCCAAAATTCATGTGAAGAAACTAAATCTAATTTGGGCACCGTTATCACCTTATGATGGTTGTACACCCTGTGCTTTGGCTAAGAGCAGGGATTCATTGACAGCATTGTTACTGATAAGCAGGGCATTCGTCATGGTTTGTGCTGTTACCATTTGTTTTTGTGTTTGGAATAATTGCGTCATTAAAACATAGGCCTGAGATTGATAAATTAAAAGTTGACGCAGCACGGTGCCAATATTTTCTGAAGAAACAGTGGCTATCCAATCCTTGCTGCTTGCTTGGCCAATTAAGCCAGCTTGTGCGCTGTTATATTGATTACCATCGGCGTATTGATAACTTAAAACATAGGCGTTAAATGATTCAGCTGCCATCACTGCATTATAATAGCTGCGATATTTGGCTTGATCACTGTCAGAGCCGCCGAAACTGCCAGCAGGAAAAATATGTACGGTTTTAATGCCTGAGGCATTTCGAATGTAGTTATAAACTGGATTGACACCGCCACTTTTGCGAGGATCTTTGGGGAAAAAAGGCTGGCCTAACACAGTAGAATAAGTGACGTCATTTGCAGTGGGGAAACTAGTTGGACTCACATTGGGCCCCAATAAATCATTATTTAATTGCTGAATCAAGCCTGAGGAAGTTTGGGTGGCTTGATCTGCAACAAGTAAATCACCCAGTGCCGTAAAGCTTTTTTGCATATTGCCAGTAGTTTCTGATTTATCTTCTCCCGTCCATGCTAAGGCCATTGTTGTTAATTGTTCTAAGGCAGCAGGAAGCGTTTGTGCGTATTGCATGATCATCATGGTGTTATTTGCAATTTGCTGTAATAAGGCGGTATCCGCACCATCTGCTCTTGAGTTAGTAAGCCCTACAATACTGACTGATAATACAGCGCCAGTCAGAATCACAATTTTCTTGATATAATCTAAACGCATCACGATTACTCCTGTTGTTAATATTGGATGCCCCAACTCTTATCCTTTGAAGATGAACCGCCTGTGGTGTTTGTGTTCTTTTCTTTATTGCCTGAGCCAAATCCCGAATAAACCGTTGGCTGAGTTGGACTGCTGCCACCCGTGGATGTTGTTGTCGTGGTTGTTTGCGTCGTGCTGGTGCTTGGTAATGCGGTTGTTGGCGGCGATACGGTTACTGCTGGCGTGCTAGCAGAAGGTGCTGCAGCCGGTGTGCTTCCTGCCACAGGTTGATTCGTGTTAGCAGGTGCATTTGAATTAGGTGTTGTCGGCGCTGCAGGCGGATTTTGTTTTTTGTTTAATAGTTTTTTAACATCATCTGATAAGGCAGCTTGGTTTTTTTGCGCTTTCTCATCGACCAGTTTACTGAAATCATCTGATGAGGCTGCTGCGTTAGTGCTATTTCCTGGTGTGTCAAAAATGGATTGGGCATAAGTCGGTAGTGCTGCAAAATAAGTGCAGGCCACAACTGCACACGCTAAAGCTAATACTCGCTTACACATACGGCTACTCCCATGCGGATAAATTTCTTCTGATACAACTAGTTGAAAAGTATAGACTGGCGCTTACGAGAAACACTTCAATTTTAGTGCTTAAAAACAATAAATTGCAAGTGACTATGGCAATTTTAGCTAATCTCATCAATAATGAATAAAAGCGCTCCACTTTAAGGGGGTCTATTGCCGTGGCTATTCGTGACGTTTTTAAATTTTCTCGAAAAACCTTTGTCAATCCCTCAGGTTGGCTCGATACCAATTTTTTGAGAATGCAGAATAATGTGCTATGGGCAGCATTAAGAGGCTTATTTACCAAGGAAACGCAGCAAAGAACAGAAAGCTTTGAGCAAGCCGTTCAGCGTCTTGGTTTAACTGAGCAAGATATTCAAAATGTGCAAACAAGCTATCGCCATTATGCACTGGGTTTATTGCTAGTCGGTTTAATCCTATTTTGCTATGCTTTTTTCTTATTATTCTATTACAAAACTTTTGCTGGCTGGCTCTTAGGGTTGGCAGCAAGCGCTCTCTTATTTGGACAAGCCTTTCGTTATGACTTTTGGGCCTTTCAAATGAAACGCCGTCAATTGGGAGCGAGTTTTGCGGAATGGAAGCGCTATGTACTAGGTGGGTAGGGGGAGTTTTCCATGGCCATAATTAATCTTGTCACATTTACCTCACAAATTCCTGCTACTGATGCATCTTGTGGCTATCTCGCCGCTATTTTTGGCCCAATGAATGGCGTGGTCTGCAATCAGCCTGGCGGTGGCCAAACCCTCACCTTACTTGGCACGATGTTTCAAACCTTTAATTCCATCATTTTAGCTATTGCTGCCTTAATGATTTTATATGTCACTGTTGTTGGCGTCATGCAAACAGCGCATGAAGGCGAATTCATGGGGAAAAAATGGCATAACATGTGGCTGCCAATTCGCATGGTATTTGGCGTTGCTTTTTTAGTGCCGACAGCAACGGGTTATTCAGCGCTGCAAATTGTCATGATGTGGGTGATTGTGCAAGGCATTGGTGCGGCTGATATGCTATGGAGCAGCGCCTTAGGTTTTATTAACATAGGCGGCTCTCCTTACGCACAATTATCTATACCAAGCACAACGTCTGATATTGCAGTTTCACAATTGTTTCAAGGTTTGGTTTGTGATGCGACAGCTAGAGTAAGCTCAGCTGATCCAACGAATACACCCAATGGCGGTTATTATTGCAATATAACGAAGGACGCAACCTTTTGTAACACTAATGTTTCGGCTAGTTTTTCGCAAAATACGTCTAGCTGCCAAGGTAATACTTGTTCGTTTAACTTAGGCCCTAAGGGACAGTGTGGACAATTAACCTATTGTAATCCTGATGCAATGTGCAGCGGTACGAATGCAGGGACTTTGCAATGTGCTACTTGCAGGGCACAAAATACCGCATTGCCGCAATTGCTTAAAACATTGAGTGATGCAGCCACGGCCTTTGCTATGGTCGATTACAATTATCGCGATTTTTATTCCAACTCATTTAACAAGAAAAATGATTCAAGTTGGTCGTGGATTTATGCTTACTGCAGCAAGAATAATATTTCTACGGTTAATTGCTGTGTGCGCAGCAGCGATCCTGATTTAGCCAATACGCAATCCTGTCCGGCGACGAGTAGCAGGGGTAGTTTTAATAGTCCCAATAGCCAAAATGGTAGTCCACAGGGGCCCGATCAATCGACAGTGAAAAGCATCTACCTGCCTTTTGGTTTAACAGCCTTACAGCCTAATGCACAGGGTTCTAGCTTTTTACAAGTGGCTGGGACTTTTTACAGTCAATTAACGCAGCAAGCTCTATCCGAGTGGGTGGCGGCACAGGGTGAGCAGACTTCTTCATTAAGTGGTGATCTACAAAAAGCTAAGGATACAGGGTGGATTTTTGCGGGCGCCTATTATTATGTTATTGCGAGGATGAATAATGCGGCGCAGCAACAAGCGCTTCCTACGATATCGGTGACCTTGCAAGATCCCAACAATACAGCGCTGGGTAAATACCGTAATAATTATTCTGCGGCACAAATGTTAGAAAGTGCTGCTCAAGGTGCAGCGGCTAATCAAGGTGCTTTTTCAAAGTCTGGTGTACCGCAATTAGGTGTTTTGCAAACGGCCCTAGATGGCACCATGGCTAGTTTAACTTCTGCTGCTAATAGTGCATTGAGCAGTGCAGGTGCGTCAACGAGTGGTGGGAATAATACCGCAGGCGTAGGGGGTAATGTCGGAAATAATGACCCTATATCAACCTTGATGAGCTGGGGAAATGGTCTCATCGATGCGGGTACAACGACGATTTCCATTTTAATTCCGATTACCTTTGCTCTTGGTATTGCAGGCTACATCAGCCCCTTCATTTTAGGTACGGGTATCACCAATCCTGCTGGTGGCGCGATTGCCTTGATCTATATGCTCTTAGTGCCAGCTCTTTATGCCTTCTGCGGATTTTTAATTACCTTTGGCGCTACCTTGGCGATCTATGTTCCCTTAATTCCTTACATGATCTTTACTTTTGGCGCGATTGGTTGGCTCATTTCTACGGTAGAAGCCATGGTTGCAGGGCCTTTGGTTGCGCTCGGTATTATCAGTCCTAGCGGCGAGCATGAAATCATGGGAAAAGCACAGCCTGCCATTATGCTATTGTTTAATGTCTTTCTGCGTCCTAGCTTGATGATCTTTGGTTTGATGGCGGCTATCTTAATCGCCAAGGTTGTGATTGGCATGATCAATGCTGTTTTCTGGTCTGTGGTAAAAGATGCGGTATTAGGCGCATCCAATGGCCCCATGCAATTTATCATTTTCCTTTTTGCCTATGTTGCCTTGGTGGTCGCTGCTTTGAATAAATGCTTTGCTGCGATTTATATTATTCCGCAGCAAGTCATGGCTTGGGTCAGTGGTCAAGGTTCGCAATATGGTGAGGCTGAAGGCTTGGGTGAAGTGAAGGGTAAGACGGAACAAGCAGCGCAAGCAACAGGCGGTGCAATGGCGGGTGCTGAAGGAACATCGAGAGGTGCAACGGATAATCGTGCTAAGGGTAAGCAGTTAGAGTCAGAGGCGAATAAATCAGGGCCAGGGGTGAGCTTGTCGGGTGATGGTGGTGGTGATGAGCCTAAGAAGTAAACTGTCTGCTGGCGGGTAAAAGCAAGCCCTCACCCCCTGCCCCTCTCCCCTCGCAAAAAGCGCTCCGGGAGAGGGGAGAGTCCTTTGCTGTTCCGAGGAGAAAATTTAGAACGCTCCCCTCTCCCGGAGCGCTTTTTGCGAGGGGAGAGGGGCAGGGGGTGAGGGCCGCCCTTCTATTCCTTATCCTCCCGCTCCGCCTGCTCGGCAATCACCTTATACTGACGCTCAGTAATTAATCCCTCTTTATATTTCTCATGCGCATCCGCTTCCATCGTCCGCCCATATTCACGCACCAATTTACGCACAACATTGGTAATATTTAAAATATCCGTTTCCAGCAAAATATCCCTGATTTTTTCATCAAAAATTAAATATTCACGTAAGGCTACACGTTTTCCTTCAATCGTTGGAACCAATCTTTGTGAAATGACCAAGCGTACGGTTTCTATGATATCAATGGTGCGACCTTGGCGTTCTTCTGGTGGAAAGGTGATGACTAAACGGCGTATGGTTTCTGCGACGCTATTACTATGCAAGGTGGTATAAACAGGATGTCCCGTCATGGCAGCTTCCATAACCGCCCCAATGGTTTCAGGGTCGCGCGCTTCACCGACTAAAATTAAGCGCGGTTTACGCCTCAAAGCATTGCGCACACCAGCAGCAAAACTCGGTAAATGCCTGGGAATTTCTGATTGACTCACAATACTAGAAACTTTTTCTACATTATCAAAAACAAATTCAATGGGCGCTTCATAGGTCAAGACCTTACGATTACTTTCTGCATCTTCAGTAATATTGCGAATAATCGCTGCTAATAAAGTACTTTTTCCCGAACCCGTTGCACCCGTGACATAGACCACACCTTGTTCCGGTGCCAGTGCATCTAGAATAGTTTTAGGTAAATTCATCGTGTCTAATTTGGGTGGATCGGTTGGAATAGTACGCGCTGTAATTTGAATGCCATCATGTCCTTCAACTTGGCATCCCGTACCATTAATACGAAAACGATAGCGATCAGTTCGATTCGGCCGGATTTCATAATGAGTATCGATATCTTTACCAGACATAATTAAAGCTGAAGCATTTGGCCCGTACATTTCATTTAATAGTTCACTGACTTCAGTATTTGCTAAGCGGCGGCGCGTTACTTTTTTCAAGCGTCCATAAATTTCAGCATAAATGGGTTCACTGGTTTGAAAAGTGATATCAGATGCGCCTAATTTAACGCAGTGAATTAAAATTTCATTTACCACATCGATGTTTAGGCGTACTGGTTCTTGGGGAAATAGAAATTCGTTTGCCATTAATTTTTTATCACCACTGCGCGCCAATTCCTGCTGTTTGTCTGCAGTTTTGGCAGTTCAACAATACGTAACACTTGGTCATTGACACGCATGTCAGAACCATCACCTGTTACGCCCAATTCGGTACGTGCGACAAAGGGTGGACTAATCATTTTTTCTTGCAATAATTTACGATAAATAACCATGCCGCGATAATCGCGTTTTAAGCGGGCAAGATTTTGTTGAAAGATACTATAAGCTTGCGCAATGCCTTTTTCCCAGCCTTTTTCCGTGTATTGTTTCCAAACTTTTTGCTCATCACTCGATCGCGGCAATAAGGTTTTGTGCGGTAAAACTGGCTTGGGATACATCAGCCATAAATATTCGCGCCAATTAGGCGGCGTGGTGGCAAAGCGCGCTTGGGCGATAATTTTATAAGTTCTGTCAGCCACGCGTATGGTATTGGGATCATTTAAATTTAAACTATTATCACCTTCTTCTAGCACCGGTGGTAATACACCATGGCTTAAAACCATGGCATCAAAATTAAAAATACTATCAAGGTATTTCTTATCTTTATTCATTTGGGTATTGATTTGATCTGAAGCCCAGGCAAGGCCGCCTTGAGCGCCAATGGTCATGGCCGTTTCTTTTAACATTTTAGCGCGAAGTCTGCCTAATTTAAGTTGTGTTGCGGATGCCTGAGTTGGAACAAAGCGTACATTTTCTAATTGAGAAAGATTGGCGGTATCAACATTGCTGAGATTTTGTTGATGAGAACTACAGGCTGCCAGCATACCAAGCAAAGCGAGGATACAGCATTGCCGAAGGTGTGAAATGATGTTTGCCAAGTTCATGCTAGTTTTTTGCATAGCGTAATTCTATGGTGCGGCTATCAGGAAAAACCACAACAGCGGCACGACGTCCGCATTGATAACCAGTATTTCTTAGGACATCACCCAGCATGACATTTTTTTCATAGAGTGTAACGATGACAGGGATAGCGGGTGCGGTTCCTAAGACTCTTAGTCGATAATTTGAAGCATAGGCAATTTGTTTCAACAGGGGTTCGACTGGGCCTGACCAGTCAACGGTAGTTAAGCCTGCCATGCCATAGGAAGCAGGACTAGGCGGAGCAGGAATCATAGGGACAGGGTGTGCAGCTTGAGCAGTTTCTGCAAGATCGACAATGGAATGACTCACAGCGAAAGAAGCTTCAGCTAGAGAAGATTGACTTGAGTTAATGTTATACCCTTGCGGCGGTTTAGGCGCAGCACATGCGCATAATAAAAGAGGAAAAGTAATCACAAGAGCAACAGTTTGCTTCATGTTTGGCAATATCCCTATGTTCGCACGGTAAATATGACAAAATCTCTATCGCATTTTATTACAAAAATAAGAGGTTTCATGGCATTGAAGCAAGACGGATAATTAAAGTCAAGTTAATAAGAATGGGAGTGTGCGGTGCTTCGAGACGCGGCGTAGCAGCCCTCACCCCCTGCCCCTCTCCCCTCGCAAAAAGCACTCCGGGAGAGGGGAGCGTCCTAAGTTATTTCGCGGAGAAAATTTAGGATGCTCCCCTCTCCCGGAGCGCTTTTTGCGAGGGGAGAGGGGCAGGGGGTGAGGGCTGCTACGCCGTGTCTCGAACGGTTTAATATACAACTAGGCACGATCCATTTCTTTCGTTAAACTCAAACGAATGGACAAGAGGAGTAAGTGATGGCAACCTGGCGCGATTCTGCAAAAAATGTCAGATTTTGGGTCATTGATTATCGAGCAACCTTTCCCGTGCTCATTCTTGTTTTTCATATCCGCCTATGGACCTTTATTTTCGCTGTCATTGCGACTTCCTTTTTTGTCATATTGGAACGCTGGGGCTTTAGCGTTGCTGTCTTTTTGCGTTGGCTGCGTTCCTTTGTCGCAGGGCCGCGTAAAATTGCCCAGCCCTGGTGGAAATGGTAGTCTGTTTGCAATTCGCTTAATGTGAAGGAATCCTATGGCAACCCTCGATATATCCCAGCAAATGTGTAAGATCGCTCGCTTAGCCAATGCGCAATTCAGCTTAAACGGCCGTCCAATGACCATGGAAGAAGTCTTTGCCCCTACGGGTTTATTAGCAGGTATGGCTCGTCGGGCTGATCAGCTGAGTTCACTTTGTTTGGGCTATGGTATTGGCGTTACCTTTGAAGAAGCAGAAGGTTCGACATTGGGGGTGAAAGTTATTTTTGATGACATCACACCCAATGTGTTGCGGCTGCTTTGTATTACCGATGTGATGATGGAATTGATGAAGGGTTCGCCGAAGGGTTCGGTCACGGCTTTGGATCAGTTGATGTATGATTAACCCAACAAACCTAAAATCATTTTTCTTATCTCACCGGCCTTAACTTCAATATCGCCACTAACAACCCGCCAAACCATTTCACAAATAGGCATGTGCACATCATGCTGCTTGGCTAATTGCGCGACTAATTCCGCATTGCGTTTGCCTTCTATCACTTGCCCAATTTCCGTTTCTGCTTGCGAAATG
Organism: Gammaproteobacteria bacterium; assembly: GCA_013287745.1. Lineage (GTDB taxonomy): Bacteria > Pseudomonadota > Gammaproteobacteria > DSM-16500 > DSM-16500 > Aquicella. Next base: position 20,987 of record JABDDF010000006.1, read on the forward strand.
CTCGCGCCCTTGCCCAAATGCAGTCCCAGGCGTCGATTACGCGATTGATCATCGGAACAAGTGAGGATGAGATCTCCCAAACCCGATAAGCCGAGAAAGGTTTCTGCCTTGCCGCCTAATTTGCTTCCCAATTGCGTGATTTCCGCCAAGCCTAAGGTGATCAAAGCACTGCGTGTATTCGTGCCTAAACCCAAGCCATCAGCAATACCTGTCGCGATGGCGATAACATTTTTTACCACACCACCGACTTCCACGCCGATAATGTCATGACTAGGATGAATAGCAAAAATATCACTGTGAAATCTTTGCTTGAGTTCACTGAGAAACTGAGCATCACGCGAGGCAATGACAACAGCAGCAGGCAAGCCAGCCGCAACCTCACGCGCAAAAGAAGGGCCAGATAAAACCGCATAGGGATGCTGACCGATCACATCATCAGCAACTTGATTTAGCAATTGACCTGTTTCTGCATCGATACCCTTGGTCGCACAAATGATGCGAGTTCGCGGATGTAAGAAAGGTTTGACTAAAGTCAGCGTTTGTCTAAAACCAATCGATGGAACAACCACTAAAATATCATCAACTTCTTTAACCGTTTCTGCTAAATTTCTGTGGGGGTGAATCGAATCGGGTAGGGGAATGCCTGGTAAATAGCGATGATGCGCTTTCTCTAGCAGCATAGCTTCAATTTCAGAAGTATCAATACTCCATATACGAACCGTCTGTCCCTGTCTTGCTAAATATAAGGCTAGGGCGGTGCCCCATGAACCGGCACCTAGAATTGCGATGTCTTTGTTTATCATGGGGCATCCTTTTCATCGAAATTAATTTGGCGTACCTGTACCTTCGCCGCTACCTTGCTTTTCCATATGCTGAGTATAAAGCGCATCAAAATTAACCGGCGCTAAAATTAATTGTGGGAAACCACCACGCACCACCATGTCTGATACTATCTCACGTGCATAGGGAAATAAAATATTAGGACAGAAACTGCCAAGCATTTGATGTAATTGGTCAGCAGGAAAACCATTAATCATGAAAACACCAGCTTGATGCACTTCAATCAAAAAAGCATTTTTCTTGGATGAGCTCACTGTCGCGGTAATCGATAAAACAACTTCATGAAGATTATCCTGTACGCGGCTACTTTTTGTTTCGAGATTTAAAGAAACTTCTGGTTTCCATTCTTCAACAAAGGTATGCGGTGTATTGGGTGCCTCAAAAGAAATGTCTTTCACATAAATGCGTTGAATTTCAAATTGCGGCGTAATGGGAGTAGTCTGTGTCATGGAAAAACCCTTCTATCATTATGTTTTAAGTAAGGCATCGAGATTACCTGACTTTGCTAATTTAGCAAGATCATCATAACCACCGATGGGTTGATCATTAATAAAAATTTGCGGCACCGTACGGCGCTGACTAAGTTTAAGCATTTCTTCTAATTGGGCTGGTTCAAGGTCGACACGAACTTCTTCAAAAGCGATATTGCGTGTCTTTAATAATTCTTTCGCTAAACGGCAATAAGAACAATTTTCTTTTGAATAAACGATTACTTTTGCCATGATTATTCTCCTTTGATTAAAGGCATTTGCGCGTCAGTCCATGCACGCATGCCGCCTGTCAATGAGTAGGCATTATAGCCTTGTTTCAAGGCTTGTGCGGCGATTTTTTGTGAATCTAGGCCGGTATTGCCAATAAAAATCAAGGGACGCGCGCGGAGTTTTTCTATTTTCTGCGGTAGGGGCTGCATATCGCTTAGTGTGAAGCAAAGTGCATCAATAATATGGCCTTGAGCAAAGGCTTCTTGACCGCGCAAATCAATCACGACGGCATTGTCATGATTAATCATTTGAGTGACTTGGGTTGCGTTTAAGTCAAATGTTTTACCGCGCGCACGTAGAAATTCCACCATAATTAGCAGAATCAAAGCAATGACTGCGCCCGCGCTAAGCAAGGGATGACGAAAGAGGAAATTGATCAATTCTTGCATAATATTACCTTTGATAATGATCAGGTTCGTGTTGTGAAAGAGTGGCCTAATGTAGCGGTTATTGGGGTTTAGAGCAAGCAGACTTGATAGCTATACACGGCGCGCACAGCACCAAACATCCACCCTAGCAGCGCCTTGCTTTTTTAATAATTGACAAAATTCCCGCAGCGTATGCCCCGTTGTCATGACATCATCAATAACAGCAATTGATAAACCCGCATAGGAATGATGACTCGCAAAAGCATTTCGCATATTTTGTTTACGCTTATCTGCAGCCAATAAACTTTGTGCCTCAGTTGCTTTTACGCGTTTGACACTGAGAAAATCCAGCGGAATATTTAATGAACGAGCAATGGGTCTTGCAATTTCCAAGGCTTGATTAAAGCCGCGTTCTCGCAATCTTGTTTTATGCAAGGGAATGGGCATGATCACATCGGGCAAGGTTTCTGCTTGATAGCATCGTTGAATGCCTTGTACAAATAACTCGCCCAAGGCTTGCGCATAGTGTAATTGAGCATGAAATTTAAGATAAATAATCAGATGATTAATAGGGGATTCATAGCGAAATAAGGCGAAAGTTTTATCAAATGGGGGTGGGTCTTTAAGGCAGGCACCGCATATTTTTGCCTGCTCAGAAAACAGAAAAGCAGCGCATTGCTGGCAAGCCTGCGTTAAAATAGGCAAGTCTTGTTCGCAAGCAAGGCAAACATTCAATGACCGGCCGCTAATCTGCCCGCATAAAACACAATAAGCAGGCAGCAGCCAATGATAAAGATGATGTAAGACACGAAAAAGGTAAACCATGAGCTTATCTCCTAATGAAGTGAATCCCTTTGTGTTGATGTCTGAAGTGGGAAAAGAATTAGTTGCACGTTTGGATTTGATGACTTTGCAGCCGCAAGTGATGATGAATGTGAGTCATGAGGGAAGTGATTTAAATAATTTATTGCAAGCGCGTTATCCCAAAGCGCGCATGCTTGATGCGAATCAAGCTGCTGAATCAGTGGATCTTATCATTGCAAATTTATTCCTGCCTTGGCAATCTGATTTTCTAGCAATCCTAAGTAAATGGCGCCGTCTTTTGCGGCCGAATGGTTTGCTTATGTTTAGTGTATTAGGAACGGATACATTAACTGCATGGACGGAAATATTTACGTCAGAAAATTTACCGCATTATGTTGATATGCATAATTTAGGTGATTTGCTGTTACAAGCAGGTTTGGCTGATCCCGTTTTGGATGTCAATTATTATAGCTTGATTTATCGCGATAGAAATAAATTATTTGCTGAGTTGATAGCGAGCGGTATGTTGTTGCCTGATGTTGAATATCAGCAAGAAGATTGTTTACCTAGTGAAGATGGTAAATGGCATGCACGTTATGAAATCGTTTATGGACATGCCTTCGCGCCGGTGTTAGCGGAAACTAGTACGAGTGATGGGGATGGTGTTGCGCGGATTCCTTTGTCGCAGTTGCGGAGGCAGTTGAACCGGACATAAAACCGGACATTTTTCTTTTAAAAATCCATTAATATCTAAATAAAATATGCTATAATCAAGTACATGAGTAATAAAAAATCGGACATAAAACCGGACATTTTGCAGCCTATTGATAGAGAAGAAAATCTATCAATGATGGAGCCTTTATTGATATCAGAAAACTCCAGGCATCGAACGCAATTAGTAGACCTTGCAATGGAATTAGTGGCCAAATCGGCCGGATTTAAACGCAGCTTGCCGCCAGCTATACAAGCATCATTAGCTAGCGTTGTTCGAGCCATGAATTGCTATTACAGTAATTTAATTGAGGGGCATAATACTCACCCTATTGATATTGACAGGGCCTTACGAGGTGATTATAGCGCTGATGTAAAAAAACGAAATTTACAAAAAGAAGCAGTAGCGCATATCGCAGTTCAAGAGTGGATCGATAGTGGCGGCATCAGTAATAATGTGTTTTCTCGTGATGCAATATGCGAAATTCATAAGCGTTTCTGTGATTTACTTCCTGAAGATTTATTATGGGTCGAAGATCCGCATAGCAAAAAGAAGATGCGGGTTATACCCGGTAAATTGCGTCTGAATGATGTCATCGTTGGCAATCATATTCCAGTGAGCCCTGGCGCTTTACCACGCTTTCTTTCACGATTTGAATCTGTGTATAGCAAATTAGGCAAAACAGAAACTATTTTGGCATTGGCAGCATCACATCATCGATTACTATGGATTCATCCCTTTCTTGATGGCAATGGCCGCGTAGCAAGATTAATGTCTCATGCAGTTATCCTTAATGCACTAGATACGGGTGGAATGTGGTCTATTGCCAGGGGTTTGGCTCGCAATGTGTTGAGCTATAAAGAGCGTCTTGCTAATTGCGATCTAACACGACGCAATGATTTAGATGGACGTGGGAATTTAAGTGAAGAATCGCTCGCTGATTTCACGCAATTTTTTCTTGAGATTTGTATTGATCAAATTAATTTTATGGAATCAATTATGGAGCCTGATCACTTGAGAACAAGAATTCTATTGTGGGCCCGTGAAGAAATTCAGATGGAAAAACTACCATCACAATCTATCCAAATACTTGAGGCAGTTTTATATCGAGGTGAAATATCCAGAGGTGAAATGTCGGTAATATTAAATATAACAGATCGGCATGCACGTCGATTGACTGCTAGTTTAATCACGAAAGGGATTCTTGTCTCAGACTCACCAAGATCTTCATTAAGATTAGCCTTTCCTGCAGCGCTTGCAAACCGATGGATGCCAGGTTTGTTTCCTGCTAAATAGGAAAGTAGACATTCCTACTTGCGCTGCGGCCCTTGCGGAGCAAGTTCATCAGCAGAATCAAACCAAGCAGGATCCATGCCAAAGCTAAAACAGACTTTGTCAAAACGACTTGCTTCTTGTTCACTGGTCAATGAACTTATACCATCTAATAAACTAATGTACGTTTGGTAATTCGCTGCATCATCCTTTATTGCCATATGAATAATTTCATTCAACATCCCTACAAAAGAACCATGGCAATAAATGGGTTTCGCTTGCCGATAGCCATCAGAAAGATAACTCACAATGACTTGCCAGCATTCTTCATAACTCATGGCAGCATTTTCAGATTTAGATAATTCTTCTTCAATTTGCTTTGCAATACCAGTATGCGCACGCGCGGTAAAATATTCGCTAACATATCGATTGAACAAAGCAGCGGTTTTTATAGCAGGCGCTTGTTGATCAAAACCAGCTATTTTTTCTTTTACAGTAGCCACGAATTCACGTGAATCTTTTATTTGTCTAAACAGGGTTAATATATTATCTGGATAAGGTGGAAACATATCTGAAGCATTTGAATAATCTATTGCATAATTTTGTCCCAAGTCTTTGCCGCAATGGTGTAGGTAAGTCACCAATTTTTCCCATTTTTTAAATACGTCAATGCAAAAATAACAATCATGCAGTTTGTTAGCGCTTCAATATACTGTTTTCGTATTGGACCTTCTCCCTCTAATTTTTGTTTACCCCATGTGAAACGAGCTTGGCCAGCTTGTATAAGTAATAAATCAGTCATCAATCTTGCATGTCGGCCATTACCATTGGGGAAAGGATGAACTGCGACTAGTCGATGATGAAAACGATAAGCAATTTCATCAAGTGGAAAACTTTTATGTATAATTTGATAACGAACATCTTCTAAAAGATTATTTAAATCAGTTGTAATTTTAAAGGGACTAACACCAATATTTCTCTCGGTAGTTCTAAACTGTCCCGCCCATATCCATGTATCACCAAACATTTTTGTATGTAATAGTTTTGTAAATTCTATAGTGAGAAAATTTCTATGATTAGAATGTAAAAATAGCCAGTTTTCTGCTTTTAATATGTTAGCAGCTTCCCATTCATTTAATTGACTTTGAGTTGTGATATGCAGGGGAATTAGCCCAGCAATTTCATCTGGATCAAGCGGTGTTGCTCCATGAGCATATTCAAATTTCATTGTTATTTTTTCTTTTGTTGTAAATGTTCAAGTAATTTTTGGAATAAATCAGTTTGCTTGGCGGGTGCGGCCCAAAATTTTTTATCTAGATGTTCCGCTAATTTTTTAGCAAGCCCATCTTTCTGAATTTTTAGAGCGTCGGCATCTAGTGATTGTGCTTCTAATGACATCGAATGCGCTACGTTTGCTATTCTCTCTTCCGCAACTTGTTCTGCTCTTGTCTTAATAATGTCTTCTAAAGTGGAGCTGCCTTTCGGTACGATAGCGTAAATTAATTCGCAGCCCAGCGCATTTGCAGCTTCATTTAAAGTTCGTAATGTAACGGAACCATGCACCTCGGCATCTTCAAGTTGATTTACACGTCCGCGGGATAAGCCAAGACGGCTGGCAAATTGCTCTGCCGACATACTTAAGGCTACTCGCAATGTTTTTATCCATCCGGCTCTTGGTCTGCCATATTTTTTGCCTAGTGATTGCCATTCTTTTAACTGCTGATCAAGTTGCCTTATGGTAAGCCATTGATTATTCATACAAACACCTAATTTGTCTATATATTTATATACAAATTATAGCATGTGTGTACACATATTTGTGATCATTTCTAAAATAAAATGTATACAAATATATAAGCAATAATCACACCTCACCCTTAATCTGCGCCAAATTCCCCAATATTTTCTTCATCGCCTCTTCTATCATTTGTATTTTATTTTTCAATGGCTCTCTCTTTGCATCCAGTGCTTCGGCTGTTAAAGATAATTTTCGATCATTTAATTCATCCAGCAGCGCATCCTTAGCACGCAAGACTTCCTTGCTTTCCTGCTGAACTTGTGTGACAGCGGCATCAATTTGTGAATATAAATCTACAACGCGAGTTTGACGTTCATCCGAAACACGGCCATAACTTTGATTCTGTTGTTTGATAAAATTTAAAATAAGACTCTTTGCTTCCTGATGCTGTTTGCGAATATTTTCTATGTTATAGGAACTCACGAGATCATTAGTTGCAAAAATTTGCTGATAATAAGACAGAGAAGCGGCAGGTTCATGGATGCTGACTAAGACATTATTGAGTGAAGCAGCCAAAGTTTGCATGCGATTAATTTTTTCCGTTAATAGATCGGTATTAGTATCTGTATCAATTTGAGTTTGTAATTCAGTCAGTGACTGCATAATTTGCCCCGCTTCAGTTTCTTTAGCAGTAATAGTCTGCATGAGGGCGTCAATTTTACGCTGCACGTTTTTTAATTTACGATCCATATTAGCATCAATGCTTATTTTTTCATGCACGGCGGTCGTTAAAATATACTGTAATTGCCCATAGTTTTGCTTTGCTTGCTGCAAAATAGGCAGACTTTCTTCTTTGCGATGTAATAATGTTTTGAAACGATCAATGCTAGTGCGGATGGATGCGCTGATTCTTTCAGCTTCTTTCATCGTGCGCTGTGTTTTATCCGTGATGTTATCAATTTGCATGATGCGTTTATAATTTTGCGCGCTTTGCTTGATTGCATCATTTTGTGCCTTGCAAAAATCATCAATAGATTTGTGATAGGCATGGGCTTCATCAGTAAATTTAAAATGAAAGCCGCGAGGAAAGGGAATGCGTACGATTTGAATCATGGCGGCATTGGCAAACTGTGTTTCCTTAACTTCTTCTTGAAAAAATTGACGGTAAGCCGCATTCAATTGTCCCAATTTTTTCAGAATAATTTGTAATTCAGGCGATTCTTCAGTCCAGGAAGTATTGCATTTTTGCAATAATCCCGGCTGATCTTTCTCTTCATTTGAAATAAGGGCTTGTAAATTATCCAAAGACAGAGGCGATAAATTATCTAAGCTTTCTTGCAGGCTATTTAATTCGCCGCTCTCTGTTAAATAAGCAATACTTGAAAATTTTCGGTTGAATTCATTAATTAATATTTTTTTCTCATTACTTGAAGCCGATGAAAATGGCTTGTTGATCAGCTCGCGATATTCTTTTGCAGCATGATATAAGGCTTCAACCACAAGTTGTTTGAATCGAGTAAATTGCTGCGCGCATTGATTTATTTCTTGATAAGCTTTCTGTGTCTCTTGATCAAATTGATCAGGTATGGGCGTAATTTCATTTATTTTCTGTTTCAATGAAGTATTTATTTTAATTAATTCGCTCGCTTCTTCTTCGATAGCTTGCCTGCTATGGTCTTGTAATTTTGTCTTACTTTCTTCTTGTAAGTCAGCGCTGTCTTTAAGCATTAAATTATTCATGTTATTACGTAGATTATCTGCTTGCTTGATCAGGTTATTTAAAGAAATGCCGCGGCTCTTACTCATCTCGACAATTTCTTTTTTTAAGTTGGCAATATCTGCAAAAATATCCGCTATTTTATCGCGTCCTTCTTGTGCAAGCGTCATTTTGATTGCTATCTTGGGCTTGTCTTCCTTCTTCGCAGAAGTTTGAGAGGCAGCAAATAGGCGCGTTTGTTCTTCTTCAAAATTGATTAATTGACGCTGAATAGTTTGTAAAATGTCATTGCTCAATTTAATGCGTGAAGCTAATTGTTCTGTTTCTTTAATTTGAATACGTTCTGTTTGAAAGGGTTGTTCATGCACGGGCACAGTTAAGTTGCTATCAACTAAAAAACCATCGGTACAGAAAACAGTAATAGATGATGCGCTTGGTGCGCGATAGACTTTTTTAATATAGAGATGTTTTTCCGTGATATCCTGCGGCATAGCAATGGCAATGCTGTCGCAGATTTGACGGATAAATTGCTCTTGTTGCGCTTCAGTTAAGGCGGGTAAAATGCCATCGAAGGCTTTAGGATCAAAATAAGCATACAAATTGCGATCTACATTGGCGAGATGATAGGTACAGCGTGCTGTTTTCATGGTGTCTCCCTGCGTGCGATCATTGCACTTCCTGCTTCCTGTAAGCACCTATTTTCTAATAAATTTTAATGGGAAATTCTACGCTGCTTTGATATTGAAAGATAGCAAGATTTAAGTTAGTTTCGATGATGATTGAGGAGATAAAACATAATGGAAACTCTATATGTAGGCGTAGATGGCGGTGCATCAAAATGTATCGTTCGAGTTGAAGATGAAAGCGGACGCTTGTTAGGGCAGGCAACGAGTGGTTCTGCCAATATTCGTCTTTCCGTTCCGCAAAGTTGGCAATCCATTCGCACTGCCTTAGATGAAGTATTGCAGCCTTTGGGGCTTTCTTTTGACAAAGATCAGGCACACATGCAAGTTGCCATGGGTTTGGCGGGCTGTGAAGTGAAAGAAGCTTATGAAGCATTTTTACAAAAGGCAAAAGGATTTCCTAAACTCATTGTGACATCTGATGCTCACACGGCTTGCCTAGGTGCACATGCTGGTCATGATGGTGCCGTTATTATTATTGGTACGGGTGTGATTGGCTGGCAAATAGAAGGCGATCATACTTGCAGAGTGGGTGGTTTTGGATTTCCTCATGATGATGAAGGCGGCGGTGCATGGCTTGGTATGCAAGCCATGCGTATGACCCTGCGTTATTTGGATGGACGCTCACCCGTTTCAGCTTTGTCAAAAGCGGTGTATGACTCTTTTAATCAAAATCAGGATGCCTTGGTGACTTGGGCCAACCAAGCTAATTCAACGGCTTTTGCAGAACTTGCGCCGATTGTGATTAAGCTTGCCGCAAGTAGTGATGAAACTGCCGTGCGCATTATGCAAGAGGCGGCAGGTGCAGTGGATGGGGTGGCTGCGGCTTTATTGGCAGGGCAAAGACGGAAAGATCGGGCGCTTCCTTGTGTCTTGGTCGGTGGTGTTGCGGAATTTATCCAGCCTTATTTGGGGGAAGATTTGCGCTCACGTTTGCAAGTTTGCAAGTTGCCGCCCGTTTCCGGCGCGCTTTTGTTATTAAGAGATTTGTAAATAAATGTACAATAAGCCTAGTATTTGTGTATAATATGACACATCTATCGAGCTAATATAAAATTCTTATTAAAAATGAGGGGTTTATCAATGTTTTCAAGTCAAAAACCAGCCACCAAAGTGATATCAATTCCGGCTATCGAAAGGGTATTAGCTGCCTATACTGATGCCCGTCCAAAAGATATGGCAGTGAGTATTACGTTTGAGACTCAGGAGGATGATAATACTTGCTTGGCACTAGCTGGTGTGGGGGCGAAAACAGCGGCAGCTTATGTGGGGGGCACGACAGGTGCTGCAGCCGTGTTAGGAATCGAATTTGTGCAAAAAATTGGAGAATTGTTCCAAGGCGCACAGCCAGATACCTATTATACTCGGCAATTAGAGTATCTCAGTGAGCCGGATTTACAGCCGAAAGCAGGTATGGCCGAACACAGAAAAATAACAGATAGCTTGCAAGGTCTATATCATATTTGTTTGGAATACCAAAGTTCAAAAGCATCGCGGCCAGGTTTTCTGTGGTTTGGTGAGCATAAGCAAAATGATTGCATCGATGATCCCAAATATTTAATTAATATTTTAATCGCGAGAAAAATAAAGGCGGCGGCTGAAGCGGATAATTATCAAGACTATGAAAAACATAGGCAACATTTGACTGAATTTCTCGGTAAAATTTGCGCTGCAGACAATGAAGATCTTCTCTCTACTCGTTCAAATGATACCACCTATCTTTCACTGATAACCCTCATTACTCAAGTTACATATCAGCTCACTTCGAATTCTTTAGATAACACTGCGAAAAATAATACTGAAAAATTAGCGAAATTAATTGAAGATGCGAGATTCATTAGCACGCAAATAAGCGATAGTGTTGCAAGTATTAATACAAGACTCACGCATTTATTGTCCGAAGGTGAACCCAATCATTTTAAATTGTATGTTGAGCAAGTTAAAAAAGGCCAACCCCTCATTGGCAGGCTTACTAGTCTTACACAAATAGGAGACTCCCCTTATCTTAAATGGATCAGCGCTGTTCTTTATGGTAATTCAGATAAGCTTGATTTCAAATTATTGCGTTCTGGCTTTAAAGAATATACAAACATTGAATTATCAAAGGATGCAGCTCAAGCTTTAGCAGATATATTAATAGCAAAGAAACGCTTAACTGATTTATTGACGGCATTTGATGATCTCATTAGAGTGATTCATGGCAATCATTCAGCCTTTGCCAATATTTTAAATGACTATGTCAATTGGCTTAAACAAGTAAAAGAAGCACAAATACAATTAGAACTTAAGCAATTTAAATTTGCCAGTTTGTTGATGACGGGTTTTTCTTCTTTTACAGACCAATGTTATCGCTATCAATTTACTCGTTATGGCTTTGCTGAGTCGACACGAAAGGATGAATTAATTACTAATGCAGTGATCGATGCAACTTGTTTGGCCTTAACAGAAGTTAAGCAAGAAGTGGAACAGAAAGAAAGTGATGCCATAGGACTATTTCAAAAAGCATTAGGCAATGAATACTCTCATGTAACTGGTCTACTGCCACAGCAATTTATGCCTGCCATTGAAAAAGAAAAAATGGAAACGGTAGAGATTGAGGAAATGATGAATACTAGCTGGATCTTAGTTGATGGAGGAGATGTGGAAGATACGGTAGTAGGTGAAGAAGTATCGCTGCGGGAAAAAATTAAAAGACTTCAAGAAATGGCATCTACCCCACGGGAAATCATTCAAGAACAGGAAAAAAGAATTAAGGAAAAAGATGCTGTGATTGAACAACAGCAGACGCAAATTCAAGAACAGCAGCAGGAGCTTCATGACAAAGATGCTGAAATTCAACGCTTGAAAGATGCTGCTGCCGAAGAATCACGAAAGCGTAAAATCAGAAATGAGAATCGAAAATATTTTGCAGAAATAAGTCATGGCTTTGATCAGTTGATGGAAAGCTATTGCGATCAAGATGGCTGTGGTGGATTTTTTCATGGCAATCGAGTTGGGGCGAGAAGATTCCAAAAACTATTTCAAGATAAGATGTATGATTTATTTAAGTCAAATAACCAACTAGTTGGCCTTAGCGATGTGTTGGATGCGTTTATTGCTTTAATCAATGAACATGACGACAAGCTTCTTAATGGAAACTATTACGGTGGTTCATTGAAATGTTATTTACTTGCCTTTTATGTATCGCAAACACATCAAAATCATTTTGTTGCTGGAAATGATGCAAAAGCATTTACGCCTTTAGAAGCTTATGAACATTGTAAGGAAATGTTCTTCTGGGATATTAAAGAAACTTATCAAAAAATGAAGACCAAGCAAGCCGTGCAAATACAGTTAGCTGCTGGTGGTGTGCAGGCTCATCATCAATCAGTGGTGTATTTTAATAAGGCGTAGTTGGGTGTTATACCCTTCGAGACGGCGCAAACCTCTGTCATTCCCGCGTAGGCGGGAACCTATCTTAAATTTACTTCTACTGCAAATTAGAAATAGGTTCCCGCCTACGCGGGAATGACAGAGGTTTGCGCCCTTGATTGTTTAACCCATTTCCTAGAAAATCCCCTCATAGCCACCTAAAAGGAATTCCCATGAAAATAAAATCTCTCATTTTACTGCTATTTTCATTACTCTCCACCTCATTCGCTTTTGCCCTCTCACTCAGCAGTCAATCTTTTACCCCCTTCACTCAATTTGATAAAAAAACTATTTGCTCAGCAGAAGGTGGCGGCAATATTTCACCGCAATTAGCTTGGTCAGAGGTGCCAGCAGGTACGCGTTCCTTGCTACTCTTATTGCATGATCCTGATGCGCCGCATGAAGCAGGCTTTGTGCATTGGATCGTGTATTTGCAAAATCCTCAAATGACTTCCTTAGCAGAAGGCGCAACACAAACAAAGCAAGTCATATTTGCTTTAAACGGCATGGATGAGAATGCTTATATGGGCCCCTGTCCGCCAGCAGGCACAGGTATTCATCGCTATAATTTTACTTTATATGCATTGAATACAGTCTTGGATGCCAGTGTCGCTAAAATGCATCAACATGATATTCTTAATAGAATTGCAACGAATATCATAGCGCAAGCTGTGTTGACAGGATTTTATAGCCACCCATAAGGAAGGCGCATGATAAATGTAAATCGAAATATTATTTCTGGTGCACGTATTCTCGTGAATCAACATTGGGTGGAAAATAGCGCCTTGATTATCGATGAGGGCATCATCAAAGCGATTATTCCAACCAGCATGATTAAGCATCATCTGCCAGCGAAACAATATAATTATCCCGCTAACTATGTGCTTGTTCCTGGGTTTATTGATTTGCATATTCATGGTGCAGACGGCAAAGATGTGATGGATGATAGTGAACTTGCTTTTAAAACCATTGCGCATGCTCTAGCAGAAGAGGGTGTCACAGGATATTTAGCGACGACGATGACAGCGGCAGAAGACAAAATTGCATCAGTGCTAACTAAGGCAGCGCATGTCATGCAAGATAATGAAGGTGCAGCATTGCTAGGCGTGCATTTAGAAGGTCCCTTTATTGCAGCTGAAAAAGTGGGTGCGCAGCGGCTGAAATATGCAAGATCACCAAATTCTGCTTTGGTTCAGCAATGGCAGAAATTATCTAAGGGAATAATTAAATTAATTACGCTCGCACCTGAATTGCCAGAAGCTTTGTCCCTGATTGAAACTCTGGTGCAAATGGGCATTGTCGTTTCTGTTGGACATAGCAATGCAACTTATGAAGAAACGCAGGCCGCTATTGAAGCGGGTTGTACGCATGCAACTCATTTATTTAATGCTATGCGCGGTATTCATCAACGTGAACCTGGCACAGTCACTGCTTTGCTATTATCAGATCGAGTGATGACAGAAGTGATTGTCGATGGCGTGCATTTACATCCTGCCATTGTTAAATTAACACTAGAACTGAAACATAAAGAACATATGCTATTAATTACCGATGCAATCCGCGCAAAATGTCTGGGCGATGGTCATTATGATTTAGCAGGTCAACAAGTAGAAGTAGCGAATGGCCGCGTTAGCTTAGCGGATGGCAGGCTTGCAGGGAGTATTTTACGAATGCCGCAAGCAATTAAAAACATGATGCAATTTACCCATTGTGAATTGAGTGAGGCGATTTTAATGGCCTCTTATAATCCTGCCTGTGTTTTAAAATTGCAGGAACACAAGGGGAGTATTGAAGTAGGAAAGGATGCGGATTTAGTGGTGATGGATGCAGATTTGGATGTCGTGTTGACGATGCGAGGCGGGAGGGAGGTATTTAATAAAGGACGTGAATAAAACCTGGCATGCCAGGTTTTTAGCTAGCACCATGCGGCTTACGACGCAGCACGCGAATGACTTCTCTTCGTTTTCGAATCTTTCCTAAAATCCGAGCAAGATGCGAGCGGTTGCGCACCGAAATTGTCACATCAACATGAAAGTGATGATGGTCACTTTCTTGCGCGCGTATATTTTCAATATTGGATTCAGCTTCAGAAATAGCAAGCGTGAGCGATGCCAAACTGCCGCGTTGATTAGTGAGATCCACTTTTAATTCCACAGAAAAATCACCTTCAATATTATCTTCCCATGATAGCGGCACATATTTATCTGCTTGATCATGATAGCGTTCGCTATTGGGGCAATGCAGCATGTGAACTTCTATTCCCTGTCCTACTTTGAAGATGCCTGCAATGGGATCGCCAGGAATCGGACGACAACAACGTGCATAAGTAATGGCAAGACCTTCCGTACCTTTAATAATGAGCGGCGAATGCCCATCATCAAGCAGTTCTTTTTTCTGTATGCCGCTATGAAATTTAATAATTTGTTTTGCCACTAATAAGGCAGGGCGATTACCAATACCCACTTCTTCAAATAAATGACTGACAGATTCAAGTCGAGAATGCAGAATAATATTTTGTAAGAGAGTGTCAGAAATATCCTGCCATTGCATGCCATAAGCCTGTAATGCTTTTTCAATTAAACGTTTGCCTAACTCAATGGATTCTTCACGCTGCTGTTTTTTTAGAAAATGTTTTATCTTGCTGCGCGCTTTCCCTGTGACAACAAAATTAAGCCAGGCAGCATTGGGGCGGGCACCGGGTGCGGTAATGATTTCGACTTGCTGACCACTGATCATCGATGTGCTAAGTGGTGATAAGCGTTTATCTAAACGCGCTGCAACACAAGTATTACCAATATCAGAGTGAATAGCGTAAGCAAAATCAACTGGTGTTGCACCGGCGGGTAATTCGATGATTTGTCCCTTTGGTGTGAAGACATAAACTTCATCAGGAAATAAATCGATTTTGACATTCTCAATAAATTCGAGAGAATTTTTCGAACTTTTATCTAATTCTAATATGCCTTTCAACCATTCACGTGCGCGTGATTGTGCATCACTAAATACTTTTTTCTCCGTTTTATAAAGCCAATGCGCTGCAATACCATTTTCCGCTGTTTTATGCATTTCTTCCGTGCGAATTTGCACTTCAATGGGCACACCATAGGGCCCAAATAAAGTAGTATGCAAAGATTGATAACCATTTGCTTTTGGTATGGCGATATAATCTTTAAATCGCTGCACAATCGGTTTATATAAATTATGTAAAACACCCAAGACACGATAGCAAGTATCTACTTTATCAACGGTGATACGAAAGCCATAGACATCCATGATTTCTGAAAATGATAAATGTTTTTCATGCATTTTATTGTAAATGCTGTAAAGATGTTTGCCGCGGCCAGACAAGGTGGCTGAGGGAATATTATTTTTTTTCAAGGCAGCATGAATTTGTTCGTGAATAATTTCTATGATTTCTTGACGATTGCCGCGCGCTTTTGCGACAGCTTCTTTGATAATTTTAAAACGAAAGGGATAGAGTGTTGCAAAACCTAAATCTTCTAATTCAACACGAAAGGCATGCATACCTAAACGATTGGCAATAGGGGCAAAAATTTCCAAGGTTTCTAGGGAAATGCGGCGGCGTTTATCAGGCGGCAAGCCTGCCAAGGTTCGCATATTATGTAAGCGGTCAGATAATTTGACTAAGATGACGCGGATGTCACTCGCCATCGCCATCACCATTTTACGAAAATTTTCTGCTTGGGCTTGGGCATAGTTTTCAAAATGTATTTGGGTTAATTTGGTGACACCATCCACTAAATCGGCCACTTCTGCGCCAAATTTTTCAGCAATTTCTGCTTGGGCAACGGGCGTGTCTTCTACCACATCATGTAAAATAGCGGCGGTGATAGTCGGTGCATCCATTCGCATTTCTGCTAAAATTTCGGCGACCGCGATGGGGTGAGTGATGTAGGGTTCACCGGTATAACGTGTTTGGCTGCCATGCGCTTCTTTGGCAAATAGATAGGCCATTTCAACCATGTTTACTTGTTCATGAGTGAGATATTGGGATATTTCATCGTGTAATATTTTGAAATCAGTCACATATGCCTCTGAAATGTCGATAGCCCCTTGCAATTTGTGCTAGCCTATTTAATTATGGATTGGATAATAGGCGTTGGCTACTGGTTAGCTTGTTTTTATTTTATGTATATACCATGCAAAAAGCAGGTATTTGAATTAACAGGAGGTTATTATGCATTGCGGTAGCGGAAAATGTATGACCCGAACAGGTTTATGCCCCATTTCCTTTGGTTTGGCATGGGGAATAACAATGGCATTAATTATGGCTGTTGTTGCATGGATAGGGTGGTTATCAGGCTCAGGATTGATGCTGATTGAGCAAGTCAGTAATTTCTATAGCGGCTATGATGCTTCCTTCGTGGGCGGTCTTTGGGGTGCTTTATGGGGCTTTATTGAAGGTTTTGTCATGGGCTTTTTAATTGCCATGATTTACGATTGCATCATTAAATGCTGCAAATGCTGTAAAAAATGTGCTTGTTCATCGGGTAAATGTAATTGCGGCCCGGAATGTAAGTGCTGTTCTTCGGCGTCGAAGTAAGGGGTTACTTAATTCGTTGATGAAAAATAGAAGTAAAGCATTCAAATATGAAATAGTCGTTCAGTAAGGAAGCCTTCCCCCATCGGGGGAAGGTGCCCAACGGGCGGATGGGGGAATAAAAATGCAATTATTATTAATATTCCCCCATCCGCCTTTGGCACCTTCCCCCGGTGGGGGAAGGCTTCCTTACTAAACGACTATTTCATATTTGAATGCTTTACTTCATAGCAACGACGGACACCTACGTTAAATTGTTATTATTGAAAAGACCCTCATCATGAAATTTATTATTCAAACCTCCAATGCGCCAGCTGCCCTTGGCCCTTATTCCCAAGCAGTTAAGACCGGTAATATTGTTTATTTATCCGGTCAAATTCCTATGGATCCCCATACTTTGTCACTGGTTTCACCAGATTTTAGGGTGCAAGTTGAAACCGTATTTCGCTATTTGCGTGCGGTGAGTGAAGCGGCGGGCGGTAATTTAGATGCCATCGTGAAGCTGACGATTTATCTGACTGATCTTGCGAATTTCCCTATCGTTAATGAAGTCATGAAGCGATTTTTTCGTGAACCCTATCCGGCGCGGAGTACCGTGCAAATTTCTGCTTTGCCTAAGGCGGCTTTGATTGAAGTGGATGCGGTGATGTGTTTGGATTCGCAGTGAAGATTGTTTAAACCTTTCGAGGCGGCGCGCAAAAAGCACCCTCACCCCCTGCCCCTCTCCCCTCGCAAAAAGCGCTCCGGAAGAGGGGAGAGTTCTAAATTTTCTCCTCGAAATAACTTAGGACGCTCCCCTCTTCCGGAGCGCTTTTTGCGAGGGGAGAGGGGCAGGGGGTGAGGGTTTATGCTTATTTGCTCGCCTGACTATAAATCGTATCCATCGTATTCATCGTGCGTATAATCTTCAATGCCTCAAATAACTGAAAATCATCTTCAGCTAATTTCAAATCACTCTTAGAATTGAGCAAATCATTTGATGTAGCACTCGTACCCGCTAGATGATTTTTCAATTGATATTCCTTAATGGGTTCGACCATCGCCAATTCTTCATCAGTATTATTGTTGACGATTTTCAAATCTTCGATGGGCACATCAGGCACAATGCCGACATTTTGTATGACTCGGCCAGAAGGCGTGTGATACAAGGCAGTTGTAAGTTTTAAAGCATGATCTTTATCTAATGGAATGACTGTTTGTACAGAGCCTTTACCAAAGCTAGTCGTGCCGACAATCAATGCGCGGTGATAATCTTGTAAGGCACCTGCAACAATTTCTGAAGCAGAGGCTGAACCGCTATTAATTAATACGACAATAGGTGCGCCATTTAAAACATCAGTGCCACTTGCCTTTGCTGTATATTGAGCCTCAGGCAATCTGCCTTCTGTGTAGACAATCACATCTTTATATTTATTGATGGGCTTGCTATCAATAAAAGTATTGACAACTTGCACGGCGGATTCAAGTAAACCGCCAGGATTGTTGCGTAAATCAAGAATTAAACCATTTAAATGTCCATTGTTTTTTGTTTTTAAATCCAAAATGGCATCACGCATTAATTTAGCCGTTGGTTCTTGGAATTGGGTAATGCGCACGTAGCCATAATTTTGATCGAGCATTTTACTTTTCACACTTGCAATATGAATCACTTCTCTAATGAGTTTAAAAGTGAGGGGTTGTTTTTCACCTTTTCTTATCACAGTGAGTGTGACCAAGGAGCCTTCTTTGCCACGCATGCTTTTCACTGCATCTTGCAAGGTCATTTCACTAACAAGTTTAGTATCGATTGCAACGATATAGTCACCTGCTTTAATGCCCGCTTTGGCAGCAGGTGTATCATCCATGGGTGAGACCACTTTGAGGATGCCATATTCAGGCGTGATTTCTATACCGACACCGCCAAACTCGCCAGCGGTTGTCATGAGCAGGGCCTTATAAGCATCGCTATCTAAATATTCAGAATGGGGGTCAAGGCCGCTCACCATACCGCGAATAGCATCATCCAATAAAACCTTGTCACCCACCTTTTGTACATAGAAATCTTTAATTAAGACAATCGTATTAGTGAAACGATTGATATCATCATCATTAACCTGTTGGCCCTTCTCCTGTGATTGGGGCGCCTGTTGCGCAGCACTTAATAATTGATTGGCAATAGGAGGTGTTTGAAGAGAATCCTCAGCAAAAGAGGAAACAGAAGCGCCGATAAAAACGATTGTCAAACCAACAACTGATAAGACATTGCCTAGCTTCATATCGAGGGGTATCCATGTAGTGGCTTAATTTAAGTATAGCACCTCCCCATTTTTTTATACTAATCGGACTAAACTTTTACCAGTCATCTCTGCCGGTTGGGTGAGACCCATGAGATAAAGCAGGGTGGGAGCAATATCTCTTAAACTGCCTTCTTTTGACGTTATTTCTGCAGGGCGGCCAAGGTAAATAAAGGGAACGGGATCACTGGTATGGGCGGTATGTATTTGATTTGTTGAGTAATCATACATTTTCTCTGCATTGCCATGATCAGCCGTGATTAAGGCTTCACCGCCTACTTTTTCTAAGGCTTTGATGATTTTAGCAAGACAATTGTCTATTATTTCAATAGCTTTGACTGTTGCTTGAAAATTGCCTGTGTGACCGACCATATCAGGATTAGCAAAATTGCAGATAATGAGATCGTATTGCCCGCTCTCAATTTCCTTTACCAGGCGCTCAGTTAATTCAGGGGCGCTCATTTGTGGTTGTAAGTCATAGGTAGCGACCGCGGGTGATGGAACCAGGATACGGTCTTCAAGCGGTGAGGGTGCTTCAATTCCGCCATTAAAAAAGAAGGTAACATGGGCATATTTTTCTGTTTCGGCAATGCGTAATTGCCTATAACCTTGTTCACTGACATATTGTCCCAGCATTTTTTCTAATGATTGCGGCGGGAAGGCAACAGCTAAAGAAAATCGGCTGTCATATTCAGAGAGACAGACAAAGGCAGCCAACTTTGGCCTCACTTCACGGTTAAAGCCATCAAAATTGGGATCAATACAGGCTTGAGTCATTTCACGTGCGCGATCAGAACGAAAATTAGTGAATAGGATGCTATCACCATCATGAATGGTGATGGGGTCTTGATTCGCTGCGTGAATGCTAGTTGCTGCCACAAACTCATCTGTCTCACCGCGTTGATAAGCGAGTTCCAATCCTCTTTCTGCCGTATCGACATGCACATCTGCCCGGCCTTGCATGATTAAGTTATAGGCAATGCGAATACGGTCCCAGCGCCGATCTCTATCCATTGCGAAATAACGGCCAATAAGTGAAATAATTTTACCGCAATGCAAGCTTTGACAATGGGCTTCAAGTGCTTGCAATGAAGCAAGCGCACTTTTGGGCGGCGTATCACGGCCATCAAGGAAGGCATGAATATAAACTTGTGTGAGGCCTAATTTGGCGGCCAGTGTAATCAGTGCATGCAAATGTCGTTCATGACTATGCACGCCGCCAGGTGAGACTAGTCCCATCAAATGTAGTGCTTTGTTCTTATGTTTTGTTTCAAGCATGCTATTAATTAAAATTTTATTCTGAAAAAAATCGCCATTTTCGATGGCGACATCAATGCGGGATAAATCTTGATAAACGAGACGGCCAGCCCCCATGGTCAAGTGTCCCACTTCGGAATTACCCATTTGACCTTCGGGCAAGCCAACGCAGCAGCCCGATCCTGCTAGCAAAGTATGTGGATATTGCTGCCAGAAGGCATCCCAATGGGGCTTATGTGCAGCAGCAATGGCATTGGCATCAGTTTCTTCACGATATCCCCAGCCATCAAGAATAATAAGAGCTAAGGGGCGAGGGCGATGGATTGTCATGTTAGTCCTTTTAGAAGTGCTTGTATTATACCGGCTGTTTTTGCGGGGGGAAGGGGGTGGGAATGTTTTGTTTATCCTTCGAGACGGTGTAAAAAGCGCCCTCACCCCCTGCCCCTCTCCCTTCGCAAAAAGCGCTCCGGAAGAGGGGAGAGTTCTAAATTTCGTTCCTCGAAATAACTTAGGACGCTCCCCTCTTCCGGAGCGCTTTTTGCGAAGGGAGAGGGGCAGGGGGTGAGGGCGCTTTTTACATCGTCTCGAAGGGTATAGCATGAAAATGCTTGCCTGATTGTTATCTGCCTGAGCAAAGGCTAAACTAACCTATTGTTTACCATTACAGTGGAAGAACACATGGCTAAGAAAAGACGAGTGCTTATTTCTGCCTTTATCACCGGTATTTTTTTTGCGAGCATGGTATTTAATGCCTATGGCGACAATAGTCCGAATAAGACTGACGCAAACGCAGTGCAAGAAGATGCAGCGCCAAGTCAGCCAGTGAAAGATCCCTTGCATGGATTTAATCGTGCCATGTTTACCTTCAACGACTATCTCGATACTTATTTTCTTAAACCGATCGCGAGTTTTTATAACAAAATTATGCCGAGGCCCCTAAATCAAGGCGTACATAATTTTTTTAATAATATCGGCGAATTACCCATCATCGCAAATGACGCTTTGCAATTACATTTCTATCAATTTGCTAATGATTTTTGGCGCTTAGGGCTTAACACCACCATTGGTATTGGCGGCATGTTTGATATGGCGACGCGCATGCAGCTTCCCTATTACAATAATGATTTTGGTATGACCTTGGCGACTTGGGGATATCAACAATCCACTTATCTTGTCCTGCCCTTCTTTGGACCTAGCACCATACGTGATGGCATTGGCTTGCCCGTCGATTATTTTGTATTCTCGGTTTATCCCTACATCTATCCGCCTTCCAGACGTTACCAATTGTATGCATTGGGTGTGGTGGATCGTCGTGCACAACTCTTGCATTCTGAAGCTGTATTTAATGAAGCCTCACTTGATAAATATGTGTTTATGCGTGCCGCTTATATGCAGCATCGTGACTATCAAATTGAACAAAATCGACATCGCGGTTTTGATGATCAACAAGAAAATAAATAAATTAATGCTTCCAATAGAACGATAAATAATAAAATCATAAAACGAGGGTGAATATGTACGCAGTAAGAAGTAGAGACACTTGGTATCATCCTGGTAAGGGGATAGTAAGTATTATGAGTGAGTTTGCTGTCATCGCGGTTTCAATGAAGGATGCATTAAACGACATTGCCAAACAGGCTAATGCACTCGGTGCAGGCTTGCAAAATGCAGCGCCAGGTGATAGAAGCGGTGCACCAAATAATTCAGTGCAATATTTATTTGCCATTGCAGAAGCATTGGAAAAAATTGCTGAAGATTGTGAAGCATCATTAACGAAGTAGCGCTTATGTCAGATGATCGACAAAATAAAGAAAAGCTTTTGCAGCATATGCAAGAGGCTGTTCGCCAAGATAAGACATTGCGTGAGCAATATCAGATGGGCGATAAATTTCGTTTTATTCGTGACCGCTTGGCCGCCTTATTGCAGCAAGTGGAAACCAGTGTCAATGAGTCAATAGAAGAAGAAGAAAAAAAAGATCAGGTTGCAACCGAAGAAGAAACCTTGGTTTATGTTTATCTTTACAATGCACAAGGCTTGGTCGTCAAAACATGGCAGAAAATGCTAAGTCAAACGGTGTTTTATGAATATAGTATTAACCGTCCTATCTATGCTGAAAAAACGGCTATTGAAGCTTATATTCGCTCCAAACCGAATAAGGTACAACATGGCTATTTGACCATCATTGTTCGCAAGAATGATGTTGTTGTCAGTGCTGAATCATCATCAGTGAAAGATACGGTGGGAAATGCGCTGATTAAAGTGAGAGAAGGGTCGCTCGCATTTCCTAAGATGATTTCATTTACGCACAATGGTAATGAGTATGTGATTGAGGAGGGGGGTGAGTTGGTGAAGAAGGATGTATAATTTTTCACAGGCGTTTGTCGTTGTATCGGTGTTCGTCGTTGCGCAGGCGTCCGTCGTTGCATAGGTGTTCGTCGTTGCGCAGGCGTCCGTCGTTGCGCAGGTGTTCGTCGTAAAAAGCACTCCTCGCAACGACGGATGCCTGCGCAACGACGAACACCTATGCAACGACGGACGCCTATGCAACGACGGACGCCTATGCAACGACGAGCACCTATGCAACGACGGACGCCGATACAACAACGAACACCTGCTTAACCCGGACACCATCCTAAATGATTAAAGTCGCCGTCCTCTTATTATCCCGATCCTTCCCATTTCGCTTCCAAATGGGATTTTCTTTAAGATCACACAAAAACATATGAAAACCTGTTTGTTCGTTCCCACGGCAACTAAAGAAACAAGATGATGGCACAGCTTTTTTCTTTTTTACAGCAAGCGAAATTTCCGCACACATTTCCATATATTTTTGATCGGGATTGCTGAGATCTTTCGATGAATAAATGTTGTCGATATGGGTGAAAAACTCGTCGCAATAAAGATTGCTAGAATCCCAATCCATCGTTTCCATTTTATAATTTTCTATCGTAAGGAATAATTGCGTTGTGTTATCAGCAAGATCAAAATTTTGCATGAGTGTTTGATAAAGGGAATGTTTGATTTCATTAATCTTAGCGATCAGTGGCTTTACATCGATAGAAGACATTTCTTTGAACTGTTGCCAAATTTGATTGATGATATCTGCAATGAAGGAAAGAGCTTGTTTAATCTCATGTGCATCATAGAAGCTAATTTGTGGTTTATCAAAAATGGCCTGTATCGTTCCTAAATGCATTGCTATTGTCTTTCCATCGATGGTCCGTGTAAGGATATTATCAACATCATTTAAATTTCTAAATTCACGCATTCCTTCCCTAATTTTTTCTAGCCCATCTTTAATGTCTATCCTTGTGGCTGGGTCGGCATCGGGTATCGTCTTAGCTATTTGCTTACAATAATCTGCATAGCTACTGATTTTTTCTGCTATTTCTCTCAAGGGGGAAGAGGGATCCGTTTTACTGATCGTCGCTAATAAGGCCCTTGCCTCATTATAAATTCTTTCGACATTGGGTGGAGCTTGCTTAAGTGCTTTAATTAAAAGGTCCGCGCTTACAGAAACCCGATCTACCATTGTACGATGGATATAATTTATCTTATACCAGATACTTCCCTTTTCATTTGCTAGGTAATCTCCAATATAAATGATTTGATCAGCTAGTAAATCCAACTTGTGAGCATAAACAAGTTGTTCAGGCGTCTGACGAAAGAGATTTCTATCATCAATTTGTTTTTCCAAATTATATAAAATAGGTAATAAGCTTGATTTACTGCGAAGAGCATTCACCTTTGTCGCCAATTGTGCTGCTTCAATTTTAATTTGAAACAAAGCTTCTTGCGTGTGACAACATAATAATTTTTGTGCTAAATCAGCAGCGTCATCCAATCTGCTATGATATTCATCACTGAACGTCCATTCTTTTTCATGCTTGGCCACATAGCTTAGTAAGCTACGAGCAAATTTTTCTGTCAAAGCATCAATAGGCAAAGCATGTGTGCTTACTTTGTCTGATGCTAGGCTGTCAACATATTCACGCAAGGGTTCAGCGAAGGCGCTTGCTTCATTACTGAGAACATCTTTGTAAATTGTCAAATAGCGATATTGATCATTTGGGCTTAATACTAATTTCCCTGTATTTCGGATAGCCAGTTCTAAAGCCTCTTTGGAAACTTTTCTGCTGGATTTGGCAGTGCGGACGTATTGATATAGTTTTGTTAGTCTGCTATCTAAGTCAGGATCGTTATGCGG
This sequence comes from Gammaproteobacteria bacterium, assembly GCA_013287745.1. Classification (GTDB taxonomy): domain Bacteria; phylum Pseudomonadota; class Gammaproteobacteria; order DSM-16500; family DSM-16500; genus Aquicella. The sequence continues at coordinate 45,592 of JABDDF010000006.1, forward strand.
GGTTATTCGTTCCCAAATTCTTATCGTCGCTTCTTGACCTGGATTAAAAAGTTGAGCAGGTAAAATCTGTTGAGCATACCGAGAATAGTTGAAATCATTGGCCCAATCTTCGATTACTTTTCTGGTTCTGCCTTCTGTCAGCGCTGAAATGTGTTCTGGGGGGTAGTTAATCGCATTCTGATTATCTTCGGAAAGATCATCATCTAGAGATTCTACAGGGATTAAGTCGAGCAGCAAAAAATCTATAGCCTCTTTTTTAGTTCTCTTGCTATGCGTAAGTCTTGGATCGAAATTTGTTTCACTATCTAGTTCTCTTCGGCGCCATTTTAGCCTTTGTCTGAGTTCTTCGCGAGCCTCATCTAGCATTATTTCTTTGGACACAGGTTGTTGCTGAACAAGGTCGTCATTAGCTGTGTTGCTTGAAGCTCCATCCCCTCTTTGCCATTTTTTAAGACTGGCTAAGGTGATTGATTCCATTTTCATCCCATATTTTCGCTCGAATTGTCTAATCATTTCCTTAGTGATAGCAAGCAAATCGAAAAATCCCGGTTTCTCTTTGGCAAATTTAAATCCTCCAGAGACTTTTACAAATTCAAATCCCGTCCCAAGTGGTGCAATGGGAAAGTCTGCTTGAGATCCATGTTTGACTTTGTCACTCCCAAGAAAGGCTAATACCATGCCATAGAAATTTGATAATTCATCCAGTGGCGTTGATGTGGATAGAGAATCGCTATCTGATGGATACAGTTCGTGAATCATATCTTTAAAGAGTTCATCACAAGCTTGATCTAAATCATACCAAAATTCTGTAACTTCTTGCGGTGTTGGCTTGGAAAATCCGTCGCGATACTTTTCGATAAATACGGTGACCTTAGCACGTGCTTGCATGTGAACTCCTCAGTCAATGATTAGTGCATGAAAATCTCATCTTTTATTTTTTTTCCATCTTAATTTTTCCATCACTAGGTTGAAACTCTGCAATGGGATGCTGAATGCCATGTAAAAATTTATCAAAATGTGTGCTAAATAAGCCAAAACATGAAGTAGGATTTTTCTTTTTAACAGCAGTTGAAATTACTGCTTTCATTTCCATATATTTTTGATCGGGATCCTTTAAGTCTGGCGATGAATAAATGCCATCGATGGTTGTAAGAAAATCATCTCGATAAGAATCAGATTTAGTATATTCAGACATTGTTTTATAATCCTCTAGCTCGAGAAATAATTGGCTTGCACCATCAGCATGTTTTTTTAGATTCATTAATTTATCATGAAGTGAATTCCTTATACTATTAACCTCACTTTCAATTGACTCTATAAAAAGTGAAACAGCATTAACGTCAATCGTGGCGTGGCCAATTTGAGCGGGCATTTGATATTCAGCCTTCGCAATTTCTTTATATTGGATAAGAATGTCAGAAATGCTAGTAAGCGCTCGTTCAATTTCACATGCATCGTAGAAGCTGATTTTTTCCTTGGAGAAAATACTTTTTATTTTTTCTATTGCTTGACCTATCGTTATGCCAGATTTTGAAGACCATAGATGGCAAGCTAATTGCGTGGCTACTACGCGGTGCTCACTATCGCCCTTCAAAATGAAACTCTCCAACTGAAAGATGTCTTGCTGACTGTCTGCTATGTTACGTTTAATACTTGCAGTTTTATCCTTAGCAAGGCGATCTGTTAAGGCTTTATATCTCATTCTGCAGCCTTTTGCATAACTTCTTACCTTGAGCACTATTACTTTCAATGAGGAAGAAGGATTATTTTCAGCGATTAACTTCAATAAGCTTTTAGTATCAGATAAAATAGCATCGAAATCAGGCGGAGATTTTCTTAGCTCAGCCAATAAAGAGGGTAGCTTAGCTTTGGCCAGATCTACTACTTTACGATAACTCTCACTCCATTTATATCGAATACTTCCTTCTTTTTCTGATACGTAATATCCAATATTAATAATTTGATCTGCCAGTAATTCCACCCTATCCGCATAAGTGCGTTGTTCAGGCGTCTGATGAAAGTCATTTCTAGCATCAATCTGCTTATCCAGATTGTATAAAATGGATGATAGGGTCGATCCCTTCCAATCCCAATCAGCGGCAATTCTTATTGACAATTCTGCTGCTTCAATCTTAATTTGAAACAAGGCTTCCTGGGTGTGACAACTCAATAACCTTTTTGCCAATTGAACCGCTTCTTCCAAACTATTTTGATAGACAGCACTCATCACCCATTTTTTTTCATGCTTGGCTACATATCTTAGTAACTTATAGGCAAACTTTTCTGTCAAAGCATCAATGGGTAGACCCTTGGTGCTATGCGTGAGTTCTTCAAGAGCTTCAGCGCGTCGTCTTTTCAAGGTTTTTGATCGGGTGAAAATGCTTGAAGTACGAGAGACTTTTCTTTTTGGTAGGCTATCAACGTATTCACGCAATGGCTCTGCGAGGGCACTAGCTTCATCACTCAATACATCTTTCCAGATTATAAAATATCGATCTTCGTCACTTTGGCTTAGTGCATTTCCTCCGGTTTTGTTGATCGTATTTATGATGTCAAATTTGGAAGTGTCTCTCTTTGATTTGGCGGAACTAATATAATGCTGTAGCTTTGTGAGCCTGTTATTGGCTTGCTTATCTTTTCTTGCGGTGACTCTTTTCCAAGCGCTAAGAGATGCATTATTTGCGAGTGCATAAGGTAGAATCTGCTTACAGAAGGGAAAATAATCGGAATCATTGAGCCATTCTTCAATCACTTTCCGTGTTCTGCCTTCTGTCAAGGCTAGGATGCGTTCTGAAGTAAGCTCATGCTGAATGGTGTCACGATATTCACCCAATTTGGGCGATAAGTAATGCAGTAAACTATCTAGCCCTTCTTTTTTATTTTTTTTACTATGTGCAGTTCGCGAGTCGAAGTTTGTTTCATCATCTAGTTCTGCACGACGCATTGTTAGCCTTTTTATAAGCTCGTTATGCGCCTTGTTACGCGCATCGTCTATGTTTATTTTAGCAGGTTTTGCTGGTGCAGGACTTGTAGTTGACGTTGTATCGGGAACTTCCTTTAGGCCGCCGTGAGGCTTTTTCGTTTTGGGTAATCCTACACCTGCGCCTGTTGTAGGGGGTTTAGGTTTAGCAGTTATTGGTGTTGTTTGAGTGGGCTGGCTTACAGAAGGTGGTGTTTGTCTACTTTTAATGGACTTTAAGTATGATTCGAGTTCTGTTTTTTCTTTTTTTTCTGCCTCATTTTTGTCTGTACGGTACCTCATTGCGGATTTAATACCTCTTCTAGCAAGTCCATGATTTGCATCTATGCCATCTGTAATTATACTTTTGATTGCAAGTATATGTTCTGAGGTAATTATTGTAGAAACATGCTTATTTTTTGAGTTTTCAGAAAACTGAATGGGTAGTTTTTCATCATCAATGATTTGATCGATGTCTTTTTTAAAGTCTTTTTTAAAGTCTTTTTTAAAAATGAGTTCTAATATTTTAGTATAAGTATTAATAATTCTAGTTGAACTAATCTTTGCCGTCATATTGGATTCGGCAATGAGCATTAATTTTTCCCTAAATAAATTAATTAGGATAAGAAATTCAGTTGTAGTGACTATTTCATCTGTTTCATTATCTATTTCTTTTATCTTTTCTATCGCCTTATCAATCTCAATTTTTGTGTATGAAAGATTAATTTCGATGAGAGTGATTTCAATTTTTTCATTAGTACGAAAGTAACTCAAAATGTCTTTGCCCTGATCTTTTTGACCAATGTCATTTACAAAAGATGCTGTGTTTATATAAAATTGCTTTATTTCATCTAATTCTTCTTTTGTGGTTTGAGGGTTAAGTACTTCTGTTTCTAAGACAGCCCACGGTGATTGAAGTACATCTTTTATCTCGCGCAGAATGTCTTCACCCTTCATCTCGCTGCTACGGAAATAAAATTCATTCCATGATTGAATCAGTTCTTTAATCGAATGCCTCAGCATATTAACCTCTCATATATTGTTGCTTAGTAACAGAACACCTCACGTGATCAAATGTTACTTTGCTTTTTGTTAAGATCTCACTAAATGGGATATTAATGATAATCTACAATTCTTAGTGTTTTATTAATGCCACTGTTTATGATCTATTTTTTCGACTAGGGCTTTTATCCTTATCCTTATCCTTATCCTTGCCATTATCCTTTTCTTTTGCAAGATCAACCACATACTCAATGTTAGGCTGCTCAATCTTCATCGTTTGCAAGCCCAGTAAAGCAATCCTCAGCTCGCTGCCAGGTGACTTGTCTCCAAAAAAGCCACGCTTACCATATTTTGTCTGCCCTATTTTCGTCGCAGTTTCTGCGATGACATGACGCATCTCTGCGCATTTAGTTTCTTCATCCATCTTAGAGTTTTCGCTGATGACTTTTAGTTTTCCCAATAATTCTTCCTTGAGCGTATGTCTCTCTTTTTTTAATTTTCCCATTATTTCTTCTTTAACTGCAGACCTAGTTTTTCGGTCATCTCTGGTGCCGCGCTCATTCTCAGGAAGTTCTTCACGGCCAATCTTTGAATATTGATTCGGTGCGACAAGCCGATTAGTTTCGACCGCTCTTAATTTGTCAACACATTGTTTGAATAATTGATCAGCATTATTATCGCCCGCCATTTTAATACTAGGATTTAATCGTTGGGCAATGTTGTCGTGAATCACGCCAAGAATTTTTTCCAAATCAGAAAAACTATTTTTTGTCTCTAAGTCATTTTTAAGGGCTTTAATTTTAAGCATAAAATCGCCTAATTCATTGTCCGTTTTGCAAAGGAGTAATTCATGCGCTAATTCTCCCGCTAATTTTAATCTGTCCTCATACCCTGTTTTTTTCCATCCTAATTTGTAAGTAATGCTGCGTTCTCTATCATCGACATAAAGCAATAATTGCTTGGCGCCTTCAACCGCAAGATTGTCAAAAGGAAATACGCGTGACACAGTAAAGTTATCAATTCCCATGGCATCAAAATGATTTTCAATTGCAGCCGTGATGGTGCCTGCTTTGGCAGCAGCATGTTCTACTGAGAGTATGCGGATGACGTCTTCGGTAGAGGAATAACGCGGGTCAGTAAAGATATTTTCTAATCTGTTGGCCGTTATTTCTCTGCTATGTAAATAAGGAAGCCGAGCATTTTTGTTTTTATTTTCCTTTGCATAGGATCGAAGTTGCTGAGTAAACTTTTCTGCCTTGTTTTGGAAGGGTAAATCAAATATGTGCTTTATTCCTTGGTTCCATAAGTCATGTAGAAAATTTTGTTCATCCTCTTCCCAGGCTATTTTTCGTTCTTCATTTTCAGTTGATTGTGCACTACATTTAGTACCATAAAAATCCTTCATAGCTATAGGTGTAGCATAGAGCATCATTGCCTGAGCTAAAGAAAATTTATATTTTTGTGTGACAGGTTTTTTTAAATATATTTTTGATATATAACCAGAGCCGTCGAAAAGTTTTTTATTCTCACTTAATTTTTGTAGTTGCAAAAACACAATTTTATTTATTTCTATTTCTGTGAGCTTATTAAACTTCTTTTTTATTTTCTGATTTTTTTTAAAATATTTCCCGACAATATATTTTTTATCGAGATCAAATTCCATAAGCGCTCTGGCTTGTAATGCTTTGGAGGCTAGAATAGCAGTTAAGCGTCCTTCGAATTCAATTTTCCATTGCTGTTTTTGATTTTCTAAGCTTCTTTTTTCATGGTCGCTGAAAGACATCTTTCCTTTTAGAGATTTTAATCCTTTAATGACCGATGCCAATTGTGGAGGTGCCTGTCCTGAGGAGGATTGTTCGAGCGCTAAAAGTTGCTCTAGCAATTCATCTATTTCTTCAAGAGAAGTAGTTCGAGATAATGATTGTAATTTTTTTATTAGTTCGTGATGATCTTTTTCTGACGCACTTAATGCGACTTGAATATGATAAGCAAGAAAAAGGGATCTGGCTTGTAAGGCAAAAAAATTATCTGATATGAGGGCGGTTAAGTCTGCATCCCATTTTGGCTGCCATTCTTGTATCTCGCTGTTTTTAGACATTCTAAAATCTGTATCTTTTTCAGCACAGATATAAGACCATACAGCACCGATGATTAATTGTTCATATAGAGGAAATGAGCGAGCATTTTCAAATAAACTTTCAGCAGCTTTAATATAGCCGCATCCACCTTTTCTACGAAAATTGGCAAATAATGACGGAAGGGTTTTTTCTGCTGGATTTTTACTTAGCTCAGATAATGTATCTGCTAAGGCTTTTTGTTCTTCTTCTTTGGAGTCGAAGGAAGCCATATTATCAGTAGATTTGAATGCCTTATATAAATATAATTCTCCGCCATCTGATAAACAGGCCATTATCAGGGCTAAATATTTCTGGTCATTTTCATGCGGTGTTTCAAATTTTGCAGTAGCGCTTTCGGGGGCGATAGTACTCGTCGTAGTTCTCATTATCTTGTTTTCCTCGCGCTGAATTACTTTAAAGTGATTATTATAATTTATATAGATTAATATTTTATGAAGTAATAAGCGTTTTGTCTAAGCCTAATGTAGGGTTATGTTTATTAAAGCGTTTTAATCGTAATTAATTTTTGTTTCATTAATAAGTTAACGCTTAGACGAGGGTCCCCAGGTTTTTTGGGCAATTTCTGTAGAAGATTCTGGCTTTGCTTTTTCACCTTGTTTTGTATCATTATTCTGTAACATTTTTTTAGCATTACCCACAATCGGCGCAGCATCCCCCAGCCATTGTTTAAATTGCTGAAAGATAGCTGAATTATATTTTGATTTACCTGCCACTTCGGTATCACGAAATCCATTAGTCAAATCAATGCGGCCTTCTTTGGCAGCCTGTTCTACACCGCCAACTACTTTTGCCTCAGCTGTTTTACCTGTTGATTGATGAGAAAAAACCGATCGTTTTTGTAATAAATCACGATGATCTTTTTCTTTAGTGGCAATTTGCTGGCGTTTTTCAATGAAATTAAGCTTAATTTCTTCGATTTTTTCTTTCTCTTCTTGATTTAACTCATCGATGTGTTTGCGTAATTCTCTTTTATTTGCTTCGCCTTGTACCTTGGTTTTTGCATCGATGGTATGTTCAGTGGTGCTTGCTGTACCATCATCAGAGTCTTTTGATTTCCCCAATTTTTCCAAGGCAGCTTTGCGGCAGGCAGCACAAATATTGCCATAAATCATTTTGCCCTGAGGGCCTGCCAGTTGTGAAAATGCAGTCAATGATTTTTGTTGGCCACAGCTCGCGCAGATTTTGGTTAAGTATGGATTATTCATAAGAGTACTGGGTCGATCTACGGAAAAATGTATTAATGTATGATAATTGATTGTTGTATTAGTATAACAAAGAATGGAACTAGTTTAGCAAATGCCCAGATTTTTGAAAGCGGTTCTTTATCTGTATTTTCTGTAGGAAAAAGACGTATTTGGTGTTTTTTTGATCTATTTGGCGTGTATTAGCCTTCGAGGCGGCGAAGCTGTCATGCCAGCCGCACGCTTTTTGTGCGAGGTGGCATCCAGTTTTTATGCTTCTCAAAACAATTTTCTGGATGCCACCTCGCACAAAAAGCGTGCGGCTGGCATGACAGCTTCGCCGTCTCGAAGGCTAATAATTCTTTTATCAGAGAACGCTTGCTTGAACATAACAGATTCGCTATCCTCAGTCTTCCTCGTAACCTATTCATTTATGGGAATTTTATCAGATGATGGGAAATCTCTGCGAGTCAAGCTTAATAGGATTAACTATAAAATTGGAGAATAACAACATGACAAAAGGACCATCTTTACAAGATCCTTTCTTAAATTCACTGCGTAAAGAAAAGATTCCTGTTTCCATTTATTTGGTTAATGGGATTAAGTTGCAAGGTGTGATTGAATCATTTGATCAATTCGTCGTTTTACTAAAAAACACAGTCAGCCAAATGGTTTACAAACATGCTATTTCTACTATCGTACCAGCCAGAAATGTATCTTCACCTTTCGAATATAGTAATACGAATGGTTACCATACAAATCATCAAAATGGTCAAAATGGTAATGGCGGTAAAAATGGCAGTCATGCGAAGCCGATCATTAGTTCGCATGAGTAGTGTCAATGTCTGGTGATCGCCCGAGTGGTGGGGAACGTGTCGTCTTGGTTCACATTCATTTTCCAGCAGGGAAAATGGAAGAAGACCTTGAAGAATTCAAGGAGTTGGCTGTTTCGGCAGGCGCTAAAATTGCAAGCATTGTAACCGGCGCACGTCGTGTACCTGAGTCCAAGTATTTTGTTGGTTCAGGAAAGGCTGAGGAAATTCGCGAAGTTGTCGCCGCAAGCAAGGCGCAATTAGTGATTTTCAATCACAACCTAAGCCCCGCTCAAGAGCGTAATCTCGAACGCTTAGTGCAATGCCGTGTGGTAGATCGCACTGGGTTGATCCTGGATATTTTTGCTCAACGTGCACGTAGTTTTGAAGGAAAGCTGCAAGTTGAGCTGGCTGTCTTGAAGCATTTATCGACGCGCTTGGTGCGTGGTTGGACTCACTTGGAACGTCAACGCGGCGGTATTGGTTTGCGTGGTCCTGGTGAAACGCAATTGGAAGCGGATCGACGCTTGATTCGTAATCGGATCAAAGTCATCGGTATTCGATTAGCAAAAATTCGCCAGCAACGTGAGCAAGGAAGACGTTCGCGGCGTAAGGCAACTGTGCCAACAGTCGCCCTGGTGGGTTATACCAATGCAGGAAAATCAACGCTATTTAATCGCTTAACAGGTGCTTCCGTCTATGTTGCCAATCAATTATTTGCAACACTCGATCCCACCTTGCGACGCATGGATTTTCCTGGATTTGGCCCCATTATTTTGGCAGATACGGTTGGTTTTATCAGACATTTGCCGCATGATTTAGTCGAAGCCTTTCATGCAACACTAGAAGAAGTGAGTGAGGCGGATTTATTGCTGCATGTGGTCGACACCCATGATGAACAAAAAAATGCGCACATCGAACAAGTTAAGCAAGTCTTGGAAAGTATCAATGCCCAATATGTTCCCTCATTATTGGTGTATAACAAAATTGATTTAGAACCGAGCGTGCAAGCGCAAATCGATAGAAATGCCTATGGCGAACCGCAGCGTGTTTTTATTTCAGCCTTTCATAATCAGGGTATAGATCAATTATTAATCGCGATTGGCGCCTTGCTTGGTAAAAATCTAGCCGTACGAGAAATTATTTTAACACCCGCGCAAGCTAAAATAAGAGCAGCACTCTATGCGCGCGAATGTGTTATGTCAGAAAAAGTGGATGAGGCTGGCTGCTATCATCTAATGGTACGCTTGCCACATGAAGATATAGAAAAACTCAGCGGTTCCCACTAACATTTGTTATACTTCATCAATCGTTTCTTATATTAAAGAGATTAAGCATCATGGGAAAAAGTATTGTTATATTAGGGTGTCAATGGGGTGATGAAGGCAAGGGTAAAATTGTCGATATGCTAATGGAACAAGCCGATGTGGCCGTTCGCTTTCAAGGTGGTCATAACGCAGGTCATACCTTAGTGATTGATGGACAAAAAACAATTTTGCGTTTAATCCCTTCCGGTATTTTACATGCCCATGCGCAATGTTTAATTGGCAATGGTGTTGTTCTCTCACCCACTGCCTTACTAGAAGAAATGGAAGAATTAGAGCGCCGCGGTATTCCTGTCAGCAAGCGCTTACGCATTAGTGAGGCTTGCACGCTGATTCTTCCCTATCATGTTGCCCTCGATCGTGCACGTGAAGAAGCAAAGGGCAAGGCTAAAATTGGCACGACGGGTCGCGGTATTGGTCCTGCTTATGAAGATAAGGTCGCGCGTCGAGCTTTGCGTTTTGGCGATTTATTTGATGAAAAACGTTTGAGCGAACGATTAGAGCAGGCACTGGATTATCATAATTTTGTATTACAAAACTATCATCATCATGAACCTATCGAATTTCATCCTCTCTTAGAAAATTTATTATTGATGGCGGCTAAATTAGAAACGATGCGCGCAGATGTTTCCACTTTGTTGGATGAATATCGGCAAGCCGGTAAAAATATTATGTTTGAAGGCGCACAAGGAACCTTGCTCGATGTTGATCATGGAACTTATCCCTATGTGACTTCTTCAAATACAGTAGCAGGTGCAGCATCGACTGGCAGCGGCTATGGGCCCTTGCATTTCAGTGATATTTTGGCGATTGCCAAAGCCTATACCACGCGTGTTGGTTCGGGGCCTTTTCCGACTGAATTACACGATGAAGTCGGCAAGCATTTATCGACTCGTGGTAATGAATTTGGTTCAGTCACGGGGCGTCCGCGTCGCTGTGGTTGGTTGGATATGGTGGCATTACGTTATTCGATTCAACTCAATAGTTTTTCTGGTTTGTGTATTACTAAATTAGATGTCTTAGATGGTTTACCCACTGTCAAGATATGCACGGCTTATCGTTTGCATGGTAAAGAGTGTTTGCATCCGCCTATTGAATGCGATTTGTTTGCCCAATGTGAACCTGTTTATGAAGAGTTGCCAGGATGGAAGGAATCAACGGCAGCGATTCAGCAATTTAAAGATTTGCCAGTGAATGCGCAAAAGTATTTACGACGTTTGGAAGAATTAGCGGGTGTGTCGATTGATATGATTTCTACGGGGCCAGATCGAAAAGATACTATTTTGATGAGGCATCCATTTAAGCAGGCGCTTAAGGATAAGAATAATTCCCTATCTTGCCGAGGAGAGGACTTGAACCTCCACGGGGTTGCCCCCACAGGCATCTGAAACCTGCGTGTCTACCAATTCCACCACCCCGGCTGGGTTGTTTAGTTAAGGGCTTGAGGGGTTGTGTTACGCCGATGTTCGTCGTTGCGAAAACCTCCGTCGTTGCGAAAACCTCCGTCGTTGCGAGGAGTGCTTTTTACGACGAACATCGGCGTAACACAACCCCTCAAGCCCTTACTGGCAAGCACTTTATACCTGTCAGCATTTTTTTGTCAATAAATATAGTGGACTTGGCGGCGATGAAAGAAATTTCTGATTTACATGGCGTTGGTAAACAGCTTGCTAAATGCTTGGCGCGTTTGGGCATTACCGAAGTGCAAGACTTATTATTTCATTTACCCCTGCGCTATCAAGACAGAACACATTTACAAATGATTCGTGATTTAAAAGATGGCGATGAAGCCGTCATTGAAGCGGTGATTAGCGCGGTCATTCATCCGCCGCGCGGTCGTACAAAATTATTGTGTGAATTGCGAGATGAAACCGGAAAATTATATTTACGTTTTTTTCATGTACTCTCTTTTCAAACGACCATCTTAAAAGTAGGAACGAGATTGCGCTGCTATGGCAGTGTGCGTTTGGGGCAGAAGGGAATGGAAATGTTTCATCCCGAATTTCAAGTGATTGCAGAAGGGAAATCTCTTCCTATTGAGCCGCACTTAACACCCATTTATCCTGCAACGGAAGGCTTGAGCCAATATAGGTTGAGAAAATTAACGACGCAAGCTTTGTCGTGGAGTACAGAAAAAGATGCACTGACAGATTGTTTGCCGGCTGCTCTCATGAAAAATTTAGCGCTGCCCAATTTACATGATGCCTTGCATTTTGTGCATAGACCGCCGCGTGATACCGCTATATCACAATTAATAGAAAATAAAACAGCAGCACAGAAACGTTTAATCTTCGAAGAATTACTGGCTCATCGTATTAGTTTGTTACAGCTTAAACATTCTTTTCAGCAGCAAAAGAGTGTGTCTTTAGAAATTAATCAAACCATGATGCAAGTATTTTTGCAGCATTTACCCTTTCAATTAACGACTGCGCAAACGCGTGTTTTATCAGAAATACACGCGGATTTAATGAAGTCACAACCCATGCTGCGTTTGATTCAAGGTGATGTGGGTTCGGGAAAAACTATCATTGCAGCACTCGCCATGTTGCAAGCAGTCGCCAACGGTCATCAAGCAGTGATCATGGCGCCGACTGAATTATTAGCAGAACAACATTATAAAGTGATGCAGCGTTGCTTTGCTCCTTTAGCAATTCAAGTTGCGTTATTATCAGGCCAGATAAAATCGCGTTCTGCGATTTTAAAATCCATTGCCAATGCAGAAGCGCAAATCATTATTGGTACGCATGCCTTATTTCAACAAAAAGTGGATTTTGCCAAGCTCGCTTTAATTGTCATTGATGAGCAGCATCGTTTTGGTGTTGAACAACGTGCGTCTTTGCGTGAAAAGGCGCAGAAAAATTATTATCCGCATCAATTAATGATGACAGCAACACCGATTCCGCGCACGCTTGCCATGAGTTTATATGCAGATTTAGATTGTTCAACCATTGATGAATTACCACCGGGTCGAACACCTGTCATAACCAGTGTGATGTCAAGTCATAAACGAGATGACATCATTGCTCGTGTACGTGAAGCTTGTCAGCAAGGGCGGCAAGTTTATTGGGTTTGTCCTTTGATTGAAGAATCAGAAGCAATGGCTTGTCAAGCAGCAACGACAACTTCGCAAAGCTTAACGCAATTATTAACAGATATTAAAATAGGTTTAATCCACGGCCGCATGCGTGCACAAGAAAAAGAAATTGTGATGCGTGCCTTTCAAGCGGGTGAAATTCATTTATTAGTTGCAACCACAGTGATTGAAGTCGGTGTCGATGTGGCGAATGCCAGTGTAATGATCATTGAAAATGCTGAGCGCCTAGGTTTATCTCAATTACATCAATTACGAGGACGCGTGGGGCGAGGCAGTACAGTCAGTTATTGTATTTTGCTCTATCAGTATTTATCTGAGATTGCGAAAGAACGATTGGCTGTCATGCGCGATACCACAGATGGATTTAAAATCGCACAACGTGATTTGGAATTACGAGGCCCAGGAGAAGTATTAGGTGTCAGACAAACCGGTGAATTATCTTTTAAAGTAGCTGACTTATTACGTGATCGTGACATTTTAGCAGAAGTGAATCAGGCGGCAGATATTTTTATGCGCGATCATGCAGAAAATATTCCTGCTTTAATTGCAAGATGGATAGGAAGAGATGGGGATTATGGATAATAAATCCCGCCTAAAATAGCAGGTTTTTTCGCACCTGTTACACTAGGTAAATTACCCGTTTTATGTTGCATCGTTTGTTTTGCTAACCAGGCGAAGGCCATTGCTTCTACCCAATCAGGGTCAATGCCATATTGCATGGTGGAGCTCACATTAAAATGCGGCGCAGCTATCTTTTGTAAACGCTGCATTAAAAAATCATTATGTACACCGCCGCCGCAAATTAAAATTTCTCCTTCAGATATTAATGATTGAATCGTATCAATAATAGTTTGCGCTGTTAATTCAGTTAATGTGGTTTGCACATCGACAGGAGAAAGTGTTGCATTTAATTTTGCTTGCGTCCAAGCAAGATTGAAATATTCACGTCCCGTACTTTTAGGCGGTGTGCGTTTAAAATAAGGATCAGCTAATAATTGATTTAATAAATCCGTCTGTAATTTTCCTTGTCTTGCCCATGCGCCATTTTCATCATGTGATTTTTGTTGATGATGCAAAATCCAACTATCCATTAATACATTGCCAGGGCCTGTATCAAAACCAATAACTGTATCATTCATTAATACGGTAATATTTGCCATGCCGCCAATATTCGCAATGACACGCGGCTTATTATCTGCTGCAAATAAGGCTTGATGAAAGGCGGGTACAAGCGGCGCACCTTGTCCACCCAAGCTCATATCTTTGCGGCGAAAATCAGCAATCGTTGTGATTTCAGTTTTTGCAGCAATGGTATTAGGATCGCCGATTTGTAAAGTAAAGGGATGGGGTAGAACAGGATGATGACGTATGGTTTGCCCATGACTGCCAATCGCGCGTATTGCATGCGCGGTTAAACTTTGCTGCTCTAATAAATGATTTACTGCATTGGCGAAAGCGAGACCTAATTCAATATCTAATTCACCCAAGCGTTGTATTTCATTATCACCAGGGTGAGATAGGCCATGAATTTTTTGACGTAAGGCTAAAGAGTAAGGTGCATAATGCGTTGAAATCACCGTTGGTATGATGGTGCTGAAATCAACCAGTGCTGCATTGATGCCATCTGCACTGGTGCCTGACATAAGCCCTATGTAGAGTTCCATATAAAATCCCGTGAAATTCTGATTCTGCTCTTGCCCCATATTGTGCCATAATTTGCGCTTCCTTTTATAAATGATTTGCAAGTGGAGTAGGGTATGACAGCAGCAATTGACGAAGCTTTAGCCATCATTCGTCGGGGCGCGGAAGAAATTCTGCTTGAAGAAGAGTTAATACGAAAATTACAAAGCGGCCGGCCATTGCGTATTAAAGCTGGTTTTGATCCGACTGCGCCTGATTTGCATTTGGGCCATACTGTTCTCTTAAATAAAATGAGGCAACTGCAGGAATTGGGCCATGAAATTCAATTTCTCATTGGCGATTTTACGGGCATGATTGGCGATCCTTCGGGTAAAAATGAAACACGCCCGCCATTAACACATGAGCAAGTGCAAGAAAATGCGCTGACTTATCAAAAGCAAGTATTCAAAATATTAGACGCGGAAAAAACTAAAATTATGTTCAATTCTGCGTGGGGAAATAAATTAAGCGCAGTTGATTTGATTAAATTAGCGTCAACACATACGGTAGCACGTATGTTGGAACGAGATGATTTTCATAAACGTTTTAGCAGTGAGCAACCTATTGCTATCCATGAATTTTTATATCCTTTATTGCAGGGCTATGATTCTGTGATGATGAAAGCAGATATTGAATTAGGCGGCACCGATCAAAAATTTAATTTGCTGATGGGAAGAGAATTGCAAAGACAGGCGGGACAAGAAGTGCAGGTTATCATTATGCTGCCCTTATTGCCTGGTTTGGATGGCATCAAAAAAATGTCGAAGTCCTTAGGTAATTATATTGGTGTTGATGAATCAGCCACGCAAATTTTTGGAAAAGTTATGTCAATTTCTGATGAAACCATGTGGCTTTGGTATGAATTGATTAGCTTTCGTTCATTGGCTGAGATGCAAAAATTACGTGATCAAGTGGCGGAAGGTATGAATCCACGGGATGTAAAATTTTTATTAGCAGAAGAATTGGCAGCACGTTTTCATACGGCTGAAGCGGGCAGGCAGGCACGTGAAAATTTTATTGCACAATTTCAGAAGGGAAAGTTGCCAGAAAATATGCAGAGCTTGACCTTGCAAACGGCGGGTAATCTTTCCTTAGGCGGCATTATTAAATTGGCCGCGCTTGCAAAAAGTGGAGGAGAGGCAAATCGCTTGATTGAGCAGGGGGCAGTGCGTGTCAATGGCGAGAAAATTAT
>JABDDF010000007.1 GCA_013287745.1 Gammaproteobacteria bacterium
ATTCAAGATCATAATGCAAACCATGCTGCTCTAATATTTTTTCCGTGCGCTCTTGTAATTGTTCTGGTGTGACCGCCGTTGAATAACGAAAATTAAATAAAATTTCCAAATGTCCTGGAATCACATTGGTCGCGCCTGTTCCGCCATGCACATTAGTCATTTGAAAAGTGGTCGGAGGAAAAATTTCATTGCCTCGGTCCCATTCCATTTGTGCAAGTTCATGCAAGGCAAGTAGAGCTAAATGAATGGGATTTTTAGCTAAATGAGGATGGGCAACATGGCCTTGTTTGCCATGAATGATTAATTTTCCATGAAGTGAACCGCGTCTACCCACGCGGATTTGATCACCCAATTGATGCTCGCTGCTCGGTTCGCCAATCACACAATAATTTATTTTTTCATTACGTTTTTGTAATACTTCAATTACTTTTTGTGTGCCATTGATAGCGGGGCCTTCTTCATCACTGGTAATCAAAAATGCGATAGAGCCTGAAAATTGCGGTGATTGCGCGAGAAAATTTTCACAGGCGACAATCATGGCAGCCAGCGCTGCCTTCATATCAGATGCACCTCGGCCAAATAAATATCCCTCACGTAATTCAGGCATAAAAGGCTGTGAAGACCAATCTGCTTCAGGGCCCGTTGGCACCACATCAGTATGACCTGCAAAAAACCAAGAGAGGTTCACTGAGGCCAAGTCGTGCCCAGAGATTAGTGACATCTCCAAAAGAAAATGTTTCACACACAAAACCCATTTGTTGTAATCGATCAATCAGAATCGCTTGGCAGCCTGCATCATCAGGTGTTAAAGAAGGGCAAGATATTAATTGCTTGGTTAGCTCAAGGACTGTCATTCGTGAATATCTCTCAATAATTCATTTAAAGTAATTTTAGAACGTGTCTTGGCATCAACTTGTTTGACAATGACAGCGCAATACAAACTATAGCGGCCATCTTTACTCGGTAAATTACCAGGCACAACTACAGAACCCGCGGGAATACGGCCATAAGTGATTTCACCGCTTTCTCGATGATAGATGCGGGTACTTTGACCTAAAAAAACACCCATGGAAATGACAGCGCCTTCTTCTACAATCACGCCTTCCACTATTTCGGAGCGGGCGCCTATGAAGCAATTATCTTCAATGATGGTGGGGTAGGCTTGCAAGGGTTCAAGCACGCCGCCAATGCCCGCGCCGCCTGAAATATGAACATTCTTACCGATTTGCGCGCAGGAACCAACGGTAGCCCACGTATCAATCAAGGTGCCGCTATCGATATAGGCACCGATATTGATATAGGAGGGCATGAGGATGGTGCCTGGGGCAATATAGGCTCCTTTGCGGGCAAGTGCTGGAGGCACAATGCGGACACCCGCAGCCTGGCATTGGTCAAAAGATTGCTGATCAAATTTGAGCGGTACTTTATCAAAATACTGAGTATATTGGCCATTAATCAGTCTATTTTCATGAATGCGAAAGGAAAGCAGGACTGCCTTTTTCAGCCATTCATGGGTCTGCCATTCGCCATGGATTTTTTCAGCGATACGCGCCTTGCCCGTATTTAAGAGGTCAATTACTTCATCAACAGCTTGTTTGAGGGCGGGTGGCGTAGATTGAGGGCTCAGTGCTTCACGATCAGCATAGCCTGCTTCGATAATAGCTTGTAATGATGACATAATGGATCCTAATGAGATGACGTGCCGAGCCTGTTATGATACGATACACAACCCTTGAAATCCAAAGGAAATGATCTCAATAATGACCCAACGAAATCCAAAAGAAATGACCCAGCGAATATATGACTATGTCTAAGACTGCAAACAAACAACCAGCAAATGCCTTTTATATTTATTCACGTTTGTTTGTATACGTGCGCCGCTACTGGCGCTTACTCATTATCGCCTGCATAGCGAGTATGCTTTATTCAGGTGTCGATGCCTGGTTCGTTTACTTTCTTAAGCCCTTACTTAATAAAGGCTTGATTGCTAAAAATCGCGATTTTTTGAAAGTTGCGCCCTTTCTTGTCATGGCTATCTTCATGTTTCGCGGTGTGGCAAGCTTTGTCTCTAATTATTCAATCGCTTCAGCTTCTCGCAGTGTCATCATGTGTTTGCGTCAAGATTTATTTGCGCATTTACAACGTTTGCCTGCACGTTTTTATGATCATACTTCTTCGGGGCAAATTCTATCTGTTTTATTGTATGGTGTTGATCAAGTTGCCAATGCCAGTGCTGATGTTTTAACAAGCGCTATTCAAGCTATTTTTCTCGTGCTTGGCTTGATCATTGTCATGTTTTCGATTAGTTGGAAATTAACCTTGCTGTATTTTGTATTGCTGCCCATGGTCACGATTATCATGCGTGTGGCGAGTTTACGTATTCGTCGCCTAAGTTTGAGTACCCAGGCATCTATCGGCGATATTAGTCATTGTGCAGAAGAAAATATTGAAGCTTATAAAGTCGTGCGTGCCTTTGAAGGTCAAATTCATGAGGCAGATAAATTTAATAAGGCAACACGCATCAATCGTCAACGTGAAATGAAAATGGTGGCGACGCGCAGCATCAGTGTTTCTGCTGTGCAATTTATTGTAGCGGGTGCCTTAGCACTCACTTTATATATTGCAACGCTAGATGTAGCTGGCGCTGTTTTAACGGCCGGTGGTTTTGTTTCGATGATTGCAGCCATGCTGGGTTTATTAAAACCGATGAAGGATTTGGCCTTCGTACAAAATAAATTGTATCGTGGTTTGGCAGGCGCGCAAAATGTCTTTGAATTAATCGATGAAAAACCAGAAGAAGATCGCGGTCAACTAAATTTACACCGCGCGCGCGGCAAGATTCAATTTTCACAAGTTAATTTTGCTTATGATGATAATAGAAATATTTTGCAGGATATTTCATTTACGGTTGAACCAGGTGAAGTGGTGGCCTTGGTGGGTCGTTCAGGTAGTGGCAAATCTACTTTGGTGAGTTTGCTGCCGCGTTTTTATAATGAATTTACGGGCAGCATTCAATTGGATGATGTCTCTATCAATGATTATCGCTTGACTGATTTACGCAGACAATTTGCCTTTGTTTCTCAGCATGTCAGCTTGTTTCATGATACGGTTTATAACAATATTGCTTATGGACGTTTCAATCAGGTTAGGCAAGAAGAAGTCTATGCTGCCGCACAAGCTTCCCATGCTTTAGAATTCATCGAGCAATTACCCCAGGGTTTTGATTCCTTGATCGGTGAAAATGGTGTCTTGCTATCGGGTGGTCAAAGACAGCGTTTAGCTATTGCAAGGGCCTTATTAAAAGATGCGCCCATTTTAATTTTAGATGAAGCGACTTCATCCTTGGACACTGAGTCAGAACGTTATATTCAAGTTGCCTTAGATGAATTAATAAAAACACGCACGACCTTGGTGATTGCACATCGCTTATCAACGGTTGAACATGCTAATAAAATTATTGTGATGGATGAGGGCCGGATTGCGGAAATAGGTAATCATCAAGAATTAATCGCAAATAATGGGCATTATGCCAAGCTCTATCGCATGCAATTTAAAGAAGCGCCGCTCTTGGGTGTGGTCAATGAAAATTAAGCAACCCAATTTTTGGTACGCAAAATCCTTGCATCCCTTGGCTTATTTCTTGTTACCTTTTTCATGCTTGTTTGGTTTTATCATTGCGATCAGACGTCGCTTTTATCAATCTCGTTTTTATAAAATACGAAAATTTGCAATGCCTCTTATTGTTGTTGGTAATATCACGATAGGCGGCACGGGTAAGACACCCTTTGTCATTTGGCTCGCTCATTTCCTGCGTGCTCAGGGTTATCAACCTGGTATTGTAAGCCGCGGTGTAGGTGGCCGGCAGCAAATCATGCCGCGGCAAGTATCAGTTGATGATAAAGTCGCGGAAGTCGGTGATGAAGCGCTGTTATTATTAGCCAATGCAAACTGTCCTGTGGTGATTGGTGTAGATCGAGTGAAAGCAGTTGAATATCTTTTACAACAGAATGCCTGTGATGTTGTTATCAGTGATGATGGTTTGCAACATTATCGATTAGCCCGTAGTTTTGAAATTGTCATGGTGGATGCCGAGCGGGGATTGGGTAATCAATGTTTATTGCCAGCCGGACCTTTGCGTGAGCCAGTGCATCGTTTAGATCAAGCCGATATGGTGATTTATACGGGAGGAGTATTCCCGCAGACAAATAGCGCTGCCTTTGCTATGACGCTCACACCAATGCATTGTATTTCTTTGAATGATGCTAAGCGCAGTATGACATTTGCAGAATTAAGGCAGCCTGTGCATGCTGTTGCAGGCATTGGTCATCCGCAACGTTTTTTTAGGGCTCTAAAACAAGCAGGATTGAAGATAGAAGAGCATGTATTTCCGGATCATCATTTATATCAGGCAGCGGATTTTGCTGGCCTGTCATCTTGTCCTATTTTAATGACAGAGAAAGATGCGGTTAAATGCCGTGATTTTTCTGATGAGCGTTTTTGGTATTCGGCGGTGAAAACGACGGTTGATGCGGGTGTAGAGCAAGTATTATTAAATAAATTACGCGAATGGAGTGAAGGAAATGAAAAATAAAATAGTGTTGGTTTTAATGGCTTGTTTATTGCTGTCAATGAATTTTGTTTTTGCTGCCAGTGATGCGAATAAAACTATTCCTGTTTATATGGAAAATACGAAAAATATTTCGGTCACAGAAAAGCAGCCAATGTTTAGTTTTCGTTTAAAGTCAAATCCGACAACGGGTTATTCTTGGTTTTTACGGGAATATAATGCGAATTTCATTACGCCAGTGAAGCATGATTTTCAAGCGCCAGAAAGAAAATTACCAGAAATAAAATTGATGGGCGCGTCGGGATATGAAACTTGGACCTTTCTTGTGAAGCCTGCTGCTTTTCAAGTGCCGCAGCAAATTAAAATTCGTTTGATTTATATGAGGCCTTGGGAGAGTGATGATAGTGCGAAGCAGGTGGTATTGAGTATTGCGACGGAGGGGAGGAAGGGGTGATTCGTGGCAGAGCGGCCCTCACCCCCTGCCCCTCTCCCCTCGCAAAAAGCGCTCCGGGAGAGGGGAGAGTTCTAAATTTTCCCCTCGGAATAGTAAAGGACTTTCCCCTCTCCCGGAGCGCTTTTTGCGAGGGGAGAAGGGAGAGTTCTAAATTTTCTCCTCGGAATAGTAAAGGACTTTCCCCTCTCCCGGAGCGCTTTTTGCGAGGGGAGAAGGGAGAGTTCTAAATTTTCTCCTCGAAATAGTAAAGGACTCTCCCCTCTCCCGGAGCGCTTTTTGCGAGGGGAGAGGGGCAGGGGGTGAGGGCTGTTGTTACCTACTTCGTCTCCTTCAACTTCCCATCTTCAAAAATCAAATGCAGCGGCGGATTCGTATTATAAATAAATTCAGTCACCTTAATATCAGCCGGTGGTTTTGAATCAGGCGGCGGTTGTTTAACAATGGTGACAGGTTTACCGCAAGCTTTTTCGACCTTATCTCGCGTATCACCTAGTTGAATTGAAATATTATTACAAATGCTGCTTTCACCCACACCAATGCCATTCACACTAATATTCATTGCCTTGCCATCTTTATCGAAGATCAAGGTGGTCTTAAGTGTGCCCTGTGTTGAATAAGCTGTACTGGTTGCAACAGTTTGTGGAACGAGATAAGTCCATTCTTGCGGTATATTAGCATCATCTTTTTTTGTCGATTCATTTTGACTATCAGGTTTACCGCATTGCTGTATGACTTGATCCATGCTATCACCTAGATCAAATTGATTGAAATTAGTCGGACATAATAGCGCAACACAAATAGATGGCGTGAGTAGATAGGCAGACAATGTCGGTATGATGAAGTATAAATATTTTTTCAGCATAGCTATTCCTTGTCTTCAGAATGTGAATTGCTTTCTTCAGTTTTTTTAATTTTGCGCCGCTGAAAAATGGATGTGCGTTTTTCTGCTTCTTCTGGCAGTGTGAGAATGCCATGATCTTGATGTAAGAATCCGCTTTTTGTCCAAGGTAGGCGTCGATAATAGGGAAGTGGTTCATCTGGATTAAAAAGGGGATATTTAATAATTTCAAAATAAGGTGAATAATCGAAATCTTTGGGCGTAAAAAGATGGGGATTACGTTGAAATATTTCAATGCCTTCCGCGGAATCCGTTTGAACAAAAGGTAGAATAGGAAATTGTACGGAAGAAAATGCTTCTGCAATTAATGAAGAACAAATACCACTTTCAGGCTCACCGGTTGAGGTGCGAAATAAACTAGAACCCCAGCGTCTTGGCAAGATAGTCCAAGGCAGCATAAATCTTGTTAAATCGAGTAATTGACGCATGTTGTAAGGTTGGCCCAAGGCTTTAATCGCGTAGTCGATAACGAGATGCATGTCCGAAGGTGTAATGCCTATCGGTCGGCAAATACGAATATGATGATGACGATATAAACTAAGCTGGCTCGCAATAGTACCCTTATCAATCATGTCCTCAATAATAAGTCGAGTATTGTCTTTGACATCAATATGCTGTCGAATTACGCGCTGTAATTCTTCATCTTCAAAATCGACTAGACGGCCAATATAAAGAGCAGCATGGGTCCAAGGACTTTGGGTAATGGTGCGAATGACGCTGCTGATGCGGCTGCGGCCTTCTATGAGTAGGACATCACCGGGACGAATTTCATATTTAAGACGATTAAAATCATAGGGTATGACACCGGGAAGCGGTGGTTCGTGAATTAACCAGTTAGTAAGCTTATTTCGTATCGCCTGATAGAAAAACATGCTGGCGTCCTTTTGAGCTTAATCTGGAAACTTCATTAACAGACTTTATCAGTTTATCATATTTCTCAAGTGGAAAAGAGAAAATGAGTTAAATCCTATTGTGTAATAAGGATTTTTTATGGGCTTACGAAAAGGGGTTCGTCGTTACGAAAGCGTCCGTTGTTGCGAAAGCGTCCGTTGTTGCGAGGAGGTTCGTCGTTACGCAGACGTTCGTCGTTGCGAGGAGTGCTTTTTACGACGAAGCAATCCAGGCTTCGACTTTTATCAAATATTGCTTTTTTATAAAAGTCGAAGCCTGGATTGCTTCGTCGTAAAAAGCACTCCTCGCAACGACGAACGTCTGCGCAACGACGAACCCTTCAATAACATGCAATGCCTCCGCTCATAAACTTTATGTCATATCGAATTAAATCTGCTTTGCCAATTCATCCGCATAACCGAGATAGCTTGCAGGTGTCAATTTTAATAATTCCTGCTTCACATTATCAGGCAAAGCTAATTCGCGAATAAATTCCTTAAGCATCTGTTGATCAATGCGCTTACCCCGAGTAAAGGCCTTTAATTTTTCATAAGGTTGTTCCAGATTATAACGGCGCATCACGGTTTGCACCGCTTCTGCTAATACTTCCCAATGTTGATTGAGATCAGCTTCAATCACAGCCTGATTCGCTTGTAATTTAGCAATACCTTTGCAAATGGATTGATAAGCAAGCATGCTATGCCCAAAAGCCACGCCAATATTACGCAACACAGTAGAATCAGATAGATCGCGTTGCCAGCGTGAAATGGGTAATTTTGCTGCCATGTGTTCAAACAAGGCATTGGCAATGCCAAGATTGCCTTCGCCATTTTCAAAATCAATGGGATTGACTTTATGCGGCATGGTGGAGGATCCCACTTCATTAGCAAGGGATTTCTGTGTGAAATAATTGATGGAAATATATCCCCAAATATCGCGGCAAAAATCAATGAGAATCGTATTGATGCGAATCATGATGGCAAATAATTCGGCGAGACAATCATGCGGTTCAATTTGTGTGGTGTAAGGATTCCAAGTTAAACCTAATTTACTCACGAATTTTTTACTGACATTCTGCCAATCTATTTCGGGATAGGTGATGGCAAGAGCATTATAATTCCCCGAGGCGCCATTCATTTTACCCAGTAATTCAGCCTCATTTAATTGCTTAATTTGTCTTTGTACGCGCGCAATGACATTGGCAATTTCCTTGCCGAGTGTGCTTGGTGTGGCAGCTTGACCATGGGTGCGTGCAAGCATAGCGAGCGTGGCATGTTCATGTGCAATTTTTTTCAATAAGGTGATCATGTCATTTAAAGCAGGCAGAATACATTGCTCGCGCGCACTTTGCAGCATGAGTCCATAGGCAAGATTATTAATATCTTCCGAGGTGCAGCCAAAGTGAATAAATTCACTGATGCTCTTTAATTCTGCATGATCAGCAATACATTCCTTAATATAATATTCAATTGCTTTCACATCATGATTGATACCAAATTCTATTTCTTTGACACGCGTTGCATCTTCCGAAGAAAAGTTGACGATGATGTCATTTAATAATTTTATTGCGTTTGAATTTAAGGGCGGCAGTTTGATAAATTCAATTAAGGTTTCCAACCAGCGAATTTCAATCGCAATGCGAAATTTCATTAAACCATATTCACTAAAAATAGGGCGTAATTGATTTACTTTTTCCTGGTAACGGCCGTCAAGCGGTGATAAAGCCATTAATGCATCCATCTCTAACTCCTAATAATTATTTCTCATTCAATCATACCACTGCCTAGGCAAATATCATCTTGATAAAAAACGACAGCCTGTCCTGGGGTAATAGCGCGTTGTGCTTGTTTAAATTTCACTTCATAGCAATCCTGATTCAGGCTGATTTCGCAAGCTTGATCTGTTTGGCGATATCTCGTCTTTGCCATGAGTTGCATGGGTAAATGGGGTGCATCATTAATCCAATGAATGTTTCGCACGGTCAAGTTTTGTTTAAATAAAGCAGGATGATCATTGCCTTGTGCGACAATTAAAATATTTTGCTTGATATTTTTTTCAACCACATACCAAGCCGCTTCTATTCGGCCTTTTTGTCCGCCTAGTTTTAAGCCCTGACGTTGACCGATGGTATAAAACATGAGGCCATCATGTTGACCGAGGATGTCACCATCAAGCGTTTCAATGCGGCCAGGTTGTGCAGCTAAATATTCATTTAAAAAAGTTTTGAATTTACGTTCGCCAATAAAACAAATGCCTGTGCTATCTTTTTTTGCATGATTGGCCAAGCCAATTTTCTTAGCGATGGCACGTACATCTTGTTTGGGTAATTCACCAATAGGAAAAAGACTATGCTTTAATTGTGCTTCTGTTAAAGCACTCAAAAAATAACTTTGATCTTTTTGGGGATCAAGGCCTTTTAATAAACGTGTCTGCTGTGAAGATCTTTCAATGCGTGCGTAGTGGCCTGTTGCGATAAAATCAGCGCCATGTTGTTTGGCATAATCGAGAAAGGCGCGAAATTTAATTTCTTTATTACATAGAATATCGGGATTGGGGGTATAACCTGCGCGATAGGCTTCAAGAAAATAAGTAAAAACATGCTGCCAATATTGATCAGCAAAATTGACTAGGTGTAATTTAATTTCTAATAAATCACAGACGGCTTGTGCATCGGCAATATCATTGGCGGCGGAACAATAAGTCTCAGTATCATCCCCTTCCCAGTTTTTCATGAAAACGCCTTCCACCCGATGACCGGCTTCTTTGAGTAAATAAGCAGCAACGGAAGAATCAACGCCTCCGGACATGCCAACGATTATATCAAGTGGGGAAGTTATCATGCAGGGCATTATAATCGAACTATTGTTTGCATTGAATACGCTTGTTACCATGGGCATCATTTCACAAAAGGATTTTACCATGACTTATCAACATATTACGCCGCCCGCTTCGGGCCGGAAAATTTCAGTGAATGCTACCAATCGTAGTCTAAATGTCCCCGATCAGCCCATTATTCCCTTTATAGAAGGCGATGGCATTGGCGTTGACATTACGCCAGTGATGCAGCATGTGGTGAATGCAGCGGTCGAAAAAGCCTATGGCGGGCAGCGCGCCATTCATTGGATGGAAATATATGCAGGAGAAAAAGCAGTCAAACTCTATGGCGATAACACTTGGCTGCCCAAGGAAACGATTGAAGCCGTACGTGAATTTGTCGTGTCGATTAAGGGGCCATTAACGACGCCAGTTGGCGGCGGTATTCGTTCATTGAATGTGACCTTGCGCCAGGATTTGGATTTATATGTTTGTTTGCGGCCAGTGCGTTATTTTGCAGGTGTGCCTAGTCCGGTAAAAGAACCTTGGAATACGAATATGGTTATTTTCCGCGAAAATTCTGAAGATATTTACGCGGGTATTGAATGGCCGGCAGATAGCAATGAAGCCAAAGAAGTCATTCAATTTTTACAAAATAATATGAAAGTGAAAAAGATACGCTTTCCTAGTCATTGCGGTATCGGGATTAAACCAGTGTCACAAGAGGGAACAGCACGTTTGGTGCGCAAGGCAATTCAGTATGCTATCGATCATCAAAAAGATTCTGTCACCCTCGTGCATAAGGGCAATATCATGAAATTCACAGAAGGCGGCTTTCGTGATTGGGGCTATGAAGTGGCGCGCACTGAATTTGGCGCAAAACCCTTGGATGGCGGTTCCTGGCAAGTGATGAAAAATCCAGAAACGGGGAAGGATATTATTATTAAAGATGTGATTGCCGATGCCTTTTTGCAGCAAATTTTACTGCGCCCCATCGATTATAGTGTCATTGCCACTTTAAATTTGAATGGCGATTATATTTCTGATGCTTTGGCTGCACAGGTGGGTGGTATTGGTATTGCACCGGGCGCGAACATGAGTGACAACATTGCCATGTTTGAAGCGACACATGGTACGGCGCCCAAATATGCAGGGCAGAATAAAGTAAATCCTGGGTCGCTCATTTTATCGGCTGAAATGATGTTGAGGCATATGGGCTGGCATGAGGCGGCTGATTTAATTATTCGAGGCATGGAGGGGGCTATCTCGGCAAAAACAGTGACTTATGATTTTGCGAGGTTGATGAGTGATGCTAAGGAAGTGAGTTCGTCGGGGTTTGGGGAGGCGATGGTTAGGCATATGTGAATTGATGGCGGCCCTCACCCCCTGCCCCTCTCCCCTCGCAAAAAGCGCTCCGGGAGAGGGGAGAGCTCTAAATTTTCCCCTCGGAATAGTAAAGAACTCTCCCCTCTCCCGGAGCGCTTTTTGCGAGGGGAGAGGGGCAGGGGGTGAGGGTTTGACCCCGCAGAGAAATTGATCTTACATTGACCATTCAACCGTAATAGTGTACAATTTCTGCATATTTTTATCCCAGCTATCCCTCTAATTATAGATGTAATTTACGGGTTCAAAATATATATTTTCCAACTAAGGAAAATGGGGTTTTTGTCGTCTATATAACAGGTATGAAAGCATGAAAAGTGAGGAAAACAGAGAATATTCAAATTGGTTAGTGGAAAATGCAGCCTCGTTAGAGAGGCCGGCCCTATACCAAGTTGTTGTACATAATGATGATTTTACTCCATTGGCCTTTGTCGTCAGTGTATTAGAAAAGTACTTTTATTTGGATAGACGTCAAGCGGTGGCAAGGGCAATGGATGCACATGTAGAAGGAATGGCGATTTGCGGCGTATTTAGTAAAGATTTTGCCGAATCCAAGGTGCAGCAAGTTTTGGATTTTGCAAGAGGGAACGATCACCCACTTTTCTGCAGTATGGAGGCTGCATAAGTTATAATAAGAAGTGAAACAGGAGTATATAACGAGGAGGAAACAGCAATGCTGGATAAAGAACTCGAATATACACTCAATGTAGCGTTTAAAGAGGCGCGTACGAGGCGGCATGAATTTGTGACAGTAGAACACCTCTTGCTTGCGCTATTAGACAATGTTTCAGCTTTGGAAGTACTCAAAGCCTGCGGTGCAAACATCAGCCGTCTGCGCTCTAATCTCGCTGAATTTATTGATCGCACTACGCCTGTTATTCCACTCAATGTGCATGATAGAGATACACAACCCACGCTAGGCTTTCAACGCGTGATTCAACGCGCTGTGTTTCAAGTGCAATCTGCTGGTAAAACAGAAGTCTCTGGCGCCAATGTCTTGGCAGCCATCTTCAGTGAACAAGAAAGTCAAAGTGTCTATTTTATCCGACAAGAAAGTATTAGCCGTCTTGATGTCGTTAATTATATTGCACATGGTACGGCCAAACCCAAATCAACATCACAGGACCATGCCTTCAATCAATTTTCTTCTTCTGAAGAAATGGAAAATGGGAGTGAAGAAAATGGCAGCAGTCCATTGGAACTCTATACCACGAATTTAAATGTACGTGCAAAAATGGGTTTGATTGATCCCTTGATTGGTCGCGAAGAAGAAATTGAACGTACAATCCAAGTATTATGTCGTCGACGTAAAAATAATCCTCTGTTAGTCGGTGAAGCGGGTGTGGGTAAAACGGCCATTGCCGAAGGTTTAGCACGTTTGATTCTTGAAAAAACCGTGCCCAGTATTTTACATGAAAGTGTGATTTATTCCCTGGATTTAGGCAGTTTATTGGCGGGCACAAAGTATCGCGGCGATTTTGAAAAGCGTCTGAAAAGTGTTTTACATCAATTAAAAGAACAAAAAGGCGCGATTTTATTTATTGATGAAATCCATACCATCATTGGTGCAGGTGCAGCATCAGGTGGTTTGATGGATGTGTCTAATTTGATAAAACCTTTATTAGCATCAGGCGAATTAACTTGTATTGGCTCGACGACTTATAAAGAATATCGATCTGTTTTTGAAAAAGATCATGCCTTGGATAGACGTTTTCAAAAAATTGATGTGAAAGAACCTACGATTGAACAAACCATCGAAATATTAAAAGGTTTGCGCGGCAGATTGGAAGCGCATCATAGTTTGGAATATACCAATGAGGCGCTGGATGCTGCGGCACGATTATCAGCGAGATATATTAGTGATAGACATTTGCCAGACAAGGCCATTGATTTGGTCGATGAAGTCGGTGCTTATCAATATTTATTACCAGAAGCTAATCGTAAAAAATTAATTGAGGTGGCTGACATTGAAAAAATGGTAGCGAAAATTGCGCGTGTGCCTGAACGTAATGTTTCATCTTCAGATCGTGAAGTCTTAAAAAATTTAGTGCGTAATTTGAAGATGATGATCTTTGGTCAAGATCAATCGATTGAAACCTTGGGTGCTGCTGTCAAATTAGCGCGTTCAGGTTTACGTGATCCCAATAAACCCATCGGTTCATTTTTATTTATTGGACCAACAGGCGTGGGTAAGACTGAGGTTTGTAAGCAATTAGCAAGTATTTTAGGCGTAGAATTAATTCGTTTTGATATGTCTGAATATATGGAACGTCATTCTGTCTCACGTTTAATTGGCGCACCGCCTGGCTATGTGGGCTATGATGAAGGGGGTTTATTGACGGAAGCTGTGAATAAAACACCGCATTCTATCGTTTTATTAGATGAAATCGAAAAGGCGCATCCCGATGTTTATAATTTATTATTACAAATTATGGATCATGGAACGCTCACTGATATGAATGGCCGTAAGACTGATTTTCGTCACACGGTGTTAATCATGACATCGAATGCGGGTGCGGATATTGCAGATAAATCGAATATTGGATTTACCACAGAAGATGCGGCAAGTGATGTCATGGTCGCCGTGCAACACGTGTTTTCACCCGAATTTCGTAATCGCCTAGATGCGATTATTCAATTTAGCGCGCTTGATATGAAAACGATTTTATCGGTGGTCGATAAATTTATTGCTGAATTAGAAAATCAATTAGAAGCGCGTCATGTGATTTTAGAAGTGGATGAAGAAGCGCGCGCTTGGTTGGGAAAGAATGGTTACGATAAAAAAATGGGCGCAAGACCGATGGCGCGATTGATTCAAGAGCAAATTAAAAAACCTTTGGCAGAAGAATTGTTATTTGGCAAATTGAGTACGGGTGGTCATGTCAAGGTGACGATTGATAAGGGGAAGATTAAATTTTTGATTGAAGATATGCTGGATACCGCGGTGACTAAGGCTTGATAATCAGCTAGTTAAGATAAATGGCCAATTTGACAAAAACTGGCCATTTTGCTATAATTGCGCGATATTATACAAAAATAGAGACGAGGTGTTGTGTCGATGCGCGCAAATCAATTACTCTCGGTGAAGTCAGCAGAAGATTTTATTCATCGTATCATCTTTCTTAGGGATCAAGAGACGATAGACAATGTATATGAATTAATACGCGGGCTGAAGTCCTTTACATCAATGCAATGGTTTCAGCTTGTTCATTGGGCTATCAAAAATAGAAATTTTTCTATTTTTTCTTATTTGTATGACGGTGTCAGCACTCGATTTATTTGTAATAGAAAATGGTTTGATGATATCACTTTCTTACATCTAGCCGTAGAATCCGCAATCGAACATCGCACTGATGCAGTTGATGATTTTGTTGCATTCTTATTAAAACAAGGTGCTAAGCAAATACCAGATAAAAATGGTGAGTATCCCATACAGCTTGCTTATCAAGCTAAGCATATTCTTCTATTTGATGCCATGCTCAAAGCGATGCTGGAAGATGAAAAACAACTTGTATTACTGCTTAATAAGCAAATAAATCTTCCAGGATTTCATCTTTCGAAATACCGCGATCAGGAGAATGCTTTATTAATTTTGAATAATATACCAGCTTGTGTACTGGTGCTGACAGCAGCGAGATGTGGTGATCTTGATCTACTAAAATACGCGGCTAGAATGGGATGGTCATTACGTGTGGTTAATCAAGATCGCTACTCTCACTCTCCTGTGGAGCTGGCAGCTCAGAATGGTCATCTTGACGTTGTAAAGTGGTTGATTGAAGAGCAGGGATTGTCATTAAAAGGGGATAAGCATCGAGCTGGTTTGATCTATTATGCTGCCACAAATGCTCAAACAAAAGTACTTGAATGGATGCTGAGTCGAGACGATTCATTGATTAAGTCAGATGTTGAGTTTATTAACTTGCGATTTAGAGGCAGGGTCTGGAAGACGCCAGGGAAATTTGCTGTGGAGACAAGCCATTTCTTAATTTCTCTGCCATATCTATTTGAAATTTTTGCTTTGATGGGTGAAAATGCAAAGCTTTATAGTTTGATAAGGTATCGTTATCAGTCGATGAATGAAGAAGAAAAAACGGCAATCCATCAAATCTATGAAAATAAAATCACTGAATTAGTAGAAAAGAAGAATGATGAAGATGAAGCGATATTAAAAGAATTCACTGAAAGTTATATTGCACTACAACCCCTAAGAGCCACGCAATTTGTAGCCGATGTCTACAGTCAATATGCAACAAAGGAAAATCAATATCATGCCAAAGTTATTTCGCATTGCCTATTAATGATGGAAAAAGGCGTGACTGAAGAAGTCAAAAAGTTAGCTAGAGTAGTACTGGCTGATTTTGTATTTAATCGTGGTAATGAAACTGAAAAAGATAGTCCCTTGGCGCACGACAATATTGAATATTTGAGTATGAGGCGCAAGGGAGCAGATTCTTCTATCATTGGTCGTGCGATCCAAGCTTTTTATTGGCTGCAAGATATTGAAGGTGATAGTCTGGCGCTCCTGTTAAAAAAGCAAATACACGCTATCCTGTCATTTCAGGATATGACAAATACGGGCTGTTCTGAAGTGGATTGGGATCCCTTGGTGAGAGAGTATTATACGGCTTATTTGATATATAAATCTTGTCCGATGAATCAGCATATTAGTACGCTGCTAAATTTCACGCATGAAAAGGGAAATAGAGAATTAGCGGAAGAAAAGAAAAAGTTGGAAGAGGAAAGGAAAGCTCTGGAGATAGAAAAGACTTTGAGCAAGGAGACAGATCAGAAGGGGCGGGGTTTTGATCCGCGGCAGTTTGGCTCTTCTGGTGGAGTTGTGACAGAGACGACGCAGAGTGTGTCGGGGTATGAATTACGTTATGGTAAAGGTGGGAGTGGTAGCTGATTAGTGTGAATAGGTCCGTCGTTGCGGAAGCGCCCGTCGTTGCGAGGAGTGCTTTTTACGACGAAGCAATCCAGGCTTCGACTTTTGTCAAATATTGCTTTTTTATAAAAGTCGAAGCCTGGATTGCTTCGTCGTAAAAAGCACTCCTCGCAACGACGGGCGCCTCCACAACGACGAACGCTTCCGCAACGACGAACACCGCTGCAAAGACAAACATATGTGTCTACTTCCTATCCCCAAACAATCGCAGCAAATTCAAAAATAAATTAATGAAATCCAAATACAAGGCCAAAGCACCTTGAATCGTAAGTTTTCTTAATTCATCAGCAGAAGCACCTGGCGTATTAAAATTTTTAATTTTTTGCGTGTCATAAGCAGTTAAGCCTGCAAAAATTAAAATGCCTAGCGTGTTGATTGTCAGAGAAACAGCCGTGGTTTGGATGGAAGGAAAAATCATGGCAACGAGCATAAAACCAATTAAACCAAATAAACCCGTCATGCAAAAAGAACCCACTGGCCCCAAGTCACGTTTGGTCGCATAGCCAAATAAACTTAAGCCAGTAAAAGCAAAGGCGGTGATGAAAAATACTTGGCTAATGCTTTGTGCTGTATAGACTAAAAAGATCACTGAAAAAGTAATGCCTGTCAGTGCAGTATAAAGTACATAAATGCTGGCAGAGATGGCTGTACTCATGCGGTTAATGGCGGCTGATAAGACAATGACGGCGCCTAATTGCAAGATGATGAGGCCAATCATGATGAAGGTATGAGAGAGTAAATAGTTGATGAAGGGAGGTGTGTTTGCGACTTGATAGGCAACGGAGCCGCTGATCACCAAGCCAATCATCATCCACAAATAGACTCTGCTCATGAAGCTCGCATTGGATAAGCTCGCATCTCTGCCGCGTGTCACGACTGTTTGATTATTCCATTGTGAATTCATAGAAGCCTCTCGTGATAGTTAATAAATGAATATTTATTCTGCTTTTTTCTCAACCGGTTTACCACCACCGCCTTCTTTGTGACGGAAGGTAATACGGCCTTTGGACAAGTCATAAGGCGTCATTTCGACGGTCACTTTGTCGCCTTTTAAAATACGAATATAGTTTTTACGCATTTTGCCAGAAATATGGGCAAGAACGATATGACCATTTTCTAATTGTACGCGAAACATCGTATTGGGGAGGGTATCAATGACACTACCTTCCATTTCAATCTGTTCTTCTTTTGCCATGGGTCTCCATCTCAGTTTAATTATGTTAAGGTGTTCGCAATTATATCCTATTTCGTCTCAGTTGCTAATTTCTTTTCCATGGCCAAATTATCCAAGTATTTATCTGCATCCAGTGCTGCCATACAACCCGTTCCTGCTGCCGTGATGGCTTGCCGATAAGTAGGATCAGATACGTCACCCGCTGCAAATACGCCAGGAATATTGGTTGCCGTTGCATTTTGCAAGGCACCACTTTTGACTTGCAAATAACCGGTTGCATCCATGTCTAATTGACCAGCAAAAATATCGGTATTTGGTTTATGACCAATAGCGATAAAGACGCCTGTTGCATCAAGCTCAGTTTTTTCGCCCGTTTCCTTGTTCTTCAAGCGAATACCAGTGACACCTTGTTCATTACCCAGAATTTCATCCACTTCACTATTCCAAGCAATATCAATTTTACCAGTCGCTGTTTTTTTCTGTTCAAGATGATCAATCATAATTTTTTCTGCACGGAATTTATCACGTCGATGAACCAAGGTGACATGTGAGGCTAGATTAGCTAAATAAAGCGTTTCTTCCACGGCCGTATTGCCACCGCCTACGACCACGACTTTTTGATTACGATAAAAAAAGCCATCGCAAGTCGCGCAAGCTGAAACACCTTTGCCTTTAAAGGCTTCTTCTGAAGCTAGGCCTAGGTATTTGGCGCTAGCACCCGTTGCAATAATGAGGGCATCGCAGGTGTAAGTATGTTCGCCTTTTAAAACAAAAGGCCTTTGTTTTAAATCGGCCGAAGTGATTTCGTCAAAAACCACTTCAGTATTAAAGCGTTCTGCGTGACTCTTCATGCTTTCCATTAAGTCTGGGCCTTGTAATCCTTCTACACCGCCTGGCCAATTATCGACATCAGTGGTCAAGCTTAATTGGCCGCCAGGGATCAAACCCGTCAACAAAAGCGGTTTTAAATTAGCACGTGCTGCATAGACCGCGGCCGTCCAGCCAGCGGGGCCTGCGCCTAAAATAATAAGACGATGATGTTTTATAGTCATAGTTGTTTGCTTCTCAAGAATATTTTTGCCTAGGTCATATAGGACGTTATATAGTACGGAAAGGAGTTTAATGGGTAAACAGATACTTTATGAAAAATCGTTATAAACAGGCAATTGATAATAAAAAACGCAGACCCTTATCGGTGCAGATGCGCCATCGCTTGCGTGAAGGCATATTTTTGGTCGCAATCGCATGCGCTGTTTTTTTACTCGTTTCATTTATCACCTATCATGTTGATGATCCAGGATGGTCGAGTACGGGCCTTGAGGGCAAGGTCAAAAATGGCTGTGGACGCTTTGGTTCTTGGACAGCAGATATTTTCTTATCGCTATTTGGTTTGGTCGCCTATCTTTTGCCGCCCTTAATTGTCTTATCGAGTTGGTTATGGATGCGTGAGCAGGAAATCACAAAGTCGCCAAGAGAATGGATTTTTAAATGTCTTGGATGGATTTTTTTGATTTGCAGCATGTGCGGCTTGGTCAGCTTTTATTGGCATACTAAATCACATTTACCCGTTGAATCTGGCGGTATTATTGGCGGCATATTGGGTGATAGTTTGCGGCTTGTGTTAAATAAAATTGGCAGCACTTTGCTATTCATTACGACATTATTGTGCGGTATTACTTTGGTCACGGGCTTATCTTGGCTGGGATTAATCGATATTGTAAAAGAATATTTAGCTAAGGCTTGGGCTAATCTGCTTGCATGGAAGGCGCGTAGAGCCGCTCTAAAACCAGTAAAAAAAGCTGAACCCATCATG
Organism: Gammaproteobacteria bacterium; assembly: GCA_013287745.1. Lineage (GTDB taxonomy): Bacteria > Pseudomonadota > Gammaproteobacteria > DSM-16500 > DSM-16500 > Aquicella. Next base: position 18,940 of record JABDDF010000007.1, read on the forward strand.
CAAAATAAGCGGCGCACGGTGTTAGAAGAACCGATGATGTTGGCACCCTTGCCTGCTGCACCGATTATTAGTAAGCCGCCGGTGATTAGCAAAATCGAACAAATACGTGAAAAAAAGAAAATTGAAATTGATAGCAGTATTAAAATGACGCCGGGTAGTTTGCCGCCCTTGAGCTTATTAAGTCCGCCATCACCTGCGGCAGAAAAAGCATTTTCAAATATTTCCTTAGAAGAATTATCACAATTGGTTGAGCAGCGATTATCTGATTTTGGTGTAGAAGCTAAAGTAGTTGCAGTGCATCCTGGGCCTGTCATTACTCGTTTTGAATTAGATTTAGCGCCAGGTATTAAGGTCAGTAAAATCGTTGGGCTTGCCAAAGATATTGCACGTTCTCTATCAACAGTGAGTGTGCGCATTGTCGAAGTGATTCCTGGTAAATCAGTTATTGGCTTGGAAATTCCCAATGAAAATCGTGAATTGGTCACTCTGCGTGAAATGTTTGAATCACAACGTTATACGCAATCACGTTCGCCAGTGAGTTTAGTATTGGGCAAGGATATTTCCGGTAATCCGGTCGTTGTTGATTTGATGAAAATGCCGCATTTATTAGTTGCCGGTACCACGGGTTCAGGAAAATCGGTGAGTTTAAATGCCATGGTCTTGAGCATGTTATACAAGTCAACACCGGAACAATTGCGTCTCATCTTGATTGATCCAAAAATGCTGGAATTATCCGTCTATGATGGTATTCCCCATTTATTGACGCCGGTCATTACGGATATGAAAGATGCGGCGAATGCTTTGCGTTGGTGTGTGGCGGAGATGGATAAGCGTTATCGGCTAATGGCATCTCTCGGCGTGCGTAACCTTGCAGGTTACAATCAAAAAGTGAGTGATGCGATTAAACAAGGTCAGCCCTTACTCATGCCAGGTGCCTTAGTTACTGATGAAGAATCTGCAAAAATGCAATTGCAAGCCTTGCCGCTCATTGTGGTTATTGCCGATGAATTGGCTGACATGATGATGGTGGTGGGTAAAAAGGTTGAAGATTTGATTGCACGCATTGCACAAAAAGCGCGTGCTGCGGGTATCCATTTAATTCTTGCAACACAAAGACCATCAGTTGATGTAATCACGGGTTTAATTAAAGCAAATATTCCGACACGCATTGCCTTTCAAGTATCATCGAGAATTGATTCACGCACTATTTTGGATCAACAAGGTGCGGAACAATTATTAGGACATGGCGATATGCTTTATTTACCGCCAGGTGCGGGTGTGCCGAGTCGTGTGCATGGTGCCTATGTGGCCGATGAAGAAGTGCATCGTGTTGTTGCTGCCTGGCGAAGCGCTGGTCAACCTGAGTATATTTATGAAGTGACCGATGAAATCGGTGAAACAGGGGCAGGTGATGGCGCAGGTGGTGAGCATGATCCCTTGTATGATGATGCCGTGCGTATTGTGACAGAAAGCCGTCGTGCGTCGATTTCATTGGTGCAGAGACGTTTGCGGATTGGTTATAACCGCGCAGCACGGATGATGGAGGACATGGAAGTGGCGGGTGTGGTGAGTTCGATGGATAATAGTGGATCGCGTGAGGTGTTGGCAGCGCCACCGGCGTAAAAAGCACCCTCACCCCCTGCCCCTCTCCCCTCGCAAAAAGCGCTCCGGGAGAGGGGAGAGTTCTAAATTTTCTCTTCGAAATAACTTAAGGACGCTCCCCTCTCCCGGAGCGCTTTTTGCGAGGGGAGAGGGGCAGGGGGTGAGGGCCGCCGTCTCCAAGGCTATCAACAATAACAGAAAATAACTTAAGGTAATCCCATGAAAAAAAACTCTCTCAGCATTTTTATTTCTTTCATCACTTTTATTTTTCTCAACCTCGCCCATGCACAAACACCCGCAGCCGATTTATCCCGCTTATTAAACACCGTCCAAAGTATGCAAGCGAATTTTAATCAAACTATTTATGATAATCGTGGTAAGGCTATCCAACAAGCCAATGGACGGGTTGCCTTTCAAAGGCCAGGTCGTTTTCGTTGGCAGGTGATTAAACCCATTCCGCAATTGATTGTCGCTAATCAAACAAAATTATGGATTTATGATCCTGATCTCGAACAAGTGACCATACGCTCATTGAAGCAAGGCACAGGCGATGCGCCCGCCTTGTTGCTAAGTCATGATGCGACTACAGTCATGCAAAATTACACAGTAAAAAACTTGCCTAATACTGCGCCTGCTTGGCAATGGTTTGAATTGATCCCAAAAAATTCCGATAATTTTTCTGCAATTCAAATGGGTTTTTATCATGGTCAAATCAATGAAATGCGATTGCAGGATAAATTAGGACATACCACGCGTATTCGTTTTTTGCAGGCGCATTTTAATCTTAATTTATCTCCCGCCTTATTTATTTTCGTGCCGCCTGCACATGTGGATGTGATCAATGAAGGACGGTGAGAAAGCTTTATATCAACCGTTGGCGACGCGCATGCGTCCCGCCAATATTCGAGAATTTATTGGACAAGCGCATTTACTGGGTGAAGGTAAACCCTTGCGCCGTGCCATTGAACAAGGAATTTTACATTCCATGATTTTGTGGGGGCCGCCTGGTGTGGGTAAAACAACGCTCGCACAATTGATTGCCGCACAAGCGCGCGCTCGTTTTGAACGCTTATCTGCCGTTTTCTCTGGTGTTAAAGATATTCGTAAAGTAGTGGAAGAAGCCAAAGAAGCACGAGATGTAAAACAGCAGTCAACAATTTTATTTGTCGATGAAGTTCATCGTTTTAATAAGGCGCAACAAGATGTATTACTGCCCTTTGTGGAAGAAGGTATTTTTATTTTAATTGGTGCAACCACAGAAAATCCTTCTTTTGAATTGAATAATGCCTTATTGTCGCGCACGCGTGTCTATGTCCTTAAACAATTAACAGAAGAAGATTTATTGGCAGTATTAAAATCTGCCTTGCATGATCGAGAGCGCGGTCTAGGACAATTAGCTATCCATATTAGTGATGAATTGCAACTAGCCATGGTAAGAACAGCCGATGGTGATGCGCGTCAAGTATTAAATTTACTGGAAATTATGGCGGATTTGGCGCAAGAAAATGAAAAGGGTATGACTGTCACGCCGCAATTATTAGAAGAAGTCATGCAAACGAATTTGCGCCGCTTTGATAAGCAAGGCGAAGCTTTTTATGATCATATTTCAGCCCTGCATAAATCAGTGCGAGGTTCTTCGCCAGATGCTGCGCTTTATTGGCTATGCCGAATGTTGGATGGCGGCTGTGATCCCTTATATATTGCGCGGCGTGTGGTTCGTATGGCGAGTGAAGATATTGGGCTTGCTGATCCCAGAGCATTAACTTTAGCGCTTGAAGCTTGCGAAGTTTATGAGCGATTGGGATCTCCTGAAGGTGAATTAACATTGGCGCAAGCTGTGGTTTATATGGCTTGTGCGCCCAAAAGTAATGCTGTTTATACGGCATTTAATGCAGCGATGCAGGCTGCGCGTCAACATGGTTCCTTAGAAGTACCGCTCCATTTGCGTAATGCACCGACTCAATTAATGAAATCCTTGGATTATGGCAGGGCATATCGCTATGCCCATGATGAGCCTGATGCTTATGCGGCGGGTGAATGCTATCTGCCTGAAAAAATCAGCAAACAGGTTTATTACTCGCCAGTTGCGCGCGGTTTAGAAATAAAAATTAAAGAACGATTAGCTTATTTGCGCGAATTAGATAGAAAAGAACGAAAATAAATTATTTTTTTAAAATTTAAGACATTCTTAAGTATTTTTTATTATCTTATCTGAATGATAAAAACAATTACATTGATAAGGATAATTACATGGAAGCTCGTCGTGTTAAAGATTTAGCAAGCAGTTTATCGGGAGGAATACAATTATTATTCACAGATTTTGCATTGAGTAGTATTGCTGCAAAATTGGAATCTTTTTATTCTTTTACTGTGTTAGAAAGCTTGCTTAAGGAACAATCAGTCTATGAAGTGATGGCTTCCACAGATAATTTACTACCACTCTTGAATTTTTTATATGCTCGAAGAAAATTAATTCTTCATACTGATGCTGATTATTGCCATTCACCTAATTCTAATATTAATCGTGCTTGTGAATCGGTCGCTCTTAGTTTGTCATCTGTTTATCAGGATAGTTCTATTTTTAATTTGCTCGCATTGGTTGATAAAGATTCTAAAATACCACCTGATGCTAAATGGCATGAATATATTGTTAGTGACAAAGGTAGTTTGATTCCTGTGATAGAAACATTGACATTGGAAGAGAATAATACTTGGTTTAAAACACAGAGCGGCACTTTATTCTGGCGGTCAGCTACGGGCTTAAACGAATTGTCCGAGAACGAGACTAATCGTTTGGCTAATCATTGTAAACATGTTAAATCCTATTGTTCCAGTATGCAAATGGCGGATGATAGTGGATTTGCCTCATGTAAGGATGAGTTACGTAAAAAATTTCGTTTTTTGCAGTATCCGATATTGGATTTAACTTATGGGGATAAGAATAATCAGCAATTAATAAATAAGATTTGTGCCAAGCATACTGATCTAGATGGATTAATGACAATTCTGGTAAAGGCAGGTTTTACTGGAGTAGAGGGACAGAAAATCTTCGATTGTATGAGTAAGGCAACATTATATCGCTTAGTCTTAGGTAGTTTACTTACTGTCGATAAATATGATAGCAGTGCCGATGTAGAACTTGCATTTCGTAATAAACTCCGTGAACTTGTACCGGCGGCAATTGCCTATGATGAAGCTAAGGCACGTTTACTTTTTATATGCCTAGCACACATTTATATTTCTTATCGGAGTACAGCCGCTGATTATACTTCATCAGTGGGATATTATTTAGGCTCCATATTGCCATGGAGTTCCACTCATACCAAAGAAAGTAAACTTGAATCGATTGATGTATTGCAAAATTATTTACTTAGCGATCATCCCTTGCATGATTTTGAAGAATATTTGAAAGTGAATGACTTGCATACCAAACACTGGAAACCTTTGACGGATACTTCCTATGTTGGCCAGCAAAGCGTCTTATCTCTATTAACTAATTTGATTATAGAAACAGGTAAAATAATTAGAACGCATCATTTGGCACAAGTTAGACCTAAAGGCTAAACATCAATATAAAGATTAGTATAAAACGCCACCGTCACATCTGAAGTAAGAAATTGAATGATATACCAGGCGATGGCTGCAACGCAGCCAGACGCTGGAATAGTAAGTATCCACGCCCACACAATATTTTTTGCGACTCCCCAACGGACGGCGGAAAAGCCATTAACCGAACCAACGCCTGTGATAGCACCGGTGACAGTATGGGTGGTAGAAACGGGAATACCGAGAGAAGTGGCAAGCGCTAGGGTGAGAGCGCTGGCCGTGTCAGAACAAAAACCGCTAACAGGTTTTAATTTTGTGATTTTCATCCCCATAGTTCTTACAATACGCCAACCGCCAAAGCAAGTACCCAGTGCAATTACAAAATTACAAAGAACGACGACCCAAAAGGGAATATAGAATTGATTGCCTATCATGTGGGAAGAGTAAAGTAGGATAGCGATAATGCCCATGGTTTTTTGTGCATCATTACTGCCATGACCAAGACTGATAAAGGCAGAAGAAAGAAATTGCAATCGGCGAAACCAACCTTGCACTTTTTGTGGTGTTGAATAGAAAAAAAGGCGGCTGGTGATCACCATGAGAATCATACCCATGACCATGCCTAACAAGGGTGAGATAACAATAGCAGCAAGGACCTTGGAAATGCCTATCCATTTGAGGGGATGAAAGCCAGCGTGGGCAATGCTCGCACCCAGTAAACCGCCGATTAATGCATGGGATGAACTAGAAGGCAAACCATAATACCAGGTAATCAAATTCCAAAAAATGGCGCCTAATAGGGTTGCAAGAATCAGCTGTGTGGTAATGATGCTGGGATCAACCAAGCCGGTGCTAATGGTTGTTGCTACATGGACACCAAAAAATAAAAAAGCGACAAAGTTAAAAAAAGCAGCCCATACAACAGCCCAGTGGGGTTTGAGTACGCGCGTTGATACCATGGCTGCAATCGAATTAGCCGCATCATGAAAGCCATTTAAAAAATCAAAAAGCAAGGCTAGGGTGATGGTAATGATGACGATAGTTAAAGACGATTCCATATTAAGAATACTCGAGTATGATGCCTTTTATGAGGTTAGCAACATCTTGACAGCGATTAATGACTAGCTTGGTGTGTGCGTAAATTTCTTTGATTTTAAAAAATTGTTTGAAGTCTTGCTCATCCATAAACAATTTTTTTTCACCAGCCAATACGACTTGATGCGCCTTACTTTCTACGCGATCAATTTCATTGCAATGCTCAAAGATGTTAGATGAATTTTTTAATGAATGTAAGCAATAAATAGAAGCTTTAAGATGACGCGCAGCTTCGGTGCTTAATTTAGCCAGTAAAATTGTTTCCTCTGGCACAGTCGTTAATTGATAGAAAGGAAAACGTTGAGCAATTCGATTAATGAGATCGATGATATCATCAAGCGTGCTCGTCAATTGATGGATGTCATAGCGATCAAAGGGTGTAATAAATGTTTTGTGTAATAATTCAAAGGTGGTATAAGCAATTTGATCAGCTTCTTCCTCATGTTGGGCAATAGCATCTACATGGGATTGTTGATTAGGCAAATCTTGTAATAAATTAGCAAATTCAACCGCTGCTAATTCAAGCTTATCAGCTGCTTTTTGGAAAAGCTGAAAAAATCCATCTTGTCGCGGTAGTAAACGTTTCAGCATGCTCATGTCCACTATTGGAAGGTTAACGAATGCTCATTCTAAGCATGATATTTGGGAAATGCCACATCGAATTGCAATCCATAGCCATGAGGTGGTGTGCCAAGGTGGATTGTAGCATGATGAAGCGCTGCAATTTGACTGACAATAGCGAGTCCTAAGCCGCTACCAGAGGCTTTTGTACCCAAGACTCTATAAAAGCGTTCAAAGACTCGCTCGCGTAATTCGGTGGGAATGCCGCCGCCGGTATCTGCCACCCGAAAAATAATTTGGGAATTGGTTTCAATGATCCTCACGCTGACTTCTCCTTGGGGAGGGGTATAACGGATGGCATTATCAACGATATTGCGTATGAGTATACCTATTACTGTATCATTTCCTACAATAATTGCTCTCTTGGGCGCTGGCGCTAATTCAATGTCTATATTTCTTTCTATGGCATGCGGGGCAATATAGGCCATGATTTCAGTGGTCAATTTGTGTAAGTCAAAGGGTTTAATATCAGTTAAAGTTTCTTCTTCGCCCAGACGGCTCAAGGTGAGTAATTGAGCAACAACATGTGAACTGCGGTCAACGCTTTCAATCACTTTTTGTAATGCTCGATTGCGATCTGCTTCATTATCAGATTTAAGCGCAACTTGTAAATGTGTTTTTAATGCGGCAAGTGGCGTGCGTAATTCATGAGCTGCGTCTGCTGAAAAGCGTTTATTGCGTTCGAAGGCAAGTTTTAAGCGAACGAACAATTGATTTAATTCGCCAACCAAGGGTTTTATTTCAGCAGGAATTTCTGTTAATTGGACAGGCTCAAGGAAGGTTGAGGCACGATTGGAAATTTCTCCTGTTACGCGGGTGATAGAGCGCAATGCGAGGCTAATAATAAACCAGACTAATAAGCCAAAAACAGGGTAGGTAATGAGTAAAATGTTGGCATTATTGCGGGCAATATCATCGGCTAGCTCACGTCGTATGTTGTATAACTCAGCGACAACGACTTTTATATGTGTTTTTTCGTCATAGGTTGTATAGGTACGCCAATCTCGTTTATCTATGCTTTGGTTATAAAAACCAAGAGGAGAATTTTTTAATACGATGTGCGATTGGGGTATGGAATTAAGAAGCAGAGTGCCATTCTCATTCCAAACTTGGAATAAAAATTTTTGCCTAGTGAGGGGCTGCTTTTCACGTAAGTAAGTAATGATTTCTGCCCTGACCTTAGAATTTTCACTGCTATGGCTCAGGATGGTAATTAATGAAGAAATTCGCATGAGCTGATTATCAAGATAGGGTTGAATGACTTGCTCATCAAGTAAATAATTGCCTAAGCCATTAATGGCTGAGGCAATGGTGATGCTGATGAGTAAGCTAATTAAAAGAAAATATCTAATAGACCTAATCATTTTTCATCTTTACTTTTTTCTATCGTATATCCAATGCCGCGCACCGTGCGAATGAATTCTTGACCAAAACGTTTGCGCAAGTTGTGCACATGAACTTCAAGTGCATTACTATCAACTTCCTCGCCCCAGCCATAAAGTGATTGCGTTAAATGTTCGCGTGAGAGTACACGGCCTGCATTTTCTAACAAGACATGCAAGAGAGCGAATTCGCGACGTGACAAGTTGATAGGTTCGTCTTTTAATTTCACCGTATGTGAAGCAGGATCAAGTGAAATATCATTGTGGATGAGTAAGGGTGCTGCTCTTGAGGCAAAACGTCTCTGTAAGGCTCTTAAACGTGCCAGCAATTCAGGCAGATCAAATGGCTTGGTGAGGTAGTCATCAGCGCCGCTATCTAATCCCTTTACCCGGTCTTCAATGGATTCACGGGCGGTTAAAATGAGGACGGGTGTCGTTGTGCCGCGATCACGTAGATTTTGTAATACCGTGATACCAGGTATTTTTGGCAAGCCTAAGTCGAGGACAACAAGATCAAATTTTTCGGTTTTTAATGCCTGATCTGCAAGCATGCCATCTTTTACCCAGTCAACGGTGTAGCCATCCTGCGCCAAGCCTTTACGCGTTCCTTCGCCTAATAATTCATCATCTTCTACAAGAAGTATGCGCATGTTCTAGCCCTCATCAATATCCTATAACTTTATCTTTTTTAGGGGGTTATAGCAAACATCCTAGTTTTTTTTAATAAATGCAGAGGCTCAAAAAATTCCAAGATCTTTGAATTAGTGATAAATGAAAGATTATAAGGATGTTCCGCATAAATCTTATTGACCTTGAATGGGGAGATAAATTCGTCGATCATACCCGCAATTCGACCTAAAAGGACAAAAGTGACATCTGGTTTTTTTTCTAATAGATAGGCTAATAATGTTTTCATAAAAGGCCGCCATGCGCGTGCATCTTTTTGAGCTAGCTTTGTTCGAAACACCGGGGTTGCATTTAATAATAAAAAGCCATGATCTAATAGATGATGGAAAAGTTCATCGTTGGTTTGAATAAAGGAGCTTTTAGTTAAATGGGCAATATCTGTTTGAGCGCATTTGGAGGCATCAAGTACGCCCTCTGCAATCAAAAGCATTTTGATCATATTGCGTAGCGAGGTGGCTCGATTAACTTTTTTACTTAAACCCGTGCTAGACCATAGCTCATGTACGGAGGCATCCCAAAAAGCATAGCCATTTGCTGATTCACTGCGTGGATAAGGGGATTCGCCAAATAAAACATAATTGACTTGTGGTAGTGGTAGGGAAAAAGCATTAAAAATATGGCTTGGTCCAGGCAGCCAATCTGTAGCCTTTGTTAACTCCATGACATAATCGTGGTTTAATTGCGTCAATGCTAATTGCAGGCATTCATGCCAGGATGGATGGATGTGATCTAAGCTAAAATGCTTTGCGGACATGAATCACCACCTATTTTAAAGATGAAGGATTAATATGGATAAAAGTTTACTTGAGATAATAGCCTGTCCTGTTTGTAAAGGAGAATTACTTTATGATCAAGCTAATCAGGAATTGATTTGTCGCTTTGATCAATTGGCCTATCCACTGGTTCATGATATTCCAATTATGCTTGATGCAAGAGCGAGAAGATTGGGGAGTGATGAGGGGGATAGGTGTTAGGACTGTCCGTTGTTGCTTTGGCCTGTCATTCCCGCGTGAGCTGTTACCTAAAACCCTGGATGCCAGCTAAAAGCATGCTGGCATGACAGCGTGGCGTGAACGCTTACGCAGCAACGGATGCCTGTGAAAAATATCCCACGTAATCTGTTACTGAGCACCTATGCAGCAACGAGCCTCATGTGTATTTCACAATAGACAATAGGCTCTAATCTCGCTGACTTCTATTCCTCATTATTATTCTTTTTGCCGTTATAAATATCTTCACCTTCCAGCGGCTGCTTATTTTGTTGTTCACCCTGATTGCGACGACGAGAATATCGTTGTCTGCGATGCGGGTGAAACCGTGGTTTGTGCTTTCTTGGTGGTGCTGCATTATCACTAGTCTGCGAACTTCCTTCTTCTGAAGGATTGCTTTGCGCTACGACAGGTAATTGATTGACTGTCGGCGTATCATTAACAGGCTCAGGTCTGGGTGCTGTTTCAACAATCCGCGCTTGTTCCTGAGTATGAACAGGCTCTATGTTGGATACAGGGGATACAGGCATTTGACGATGCGGTTCATGTTTTTCATGGACAGTCTGTTGATCGCGCACGGTGGTTTCTGCGGTGCTTGTATGATGTTCATGACGCTGCTTATCATCGCGTGGACGATTGTCATAATTACGATAGCTGCCTTGGTTGTTATAGGCGCTGCGTTGATGACGATCTCTATTATCTCTGCGATTACGATTATGATGACGACTCTGTCCCTTACGACGAGAGGGCGGACGTGTTCTGTCATGCGTCCTAACGCCATATGAGCTCGTTGCTGGCGTTGAAGAAGTACTACTATGTTTCGCTTCTTCTTTTTTATCAAACAAGAAGGTCATCAGTTTTTTGATTAATCCTGGACCCTCATTTCTTCCCCTTTCCAATTGTTGAGCATGGGTGATGGGCGGCGTTACAGGCGGTGATGGAATTTCATCTGTCACATTACTACGTATGGCAGGTTCCTGATGTTTGCCTGTCGGCGTATAGCTGCTATTAGCTGTTTCAGGTTTAACGGCAAGTTTGTAGCTAGCCAGTTTTTCATCATTATCATTGAAATCAGATAGACGTATGCGTTCAACTTCATATTGCGGTGTCAGCAGGTACATGCTTGGTACAACAATAATGACAACGTTTTGCCGCTTTTCAATATCAATGATAGCTTGGCGTTTTTCATTGAGTAAGTAGGCTGCAATTTCTATTGGCAGTACGGCGCGAACTTGAGCCGTATTCTCTTTGAGTGCTTCTTCTTCAATAATGCGAATGATAGAAAGACCCAATGATTCAATACCGCGAATGGTTCCCTGGCCTTGACAGCGTGGACAAGTAATACGGCTGGATTCGCCTAAGCTTGGCCTTAAACGCTGCCTAGACATTTCTAATAAGCCAAATCGTGAAATTCGTCCGACCTGCACGCGAGCTCTATCAACGGATAATGCTTTCCTGAATTGTTCTTCCACTTCACGTTGGTTGCGAATAGGGGTCATGTCGATGTAGTCAATGACGATTAATCCGCCAATGTCGCGTAGGCGTAATTGTCTTGCAATTTCATTGGCAGCTTCCAGATTAGTCATCAAAGCTGTTTCTTCAATATCAACACCTTTCGTCGATTTTGCTGAGTTGATATCAATAGAGACAAGTGCTTCAGTATGATCAATGGTAATAGAGCCGCCAGAAGGTAGGCGCACTTCACGTTGGAAAGCAGACTCAATTTGGCTTTCAATTTGAAAGCGGGTAAAGAGCGGCGTAGGATCTTTGTAGTGTTTTACACGGGCTACAAAGTCTGGTCTGATCAGTTTGAGATGATTGACGACATCTTCATAAACTTCTGCTTGATCAATTAAAATTTCATCCACATCTTTACGCAGATAATCTCGAAGCGCGCGAATGACAGCATTGCCTTCTTGATAAATTAAGTAAGGTGCAGGGCGTTCTCTGCCAGCTTGTTGAATGATGTCCCAAAGGCGCAATAGAATTTCTAAATCCCATTGTAAATCATCTTGAGAGCGGCCGCCGCCAGCAGTACGGATAATTAAACCCATGCCATCTGGCAAATGTAATGAGCTGAGTACTTCGTGTAATTCATCGCGTTCGTCACCTTCAATGCGGCGTGATACGCCACCAGCGCGCGGGTTGTTAGGCATTAAAACAAGATAGCAGCCGGGTAGGGTGATAAAGGTAGTGAGTGCTGCGCCTTTATTACCGCGTTCTTCTTTCTCGACTTGCACAACGATTTCTTGGTCTTCTTCTAAGACTTCGTTAATGGCAGGACGGCGGCCATTGTCAACATAACTGCTTTTAAAACAAGAACGGGCAACTTCCTTCAATGGAAGAAATCCATGTCTGCCTTCGCCATAATCAACAAAAGCGGCTTCTAAGCTGGGCTCGATACGAGTGATTTTACCCTTATAAATATTGGATTGTTTTTGTTCCCGAAAGGTTTGTTCGATAATGAGGTGATAAAGATGCTGGCCACTGGCTAGCGCAATTCGCAACTCTTCATTTTTGTGAGTTGCATTAATAAGCATTCTATTCATAAGATCATCCACTTTAGGTGCTTTAAGCGCTCAAATGAGTCGAATGTCTTTTTATAGCAGAGCAGAGACGGCTTGATATGATAATCACTTGTATGTTTATCGTTCCATTTTCTTTGTTCTGCGCCTAATCATAAATTAGAGTTATTTGGCGCGTCCCAAGGATTTATTTTGGAAAGCCTGATAAACCTTACTTAGTTTGAGCGGGGTCTAGCGAATTATCAACAGACCCTATTCTACCTCAAACTTACAAAATTCTTTGCTCTTTATCGCATAGCCATGCGTCATGTACTATAAAAACGATATTCTTGTCATGAGTGCCTATCGGCACGTTTAAAAAAATAGTAAAGTTCTACACGTTTATTCAATTGAATGGCTGTAAACGATCAGCTCCACGTGCGTCTTATCTATATAGATAAGAATATAATGAATATACCTATATACTGGTTTTATATCAATTAAAACCCTTAAAAAGTGACTGATAATTACATGAATAAAGATATTAAAGGTAAATCAAAGGTTAAATTTTGCACTATTTCAGTGGATGAGGCGGAGCAAAGAATAGATAATTTTTTGCTTAATAAGTTTAAAGGAATGCCTCGCTCCCATGTTTATCGATTATTGCGAAAAGGTGAAGTTCGCGTCAATAAGAAGAGAATTTCTGCATTTTACCGACTTTTAGCGGGAGATGTCGTCAGGTTGCCACCTGTTTACCTTGAAGATAAGGCAAAGGCAGTGCCGCCCAGCCAAAGTACAATGCGCTTATTAAAAGAACAGATTTTGTATGAGGACCAGTATGTTATTATTATCAATAAACCGTCCGGTATGTCTGTGCATGTAGGTAGTACAGTAAGAATGGGGGTGATTGAGGCAATGCGCTATCTTTACCCCAAGCTTCCCCAATTGGAATTAGCACATCGCTTGGATTCTGAAACGTCGGGCTGTCTGGTGTTGGCGAAGAAAAAGCGTATTTTGCGTGAGTTGCACATGCTTTTTCGTGAAACTAAAGTAACTAAAATTTATTGGGCTTTTACCCAAGGTCAATGGACGAAATCGGAATTAAAGGTTGATTTACCTTTGCATAAAGATTACCAGGATGGCGGTAAGCATGTTGTCGATGTTCGTGAAGGCGGTAAAAAAGCATTGACGGTGTTTCATCCTCTTGAAAGTTTTGCGCAAGGATCTTTGGTCGAAGTGAGGCTTTATACGGGTAGAACACATCAAATTCGTGTGCATGCCAGTCATCAAGGACATCCTATTGCTGGCGATGATCGTTATGGAGATGTTGAATTTAATAAATGGACAGGCAAGCAAGGATTAAAAAGAATGTTTTTACATGCGCGCAGCATTGATTTTACTTTGCCTTCTGAAAATCAGCGTATTACAGTGACAGCCCCATTGGATGCTGGATTGGAAGCATTCATAAGACATCAACGTGAACTTAATAAATAACGAGGTAGTCATGACAAGCGAACCAGAACAGCTTGAGCCTAAGCAGCTAATAGAAAAAATGCCGCAGCGCGGCATTTACCTTTTACCCAATTTATTGACGACTGCTGCTTTATTCGCAGGTTTCTATTCTATTGTGGCAGCAATGAAAGGGCATTTTGAAGTGGCTGCGATTGCCATGTTAGTCGCCATGGTTGCAGATGGCCTCGATGGCCGGGTCGCTAGATTGACGAATACACAAAGTCCTTTTGGCGCGCAGTACGATAGTCTCTCAGATATGGTTGCCTTTGGTATTGCACCCGCATTAGTTCTGTATAGTTGGTCTCTCTTTGATTTAGGGAAATTGGGTTGGTTCGCTGCCTTTCTTTATGCTGCGGCAACTGCCCTGCGTTTAGCGCGGTTTAATATTCAAGTGAGCGATAAGCAATATTTTAAGGGGCTGCCCTGTCCAGCAGCAGCAGGTTTGGTTGCAAGTATCGTATGGATGGGTGATGGCTATCACCTTAGCGGCGCATCGATTGCTATTCCGCTTGCTATCTTGACTGTTCTTGCTGCGAGCTTCATGACAAGTAGAATTCGCTATTATAGTTTCAAATCATTCGACTTTAGAGGGAAGGTACCATTCTTTACCGTGGTCATTGCTGTGGTTGTGATTGCAGCCATTGCACTTGAGCCGCCCGAAATCTTGTTTGGTTTATTCTTTTTGTATCTACTTTCAGGGCCTATTCATACTTTATGGCAGTTGCGAAAAATGCGTAAGCAGCGCTTGCAATTACATCCTCGGGTAATGAAAAAATAAAATATTCATGGATAATATCTAGCGTAATAGCGTAAAAATACTGACATCCCTTAATTTAATAAGTAATAATACTGTAATAAATAGTTAAATTAATCCTTCCATAAATTTTATTTTATGTTTAATATTCTACTTGTTATTTCTCAAACGTTTAGGTAACTTATAACTTTAACTCTTTGAATATGATCCGTGACGCAATCAGTTCAAAGGAGAGACTTAAGATTTTTATAAGGAGATACGCATGAAGCTTTCAGTCATTTCAAAACAAGTGTTAACAGCCGCTTTAGTATTGGCTGCCACAACCGGTTTAGCCTTAGCAAAGAATTACAAAGGCGAAAACTACAAAGGTGAAGTAGCAGAACCATGCCCACCACCAGCAATGTTATTAGGTGGTTTCTATGTCGGCGCTCAAGTGGGTTATGATAATTATCGTGTCAACGTAACTGATCCCGATGCTCCTGCAAGTATGAAGATGAGCGTTCCTGGTTGGTTAGCTGGTCTTTACCTAGGTTATGGCCAATATTTCAATACCTGGTATCTGGGTGGCGAAATCTTTGGTAACTGGGACAATGCTAATAACACTGACTCTGTTGAAACTGCACGTCTTAAATTCCAAGCTAATGCTAATTATGGCCTCAGCTTGTTACCTGGTGTGAGAGTTAATGATACGACATTAGCTTACTTACGCTTAGGTTGGAATTGGGCGAACTTGAAAGGCAAAGAAACTGATTCAGCACCACCAGCATTTAGCAGCAGCAAAACCAACACCAGCAACGGCTTCCAATGGGGTATTGGTTTAGAAACCTTGTTAGTCGGCAATTGGAGTGTACGTGGTGAAGTTAATCACACCGGCTTTACCTCCTTTAGCAACAAAACAAGTTCTGCTAAATTTAATCCATCCGATACGCAAGTATTGGCAGGTATTACTTATCACTTTGCTTAATCAGTGGGTTGATAAAGATAAAAAGGGCAAGTCGTCGTACTTGCCCTTTTTTATTGCCCTTCGAGACGGCACAGGCTTGCGCCGTCTCGAAGCGTATTTTCACTACCAAATCCCCACTAACAATGATAATATTTAAACCAATTCACTTGTTTTACATGAGTTTTGCACTATGCAGGCCACTTTTTATTCAAGATTGATGAATAATCGATTACTCGCAGTCTTATTTCTGGGATTTTCTTCTGGCTTGCCCTTAGCTTTGACGAATTCAACTTTACAAGCATGGTTTACAGAAGCTCATGTGAATCTAGTCACCATTGGAGCGCTTTCTCTTTTGGGCTTGCCTTATTCATTAAAATTTCTATGGGCACCTTTGATGGATTATTTTAATTTAGGCGCATCAAGTCGACGAATGGGTCGCCGAAAGGGATGGATTTTATTCTCACAAGCTTGTCTTGCGGTGAGCTTATTAATACTCGCTCAAATGAATCCTGCATCACAAGTGATGCAAATGGCGCTTGTCGCATTCATCATTGCATTTTTTTCAGCTTCTCAAGATGTGGCTATTGATGCCTATCGTACCGATGTATTAATACCCAAGGAACGTGGATTAGGTGCAGCTTATTTTGTATTTTCCTATCGTATTGCCTTGTTATGTGCTGGCGGATTAGCCTTGGTCTCTGCTGATTATATTGGCTGGAAACTAACTTATGAATTAATGGCGCTATTGATACTTCTTTCTATGCTGCCAGCCCTTCAAGCGCCAAATATAATTGAAATATCGCCTGTATCAAAAAATTTTTTGGAGACTATTAGCGCTTCAATCTCTGACTTATGGCAGCGTGACAAAATTATCGTACTCCTATTATTTATTGTTTTTTATAAAATAGGTGATGCTTTAGCTCTATCATTAATGACAAACTTTCTTTTGCATGGCCTAGGCTTTTCACTTAAAGAAGTCGGTTTGGTATATAAAATAATTAGCTTTGTCGCCACGATTTTAGGCGCCTTAATTGGCGGTACGATATTATTAAGCTGTAATATTTATCGCGCACTCTTATTGTTTGGTTTGGCACAAGCTTTTTCAAATTTAATGTTTGTTGCTTTAGCCCTCGTTGGAAAAAATTTATATTTTATGGCGCTCGCCATGTTTGTGGAAAATTTTTGTAGCGGCCTAAGCACGGCAGCCTTTTTTGCTTTTCTCATGTCCTTATGTAATCACCGTTATACAGCGGGTCAATATGCCTTATTATCAGCGATTGCTTCCCTAGGACGAATTTTTTTAGGCCCAGTGGCAGCCCTTTTGGTTGAGCATTTCGGTTGGGTGCAATTATATGTCTGGTCCTTTGTTCTCTCTTTTCCCGGACTTTTTTTCTTACTCATTCTTAAAGACAGGGTGCTAAATTATGTTCCTGCTACCACAAATTAAATATAGATTAATGTGGATAACCATTCTTTGCTTGGTCATCACTTTATTCTCATTTGCGCATGCAGATACTTCTCAAGCACAAAAGGGAACGATCGATAGACTGCAATTAGTCACAAAGCAAATTAGCTTGTTAAATAATCGATTGAGCCAGAGTGAGCGCGAATTAGGCGACTTGCAGCAGCAATATAATCAAGAGGTATCGGATTTTGCCGTCTTGCATGCGAGTAAAAATTTATTAAATAAAGCCTCACTTGATATTCTTGTCTATCAATCAAATTTGGATAGTATCAATATTGAAATGACAGATTGTCAGCAAACAATAAATTGGTTGGATAAAAACATACAGGAAATTCAGAATCAAATTGATATCTACAATGTATTTGGTTTGAAGGCGGCAAAGGATGAAGTTAATAATATAGATGTCTTGCATTCTGATTTGCTTTATCAGCATAGATTACTTAACTTAGAAAAAAATCGCATTCAATTTTTGAATAAATTGCAGACTGTTGTAGGCCATATTTTATCTTTCAAGCGCGATCGCTATGATCGATTAG
Source organism: Gammaproteobacteria bacterium (assembly GCA_013287745.1). GTDB lineage: Bacteria > Pseudomonadota > Gammaproteobacteria > DSM-16500 > DSM-16500 > Aquicella. The sequence goes on from JABDDF010000007.1 coordinate 36,576, forward strand.
ATTCATTGTTGAAATCACGCAAAATGCAGCTTATCAAGCAGCAGCAAGTCAAGGATGAGTTGGCTTATCAAGAGCAGCAAAATTATTGGCTGCAAGAATTGAATATACTTTCTCTGCGTATCGCAAACGTTGATCCGATAAAATCGCGAGAAAATTATGCCTCGATTGAGCGCGATATCTTTTATGCGAATGAAAATGCAAATCATGCCTATGTTCTCTCACTTATTGCGCGCTATAAAGATCAAGTGCAGCAAATGAAACTAGCTGTGTTCCGAAGTAATTCAATTAGCTTATTGAATCAAATTAGCGATCAAATCCAAGCATTAAATAAGCAGGTTGGCCGATTAGATAGCGTATTAAAATCACGTATAGACGTATTGCAGCAACATGTTAATGATTTATCACGAAAGCATGCGCGATCTGAAAAAATGATTATTTATGTAGAAAAATTAGCTGAAATTGTTACTCAATATAAATCAGCTGATAAGGACTTGCTTAATCTGTCCAATGGATTAACTGATTTCCGCAGCAGCTTAGATCAATCTTTGCAATTTGAATTATCTGCGCGCCAAGGCTTGCCTATTTTTGAATTAAAAACATTGATAGATGTGGGAAGAGAGTCATTGCGTGTTCCCAACTTAATCTTTCAAATAAGCAAAAGTCTATCGACAAAATTAATAAAAGGTTTTACATCAACAGGATGGATTGGATGGACTTTATTTGCCATTGTAGAAGTTTTATTTATTTTATCTTTCATGTCATTGCGAAAATTATTCAAAAAAATGGAAGATCATTCCGCGCTTTGGAGAGAGAAAATTAATTCACGTTGGCTCAGTTTGCAATGGACACGCAGGCATTTGATTGATTTAGCGGTGATAGCCAATGTCTGTGCTTTGTTTTGGTTTTTTGGCGTGCCAACGCAAAATTATATTTTTATAATTTATCTCGCCTTGGTTTGGTTGTCATTTAAAAGTATTATGGTCATTTCTCGTTTGTGTTTGGTAGAAACAACGCATGATACGTCGGGCCATGATACGCGTTTATATTATCGCTTGAAATGGATTATTATGATCGGCGGTATCATTACAGCGCTGACAGTATTCGTGCATTTATTGCCGATGGTTTATGAACTCAAGATGCTTTGCAATCGTCTATTTTTGTTATTGATGATGATTGTTTCCTTATTATTACTTCGTTCATGGGATGTTGTGCCCAATTTAATTCTTTCACATAGTGAAGCACGTCATCCTTATCTGCAAAAAAGTATTCGTTTGATAGGCGTATTAGTTCCTCTTTTGATGCTGGGTAATTCAGTCATTGGCTTGTTTGGTTATTTAAATTTGATCATGACGGTTTCTTGGTATGAAGGCGTGTTCTTGGTTGTATTAATCGGCTATCTCATTGTGCGTGGTTTATTAAGCGATGGTATGGAACAGCTATATCGCTGGATGATTCAATATGTCAATAACGGATGGTTGTGGACTGAAGCATTTTTAAAACCCTTGGATAGAATTTTAAGGATCGGCTTGTTTTTTAGTGCCTGGGCCGCATTATTTTTATTATATGGATGGGACCAGCAATCGCCCATTGTTGAGCAATTAACAGCGATTTTAAATTATAAATTGGCCAGCATTTTAAATACTTCAATCACGCCGCTTAGAATCTTAGAATTGGTCACAGTTATTTCTATATTTTATTGGACAGCAAAATGGACGCGTGAATTTGTTTATCGCCTATTGCTGTCGCGTACAAAAGACATGGGTTTAAGAAATACCATTGCTATTTTAAGTCAGTACACCGTTGTTGTGATAGCTGTTTTTATCTGTTTGCGTTTATTAGGAATTGATTTACAAGCCTTGGCTTATGTTGCGAGTGCTTTTGCCTTCGGTGTGGGATTGGGATTAAGAGACTTAGCCAATAATTTTGCCTCTGGTTTTTTAATTTTGCTAGAAAGGCCATTGCGCGTGGGTGATATTGTTAATATTGGCGGAATAGAAGGAGAAGTAATGAATATTGGCGGCCGTGCGATCACAGTCAGAACCTGGGACCACATGGAATTAGTTGTGCCTCATACAGAAATTTTCAACAAATCATTTACCAATTGGACTGCGCATGACAACATCGTGCGTAGTGTTGCGCATATTAAAATTAGCCGTCAGGATAATCCCCATGATGTTGAAACCATTATCCAAGCTGTGCTTGCTCAACATAAAGATGTGTTGAAAGATCCTATGCCTGAAGTTTTTCTCAAAGAAATGAGTGATTCACTGATGGATTTTGAAATACGCTATTATGTGAATATTCGTCTCGTAAAATCACGAACCAGTGTATTATCGACGGTTTTAATGAGTATTTGGGATTCATTTGCCTTGCATGGCATTAAGGCGCCGCATCCGCAAAGAGAAATTATCTTGCGGAGAGAGCAGTCATTGATTGAATTGCAGGCGCATGTCGAACAGACAAACTAATTTTCTCCCAGTCTTTTTTTTAACGTGGATTAAAATAAAATATGATTAATGTGCTTGAAATTGCCCGTCACGATTTGCTTGAGACCGCGGGATTAACTGAAAATGAATTAGAAGCTGTATTGCATCAACTAGCAGGCCGAAATGTTGACTATGCTGATTTATATTTTCAATCAACTTATGCCGAATCCTGGGTATTAGAAGATGGGATTATTAAAGGCGGTAGTTTTGATATTGACCGAGGCGTTGGTGTGCGCGTGGTCAGTGGTGAAAAAACGGGTTTTGCCTATGCTGATGACATCATGTTACCCGCTTTACTAGAGGCATCCCAGGCTGCGCGCAGTATCGCAAAACAAGGTGGAGAGCAGCAAGCCCAAGTATGGAATAAGTCTGCTGGGCATCAATTATATCAAGTGCAAAATCCATTACATTCTCTTTCTGAACAAGACAAGGTTCTTCTATTGCAGCGAGTCGATAAATATATTCGTCAAAAAGACACACGTATTGCTCAAGTGAATCTGAGTTTGTCTGGTGAATACGAAGCTATTTTAGTGATGACAAGTGATGGACAATTGGCGGCAGACATACGTCCCTTGGTCCGATTTAATATTAGTTTGATCATCGAGCAAAATGGCAAACGCGAATCAGGTTATGCGGGCGGCGGTGGTCGTGTTGATTATCATACTTTTTTGCAAGGTGATTTAGCATTTGGCTATGCAGATGAAGCGCTGCGCCAAGCGATTGTCAATCTCGATGCCGTTGATGCGCCAGCAGGGCCCATGATAGTCGTGCTTGGTCCAGGTTGGCCTGGCGTGTTATTGCATGAAGCCGTCGGGCATGGTTTAGAAGGTGATTTCAATCGTAAAGGTATTTCAGCTTATAGCGGCCGTATGGGGAAAATGGTGGCTAGTCCTCTTTGTACGATTGTTGATAATGGTACGCTGCCCAATCGCCGCGGTTCATTGAATATTGATGATGAAGGTGTGCCCACACAAAATAACGTATTAATTGAAAATGGCGTATTACGCAATTACATGATGGATAAACGAAATGCGCGCTTGATGGGTACAGTCTCAACAGGCAATGGCCGGCGTGAATCCTATGCGAATTTACCCCTGCCTCGAATGACTAACACTTATATGCTGGCTGGACAGTCTGAGCCTCAGGAAATTATTGCCTCAGTCAAAAAAGGCTTATACGCCGTTAATTTTGGCGGTGGTCAGGTTGATATTACTTCGGGTAAATTTGTTTTTTCAACGAGTGAAGCCTATCTCATCGAGAATGGTAAAATCACTGCGCCTGTTAAAGGTGCCACCTTAACAGGAAATGGCCCCGATGTCTTAACCAAGGTATCCATGGTGGGTAATGATTTAAAACTGGATAGCGGCGTTGGTATCTGTGGTAAGGATGGGCAAAGTGTGCCAGTGGGTGTAGGACAGCCAACTTTGCGTGTAGATGAATTAATTGTAGGTGGAACTCAGTCATCATGAAGGTCATAGAAAAATCTGTATTAACTTCCAATCAGTTGAAAGAAATTTGTGAAAAGATACTTGAAGAAGCAAAGCGCGCGGGTGCACATCAGGCAGAAGTGGGCATTGCTACCAATAAAGGCTTTTCAGTCAGTGCGCGTGATGCTGATGTAGAGACAGTGGAATATCACCAAGATAAAGTGATTGAATTAGATGTCTATGTTGGCAAACGCACGGGTTCAGCCAGTATCTCTGATATGAGTCCAAAGGCAATTCGTGCAGCAGTAGAAGCAGCCTGTCATATTGCAAAATTTACTGATGAAGATCCTGCTGCTGGCTTAGCAGAAAAAGAAGATTTAGCCTTTGCTTATCCGCAATTAACACTCGCCTATCCCTGGTCTCTTAGTGTTGAACAAGCAATTCAATTGGCTTGTGAATGCGAGCGAGAAGCTTTGGCCCATGACAGGCGCATCATAAGTGCAGAACAAGCTTCAATTACGACGATGGAAGCCTATCATTTATATGCTAATAGCAATGGCTTTATGGGTGATTATGCATATACGCGTCATGAAATAAGTTGTGTTTTGGTTGCAAAACAAGGCGATGAAATGCAGCGTGATTATAGTTACAGCATTGCGGCTGATCCGACACAATTATCTTCAATCCATCAAATTGCACGAGAAGCAGCGACACGCACTATTAATCGTTTAGGCGCGAGAAGATTGTCAACCATGAAAATCCCTGTCATCTTTAACGCAGAAGAGGCAAGAGGATTATGGGGCCATTTTGCAGCGGCTATCTCAGGCGGTAGCTTATATCGCAAATCGTCTTTTATGTTGGGACTGTTAGACAAAAAAGTGTTTCCATCGTTTGTAAAAATTCAAGAAAACCCGCATTGGTCTGGTGCTCTAGGCAGTGCACCCTTTGATGAAGATGGTGTGGCGACCCGCGATAATATTTTTGTTGAAGAGGGTATCTTGCGTAGTTATTCATTGGGAACTTATGCAGCGCGTAAACTGGGAATGAAGACAACGGGCAATGCGGGCGGCATGCATAATATTACCATTGCAGCGAATGCAGATGATTTGGCGAGTTTACTAAAACGCATGGACAGGGGATTATTGATTACCGAAATGATGGGTAACGGTACTAATTTAGTGACGGGTGATTATTCGCGCGGTGCGGGTGGCTATTGGGTTGAGCATGGTGAGATTCAATATCCTGTGCATGAAATTACGGTTGCTGGTCGTTTACAAGATATGTATGCACATTTAATTGCGGTTGGCAATGATATCGATGTGCGCGGCAATATTCGCAGTGGTTCTATTTTGATTGATGATATGATGGTGGCGGGGGAGTAAGCTAAAGATGCTAGGGTGTTGTGAGGATGGAATATCATGAGAATACTGCATACGATGCTCAGAGTAAAAAATCTCGAAGCATCCTTACATTTTTATACCCAAGTACTTGGCATGAAACTGTTGCGTCAAAAAGACTATCCTGATGCGAAATTTACGCTGGCTTTTGTTGGATTTGCAGACGAAGCTGAGCAAGCTGTCATTGAATTAACTTATAATTGGGACGTGCATGAGTACGAATTAGGAAATGCATTTGGTCATATTGCTATTCAAGTCAATGATGTGTATCTGGCCTGTGAGCAAATACGTAAAAATGGTGGAAAGATTACACGAGAAGCGGGGCCTATGAAGGGTGGTGCAACAGTGATAGCCTTTGCTGAAGATCCTGATGGGTATAAGATTGAATTGCTTGCGAGTTAATGCTTCGTAATAGCTCACGCAGCATCTAAATATAATAAAAGCGTTTAGTAAGGAGGCCTTCCCCCACCGGGGGAAGGTGCCAAAGGCGGATGGGGGAATATTAATAATTGCATTTTTATTCCCCCATCCGCCCGTTGGGCACCTTCCCCCGGTGGGGGAAGGCCTCCTTACTAAACGCTTTTAGTAACGTTCACGGCCTTCAAGACAATTGGCATAAACCCTTCGAGACGGCGCAAAAAGCGCGCCTCCTCAGGGCGAACGGGTCTCTGAAATAGGTTTTAAGAACTCCGTTCGCCCTGAGGAGGCGCGCTTTTTGCGCCGTCTCGAAGGGTTTATGCAGTAAAGCTATTCTTTGTGAACACTTACCGCTTTTATTATATTATAATTTAGCCCTTATCTCATGCTTGTTTGCCTCTAGCTCCTGATCACTATTTTTTTCTAAAGATGAATTTTGATTGATAGGAGAATCAAGCCGCATATCGAATCCATCGCCATTAGCGGCTGATAAAATAATATTTTTTGTATAATCGTGAATTCTCCCATCATAAGTAATCAAACCCCATTTTTTTCCTATTTCTAATGTATTACCAAACATCTCATGTTTGGGATTTCTACATTTTTGAACTAATTCATAAAAAGCAATAGGGTCTTTATTAAACAATGCATCAAGAGACATCATCGTCACGGCGATCACAAAGTCAGGCACTGTCGTTTTATTTTTTAATTCAACCATTACAAAGTCTTTCGTTTCGCTTGCAGACGTAAGATGACTATATACACTTCTTCTAAACATGGTATTGGGGTCCTTAATTTAATGCGAGCGACTGTACCATAATTTTATTTAAAGAAACAATCTAGCAATTTGTAAATGTTGAAAAACTCCTGTTTTCATTTTATTCTCCATTAATGTGAGTTAAAGTTTTTCTTACTCAAAGCTAATTTTTTTCGTTCGTCGTTTCTATCTATTCTTCACCAAACTTATCATTAATTAATTTGCTAATCGCAGATAAAGCTTCATTCTCATCTTCACCGCTAATAATTACATCCAAAATATTATCTTTTTGCGCGCCCAGTGTGATCACACCCATAATACTCTTGCAATCAACAATGCGATCGCGATAAGCAAGTTCAATGCGACTAGAAAATCTTTTTGCAATATCGACTAATTTCGCTGCCGCACGTGTATGTAAGCCTAATTTATTTTGAATCGTTAATGCCTGTCTTATCATATTCAAAAAACCCTTCAATTTGAGCTTTAAGTCTTAGTGAATTTAGTTGGTATGTGTATTGATTTAACCACAGTTTGTTTTTTATTATCCACGGTTTCTCCGATGTTAATAATTGGTGCAAGTACACAAAACAGTCTGCTATGACTATAACCTTCTTTCAAAGTCTTGCCTTTGATAGATTCGCCGTATCTTACTATTCCTCTATGAGCCTTAGCAGAAACCACCGTTGCTTCCGATAAGATTTCATCAAATTCCTTTCTTATAACAGGGTCATCAATTAATTGCTGTAATAATGTTCTATCGCGAACCACATAATTGTTTCGACAAAATGGTTTTAAATAATGAATATCAGTGCGTAGCAAAACAACATTGCAGTTTTGTTTTAATGGATTATAAGTATAGGTTTTTATCTTGCCATGCTCGTCGGGCACTGACCAAGTAATTAGTTGCGCACTAGGCAGGCTACTAACTTCTTGTGCTAGGGCGTTACGCCTGCCTCTTCGTTTTTTATGAATTGCATTTTGTAATTCTATATATGCATTCGTATAAATGTTTTTTTCAGGTGTAGCGTCCTCATTGTATTGATAGCCAGATTTTCCAGTTTGATTTTGACATATTCTTTTCGAATTGATTTGTACTGGTCCAGCAACTGGCTCAGGATCAGTTCTTTTTTTAAGTAGGGTTTCGACAGATTTTAACAGTTTATCTGAAATAAAATAATCAGTGAATAAGGTTGATTCAATACTATGTTTTCTCTGAAAAATTGAACTTGTATTGAATATGTGCGCAGTATATGAAACTAGTGCTAGTACGATAGAAGCAACAATAGTGTAGACGAGTACTTCTTCTGTCAAGCCTATATAAGTAGCAGGAATCATCAGGACAAGGAATGCTCTTAAGGCGGCGATAGAGAATGAAGCCGTATAATTGGTCTGATGGTTGGGGAATCTATTGGTGACTTGATGAAGGAACAACATTTTAGCACGCACATGAGTTAAGTATAGTGCGTATTGATCTTCGCTATTTAAATCAGTTAATAAGCGAACTGCATTTAGTGTATGTTTTCTAATTAGTCTGGGTATATGTTTAAGGCCTTGATTAAGAATAAAGCCTTGAATTAGACTAGATTCTGCTAGTTCGCTAGACATGTCCCACCATTTCCGCGTGATGGATTCATATAGTAAATCATTTTCTTTTGCGTTAAGAAAGGGTGCGAGGATTTCTTTAACAATGGGAGCGATTTCTTCAATATCTAATTTGATTATCGAAGATGAGTTATCAAATGTTTGCTTGACGAGAGAATTAAAAGGTTCTAACAATAATTTGTTCTGTAATTTCATGAGATGAACAACTGAATCCATCTTCCAAGTGCCAATAAGAAAATCGCGTATAATGAAGGTCGCTTGATCAATAAAATGATCTTCTTGGAATAAGTGGTAGATGTTTTCTTTTATTTTTTGAGGGAGAATGCGTGATTTTGTTTTGTGTCTTAACATGTTGTCCTCGAATATTTAATATTTTTTATAAATCAAATTCTTCACCTAAATAAACACTACGCACTTCTTCATTCATTAAAATCGCTTCTGGATTACCTTCACAAATCATTTTACCTTGATTAACAATATAAGCGCGTTCGCAAATATTTAAAGTATCACGCACATTATGATCTGTAATTAAAATACCAATGCCGCGTTTGCGCAAATGATTCATGATGCGTTTAACATCTAGAATAGAAATAGGATCAATACCAGCAAAGGGTTCGTCCAGTAAAATAAAATGCGGATCAGTCGCAAGTGCTCGTGCAATTTCCGCGCGGCGTCTTTCACCGCCCGATAAATGCATGCCCAGTGTATCGCGAATATGACTAATACGAAATTCTTCTAATAATTGTTCTAACATTTGTTTGCGTTCAGCGCGTGACAAATTGGGCCGCAATTCAAGAATGGCCATGATATTTTGTGCTACGCTCAATTTACGAAAGATGGAAGCTTCCTGCGGTAAATAACTCACACCTAAGCGCGCGCGTGAATGAACGGGTAATTTGGTAATGTCACGATCATCAAGAAAAATATGGCCTTTATCAGCAGAAACAAGACCCACAATCATATAAAATAAGCTTGTTTTCCCTGCGCCATTGGGCCCTAATAAACCAACAATTTCGCCGCGATGAATTTCCACTGAAACATCTTTTACGACTTCGCGAGCCTTATATTTTTTACTGAGATGTTGTGCACGTAATAGTGTTGGCATAATGACTACTTGTCTGGGTTATAAACGAGTATGGCACGACCGCTTTGTTCGGCAGGCATCGTGATGGTTTGTTCTTGGCTATTATAATGAATCAATTGTCCTTGATAATTATTGGCGCCTTGAGTCACAAAGGCATCTTGTTCTAAGGTGACATTGGATTCAATAGGATAGAATTTAATAATTTTAGCGCGAGCATGTATTTCTGGGTCGCCAACATTGGGTAAAGTCCAATAATGCGCTAATTCCTGCGTACCATAGGCAATTGCTTCTTGCATGGCATGCTGTGCATTATTTTTTGTAATTAAACGATCGGCTGTTACATGAGTAGAACCTTGATCGATTTTGACATGTCCTTCATAAATGTTGATTCCTGTTTTGTAATTATAAATGCCTGAATCTGCAATAATATGAACTTTTTGATGACGATCATCGTCTAATGCCGCGGCCGATAAATAATATCCTAGTGCGCAGAGGAAGATAATGCATTGAATGCCTTGTTTAAGAACTTGGTACATATTCTCCCCTTGCTTGAGATAATAACTTGATATCCCCCGTTTTTAAATTGGCATGCATCCCGATTGCTTTGACGACTAAACTAGGCTGCGTCATGGTAATATGCTGAGTTGTTTGTGCGAGATTTTTATTGGGGAAAACGGTAAGCATCGATGTTTTAATTATCGTAGCAGGATTATTTTCATCTGCTGCATGATGAATGATGACATGGTCCCAGAAATCTATATTTTCAATACCCTGGCTTGCTTTTGCATACTGTGAAGTAATAAACCAGGGTTTGGGAGAATGACGATAGAGTGTCAGTTGCGGCGAGGTAAATCGCGTTGTATCGCCACTTGGGAAATGAACCAGTTTAGGCGTGATCACTTTTAATTTAGGTTTACCTTGTTTATCTAAAATGAGTGCGGTGACATTTTCCATGAGGGCATCAGGTCTATTATCAACATTCAGAGGTTTTGTATCTTGAGGACGAAATAAGACAAAGCTCGTCCATGAAAGAAAGCTGATGATGATAATTAAGCTTAAGCTAAAAAAAATATTTTTGTATACCATAATATTTCTCAGGTCGTGAGATAGGATTCTATCACAGATTCATACTTAGCCTGTGCTTGCAAAATAAATTCACATACTTCACGTACCGCACCTTTGCCTGCTTTTTTCGTGGTAATACAATGTGATTGTTGCTGAATGATGGCGGGTGCTTGCGGCACAGTAATCGCCAAACCCACTCGACGCAGCAAGGCTAAATCAGGTAAGTCATCGCCAATAAAGGCAATTTCATTATCATTAAATCGTAATTTTTGTTTTAACTCTTCATAAGCAGATAATTTATTTTCATGACCAAGATAGGCATGCGCTATATCTAAATGCTGTAAACGATGCGCTGTTACCGCTGAATTTTTTGCTGAAATAACTGCAACGGGAATACCCGCTTTTTGTAGCAGTTTAATGCCTAGGCCATCATGAACATGAAAGCCCTTCATTTCCATTTCTTGACTTAAATAATAAATGACGCCAGTGGTCAGCACGCCATCTACATCGCAAATCAGTAAGCGAATTGCCTTGGCTTTTTCAATCAATAAAGGATCTGACAGCATTAGACGACACCTGCACGTAAAATATCATGAATATGAATAATGCCAACGGGGTGTTTCATTTCGTTAATCACAACAAGCGAAGTGATTTTATATGTTTCCATGATGGTGACTGCTTCTGCAGCGAGAGTTTGGCTATGTATCGTTTTGGGATTTTTGGACATGACTTGATGGACTTGTGTTTTTTGAATATCAGCCTGATTATCAAAGGCGCGGCGAACATCGCCATCTGTAAATACGCCGATTAATTCACCTGTCTTGTTGATAATGGTCGTCATGCCTAATTTTTTTTGTGACATTTCAACCAAGGCTTCTTTCAAAGAAACGTGGTCAGAGACAATAGGTACATTTTCATTTTGATGCATGATTTCACCAACACGTAATAAAAGACGTCGGCCTAATTTGCCGCCAGGATGAGAGAGGGCAAAATCTTTTTCAGTAAAGCCGCGTTTATCTAAGAGCGCCATGGCGAGCGCATCTCCCATGACGAGTGCTGCAGTGGTACTTGACGTGGGTGCTAGTCCCAAAGGGCAGGCTTCTTTTTCTACACTTACATCAATGTTGACCGTTGCAGCTTTGGCCAGTGTTGATTGAGGGTTACCTGTTAGGCTAATTAAAGGTAAATCAAGGCGTTTGATAAAGGGAAGCAGAGAAAGAATTTCTTCTGACTCGCCAGAATTGGATAGGGCTAAAATCACATCGCTTTTTGTTATCATGCCAAGATCGCCATGTCTTGCTTCACTGGGATGAATGAAGAAGGCAGGGCTGCCGGTGCTTGCAAAGGTGGCGGCAATTTTTTTGCTAATATGACCTGATTTTCCAACGCCAATGACGGCTATGCGGCCAGTGCAATCGTGCAAATATTGACAAGCTTGGGCAAAGGATTGATCAATGCGCTCGACAAGTTTATTGATCATTTGCGCTTCTATTTCGATGACAGAACGTGCTAATTGAAAGATTTTTTCATGTTCCATTTTATTTGCCTGATAAATCAATAAGTTAAGATTAGGTTGTGGTATTGTTGAGTAAAGCCTTCGAGACGGCGCAGGCCTGTCATTCCCGCGTAGGCAGGAACCTATTTTGAATTTACTTCTATTGCAAATTAGAAATAGGTTCCTGCCTACGCGGGAATGACAGAGGTTTACGCAACAATGCCTTGGGTTATGATGGTCAGCCTAGGACTGATATCTTAACCCAGTTTGGGGTAAATGCCTACCGCGATTGCGATTAAACTGGCTATTTCCACCATCATTTGCGAAACTAAATTCTATGACCGCTAATCTTGTTGAAATCAGCAATATGTCATTCCAGCATGAAAATGGTGCTGCAGCTAGAATCGTTTTTCAAGATGTTGATCTCGTCATTCCCCAAGGTAAAGTGACTGCCATTATGGGCCCAAGCGGTACCGGTAAAACGACCTTATTACGCTTAATCGGGGGGCAATTAACACCAACGCAGGGTACTGTCAAAGTAGATGGCCAGCTTATCCATCAATTATCGCGGCAAGCTTTGTATCGATTACGTAAACGCATGGGCATGTTGTTTCAAACAGGCGGCCTTTTTACGCATATATCTGTATTTGAAAATGTCGCCTTTCCTTTGCGCGAACATACCGATTTATCGGAATCCATGATTCACACCCTCGTCTTGATGCGCTTAGAAATGGTGGGCTTGCGAGGTGCCGCAAGTTTAATGCCAAGTGAATTATCTGGCGGGATGGCGCGTCGTGTAGCGCTTGCTAGAGCCATTGTGTTTGATCCCGAATTGATTATGTATGATGAACCATTTACTGGCCAAGATCCGATTTCCATGGGTATCTTAGTGAAGTTAATTCGTATGCTAAATGATGCCTTGGGACTCACGAGTGTTATTGTTTCTCATGATGTGCAAGAGACTTTATCTATCGCTGATTATGTCTATGTGATTGCGGATAAAAAAATCATTGGTCATGGTACACCTGATGCGATTCGTCAAGATACGACAAAGCAATTGCAGCAATTTATTCAGGGATTGCCTGATGGCCCAGTGCCTTTTCATTATCCAGCAAAACCATTGGAACAAGATTTTCTGGGAGCATTCGCATGATTGAGGGATTGGTTTCACTAGGACGCTTTGGTATTGCTCAACTGCAACAATTGGGCAAAGCAGGTTTATTACTTTCTGGTGTCTTGTTTTATCCGCCTAATATTCGCCGCGGATTTCCCTTGGTGATGCAGCAAGTGTATTCAGAAGGTGTCTTATCTTTAGTTATCATCGTGGTGGCAAGTTTATTTATTGGTATGGTGCTTGCCCTGCAAGGTTATCACACTTTGGCGAAATTTGGCGCTTCACAGGAATTAGGGCCCTTGGTTGCCTTGAGCGTTTCGCGTGAATTAGGGCCCGTTGTTACCGCCATTTTATTTGCAGGACGCGCAGGTTCTGCCGTCACGGCTGAAATTGGTTTGATGAAGGCAACCGATCAATTATCCAGTATGGAAATGATGGCCGTTGATCCCTTGCGTCGAGTTATTTCTCCTCGCTTTTGGGCTGGTTTTATTTCTATGCCCTTATTGACCATGATCTTTAATGCGATGGCCATTTATGGCGCCTATTTAGTTGGGGTAAAATGGTTAGGTCTCGATGGCGGAGTCTTTTGGTCTAATATGCAATCTTCAGTTGAATTCCACGCTGACATTGTTAATGGACTATTGAAGAGTATGGTCTTTGGCATCGCCGTTATTTGGATTGCTGTTTTTCAAGGCTATTTTGCAGAGCCAACTTCAGCGGGTATTGCAAGTGCAACAACGCGCTCAGTTGTCTATGCTTCGCTTGCCATATTGGGACTTGATTTTGTATTAACTGCCATGATGATAGGGGATTGGTAAAATGCTATCACAACGATGGATTGAGAGTTTTGTTGGCTTATTTTTATTATTAGCCATCATTTCATTAATAGTGCTGGCATTTAAAGTGAGCGGCTTGACGAGTTTATTTCCTGAAAAAAGTTATACGGTCACTGCTGCCTTCGATGAAATTGCTGGTTTAAAAGCACGTGCACCCGTCAAAATTGGCGGCGTACAAATTGGTGAAGTCTCTGCGATTGAGCTTGATCCCGTGACCTTTAAAGCCATTGTCAAAATGAAAATTTTAACGAAATTTAAAGATATACCTGATGATTCATCGGCTGGCATTTTTACCGCAGGATTATTGGGCGATAATTATGTTGCGATTACACCTATGTATGATAGCAATTTCTTACACAATGGCAGTCAAATTCAAATCACACGTTCAGCTATGGTATTAGAAAAATTAATTGGGCAATTGATTTATAAACTGGGTAATAATGCAAGTGGTAATAATGGAGATGACCATGCAAAAAAATAAAATCTTTAAAAACTTTTCTCTTCTTTTAGCAAGTTGCTTGCTGATTTTTTCTATGAGTATATGTTCAGCGATTTCACAAGGCGATCCCGTTGGCATGCTACGTTCTATTGCAAATAATATGATTGCTGGTTTGAAATCGCATCAGGCAACCTTAAAAACCAAGCCGCAAATTGTTTATCAATTAGCTTATCGCTATGTAGTGCCTTATGCAGATTTGCCTGAAATGTCAAAACGTGTTTTGCCGCCGCAAACTTGGAATAATGCAACAGCAGCACAACGCGCACAATTTCAGCGGGAATTTACTGCCACCGTGATTCGCACTTATGCTTCGGCGCTTACTTCATATCGTGATCAAACGATTGAGTTTTATCCCATTCGAGGCGGATATCAAAATGACAATACGGTGGAAGTGAATAGTAAAATTAGCGGTTCTGATGGCGAACCTATTAGTGTTTCTTATCGTTTAATTCGACATGGCGGTGCATGGCGCTTGTATGATATGTCAGTTGAAGGTGTCGATATGCTGGAAAGTTTCCGCGCGCAATTTGCAGATATTTTATCGCAGGGCGATATGGCGCAATTATTACAACGCTTATCTTCGCATAATAGTAGGTAGGCTCGTATGCAAAAAAATGCGGACATCATACTGGAAAATGACACACTCTTTCTCAAAGGAGATTTGTGTTTTGCTAATGTGATGTCTGTGTATGAAAAAAGCTTACAGCAGTTAAATGCGATTAATACAAAATGGATCTTAGATTTCTCTCATTTAACTTCAAGTGATAGCTCGGGGCTTGCTTTGATTTTGGAATGGATCAAGTTTGCTAAGCAGAGTCGTCGGGCAATTCAATTTGAGCATTTATCGAGAGATTTGCTGTCACTTGCCAGGGCTGCGAGTATGCAAGTGTTGTTTGAATCCCCTGAATAATTTAACTTTCGCATAAAAAATATTATACATATTATTATATAGTTAGCTTTCCAATGGGACTTGGTGATTTGACAGAAGATATATCTTGAGCTACAATGTAGCACAGATGAGGAGGGTTTATTATGCCTGCAAATGCCGTTGTTCGCGCTCGTATTGATGAAAAAACTAAAGAAGAAGCCGCTGCTGTATTGGCAGCAATGGGACTGACTGTATCAGATGCTTTTCGCATCATGCTTATTCGTATTGCCGAGGAAAAAGCACTACCTTTTGAGCCGTTGATACCTAATGAGGAAACTATTAAGGCAATGAAAGCTGCGCGTCGTGGAAAAGTGGTTAGGGTTGGTAGTATTGATAATTTACTGGTGAACTTAAATGATGATGAGGACGATTGATCGTACTGGGCAATTTAAGCGTGATTATAAGCGGGAAAAGAAATCTGGACGCCATAAAACTTTAGATCATGATTTGTTGTCGATTGTCGAGCTACTTGCGGCAGATAAACCATTAGCGCATCGTAACTATGACCATCCTTTAACTGGGGAATGGACTGATCATCGTGATTGTCATATCAAACCAGATTTGGTTTTAATTTATAGAAAGCCAGACGATAATACACTGCAATTAGTTCGTCTTGGTTCGCATAGTGAATTAGGGTTATAGTGTTAATAAATCGTTTTTTCTTGTAGATCAAATTATTATAAATTGTGAATATTATCATAGTAAAATCGCGTTCTCAGTTCAATTTAATATTTCCTTAACACTATTCATTTAATATAAATTCCTACTATAAAAATTGATTATACTAAATAAAACGGGCGAGATTGCACTCATGAAAAAGATAAATTTATTGGCAGGTCTCATCGGTAACGCCCTAGAATGGTATGACTTTTTACTTTACGCTTATTTTGCTACTATCTTGGCGCCACTCTTTTTCCCCGCAGAAAATTATTTTTTTTCTTTATTGCTAACTTTTAGTGTATTTTCAATTGGATTCTTGGCAAGACCGCTAGGCGCTATGTTCATCGGTCGTATGGGTGATTTATATGGACGAAAGAGGGCATTACTATTTTCCATCTCTGTGATGTCCATTTGTACTTTTGCGATTGGTTTATTGCCCACCTATCAAATGATCGGCATTTTTGCGCCAATTTGTTTGACGATAATACGCTGCTTACAAGGATTCGCCGTTGCGGGAGAAATTGGTACTTCGGCTGCTTTTGTCATTGAGCATGCTTCTGCGAAAAATCGTGGTTTGTTTGGCAGTCTTGTACTTTCTACTGCTTACTTAGGCATTTTTCTCGGTGTTGTGATGGTCACACTGACGACTTATTTTATTCCTGCGGATTTATTAAAAAATTGGGGCTGGCGTATTCCTTTTCTTCTGGCCCTGCCATGGGGAATTCTGGGTCTCATTTTACGTTTACGTGCGATTGAATCATTAGAAGTGAGAGACGAGCGAAAAACGCCGATTAAAACCGTATTTTCTGACTATTCTCGATTTATCATGTTGGCAGTCGGTTTAGTTGCGATTAATGCGACTGGCGATTATTTTTTTATCGGATATTTTACCACCTTTCTTGCTGCACCAGGTTCAATCCTTACTTTAAAAGATGCCATGTTGATTAACATGATCAGTCTTTTTTTGTTTTTATTTTTTGTACCCTTGTTTGGTGCATGGTCTGATCGAGTAGGTAGAAAAAAAATATTTCTGCTCGGATTGCTGGGATTAATTCTTTTAAGTTTGCCGATCTTTTATTTACTGGCGCAGAAAACTTTCTTCTCTGCCTTAGCGGCTGAAATTATTTTTGCCTTTTTCCTTGCTGCTATTGATGGCGTGATCATGACCTTATTAGCAGAATCTTTCCCTGCTGCGATTAGAAATACGGGCGTAACAGTAACTTATAATATTTCTCTGACGATTTTTGGCGGAACGGCTCCCTTTATTGCGCTATCAATAGTTCATTTAACAAATCTGAGTTATGCGCCAGCGATTTATGGCATTTTCATTGGCTTATTGGCATTGAGTTGTCTTGCATTTTTTAGAGAGACCTTTGATAGTCATCTGTCTGTGACTTGATTTTTGTAATTAGATATACCTTTCGAGACGGCGTAAAAAGCGCCCTCACCCCTACCCCTCTCCCCTCGCAAAAAGCGCTCCGGAAGAGGGGAGCGTTCTAAGTTATTTCGAGGAGAAAATTTAGAACGCTCCCCTCTTCCGGAGCGCTTTTTGCGAGGGGAGAGGGGTAGGGGTGAGGGCGCTTTTTGCGCCGTCTCGAAAGGTCTATGGCCTAATCCTCTTTATTAATCACCAAAAACAGCGCGCTAGCCCCGCGTAATACATTGACCAGTAGTGATTTGCCAGCCTTCGCCGTCACCATTTTTAATTCATTAATGTTACGAACGGGGCTTTGATTAATCGAAGTAATGACATCGCCAGGACGCAAATCAGACTGCCAAGCTCTGCTATCTTCGTCAGCTGCAACAATTAACACACCTGCTACATTTCCATGAATAGGACTTAATACTGTGAAATCCTGCATGCCAACGCCATAAAAGAAGGGATCGGCTTGTTCGATTAATTGCTTGCGTTTGCTGGGATCGGCCAAGGCAATAGAGATGCTTAAGGGTTTATTATTTCGTAAAATGGAAATATTTACTTTTGAATTAACGCGTAAAAAACCAATCGTGTTGACAACATCGCCTGCATTATTAACCGCGATATTATTAACAGCCTTAATGATATCACCTGTTAACATGCCTGCTTGTTGTGCGGGTGAATGCGGCTGCACCATGGTGACGACAGCGCCTTTAGCTTCATCGCCAAGGTTAAATGAATTAGCCAGTTCTGGTGTAATATCTTGTGCACCAATGCCTAATAAACCGCGTTTCACATTACCAAATTGAAGTAATTGCAGCATGACACTCTTTGCCATATTGGATGGAATAGCAAAACCAATGCCAACATTACCTTCTTTATTAGGTGCAAGAATCGCTGTATTAATACCAATTAATTCGCCTTGCGTATTAATTAATGCGCCGCCTGAATTACCAGGATTGATCGGCGCATCTGTTTGAATAAAGTTTTCATAACTTTCAATGCCCAGGGTGTTACGTCCCACCGCACTCACAATGCCAGAAGTCACTGATTGACTTAAACCATAGGGATTACCAATCGCGGCAACCACATCACCCACTTTAATATCATTAGAATTTGCCATGGGAATGGCCGTGAGATTTTTTCCCTTGATTTGTAAGATGGCGATATCAGAGGGCTTATCTAGGCCAATCAATTTTGCAGTGAAATGACGCCGATCACCGAGTGTCACAACGATGAATTGCGCATCGGCTACCACATGTGCATTAGTGAGAAGATAGCCATTTTTAGCATCGATAATCACACCAGAGCCAACAGAACCATAAGTATCTGGGACCGGTTGATCCGCATTATTTTTACTTTGAAATTGTTTTTGGATTTCACGCAAGGTGTTGAAATCAGTAATTTTGATTTTTGCACGAATATTCACGACAGCAGGCATGACACGCTGCAGCATGGGCGCAAGACTATTATCAGTAGGGGAGGCGGCAGAAAAACTGATAGGAGTGAATAGAGTGATGGCGAGCGTGCAAATAATAAAGATGGCGCGTGCGAGGAAGTGATTTTTCATACAGACCTCTCGAAATAAATTCCTATCATACCCTAAGGTCCGCTCTGTCTTCTACATTCCTGCGTATTTCTAAAACATTGCGCATATTTATCCATTAATTGATGAAATTTTTCGTAAAATGGCCGCCAGTTTTCAGTCTGATAGACTTTCTCTAAGGCGATCATTTCTCCAGCGATTCCCTTGGCTATTTGCTCTAGTTTACTAGTTATAGCTGCATAATCTGGTAATTTCGGCGCATCAAAAGTTGAAGTAAAAAGTTTTGAGCAAGTATATATTTTATTTTTATAAGAAAGCTGTATTAATTCCATGAATTTTTCAATTACTTCGCGAGTTTCCCGTTTTGCATGGTCAAATTGCGCAGCAAATTGAGGGCAGGCAGCCTTGTCTTGATCTAAACGATGATTGCGAATTTGACTTCTGACTAATATTTTCATGAGAATGAGATCGTGATTTGTCTCAATGTAGTCTTTAAATTCAGGCATATTGGGCAGTATCTTCCAATATTGTGCATCAATCATTTGATTTGTTTCGACGTAATGTTGGATCAGTGTTTTGCTGCTATTATTGGGAAGGCATAAGTTGGGAGGGAAACATAAATGTGCGAAATTTTCAAAACGGGGCGTGACATCTAACATCCAATCTAGATAGAGATCAAAGGAAATCGCCAATCGGCGATCATCTTTTTGTAAACCTTGGACTAGGGCAACTTCTTCTGGCAGCCAGGGATTATCTGAAACCTGGCGTGACCAAGGATTATTTTGACAGGGATAATACCAGCCTACATTGCTTCCATCTGGAAAATCTCTTGCATCATTTTCAAGTAAATCAAAAGCTGTCTTGGGATCACGGGTCACGCCAAACTTATCAGCATAACTGCGGTCACCTTTGATATCACAGGTAGCGGGCCACATGGCGCAATCTGGATCGGGCAGGGTTAAATCCAAGCCAATATTTCCTCTATTAGCATCATCCTCACACATTCTACGAAGCTCAGCGAGCACTTCCATAAAGCGTTCGCTGTAAAGAGGATCATCTAACAACTCTTTAGTCAGGGGCGCATCTTTGAAGGTGCGTAGATTAGGGATTTCTTTTGAACTAATCACCCATCCTTTCACCGATCCTTCCCATCCTGGTATCCATCCTTTTTTATTGCAGGTAATTTTAGCGGGTTGAGACAGTTGATCACAGCATAGGTGGGCATAGGCCGTTCCATAAAGCAGTGAATAACGATAAATCGTGCTGAGAAAAACTTCAACATAGGCCATTTCCAGTGTGGGGATTTGTTTTAGATAGTGTTTGTTTGGAATAGTATCGATACCGCGAAAAACATTATGAGATGAGCTAGTGAGAGGCTCGCTGATGTCAAATTTAATTTCATCTAAGAATTTGCAATAGGCAGTTGGCATGGGAATGATTTCATCCTTTACATTCACATAGCCTTCAGGTGTGATGTCGGGATTTGTGTTCTCGATATTTTCTAGCTTAGATTCTTCTTTAGGTACCATGACACAGTCTGTTTCCCAATCTTCATCGTTATTTTTTTCAGGCGGCGGTGAGCTTCCCCACCATGATACCCATGAACCAAACATACCTTGCCCTCTCAAATTAATTAATTTCAAATGTAGCAACAAAAGCTTAAATTTATATTAATAACCGTGATAGGAATTAGGAGATATTTTCACTATAATCAAAGTCAACTAACAAGCCTCGGTGATTAATGCTAAAAGATAAAATAGGCCAGATGTTAATTGTGGGGTTTGATGGAATGAGCTTGCATCCCGATGATGCGATTGTGCAGGCTATTTTAAGGCAGCAGATTGGCGGCGTTATTTTGTTTGATTATCATTTTCAGAAACAAACTTATGCACGTAATATTGAAAATCCTGAGCAATTATGCCGCCTGACTGCGCAATTGCAATCCTATGCGCGACAGGCGAGGGAAGCTATTCCCTTATTCATTGGCCTTGATTATGAGGGTGGTCGTGTTAATCGATTGAAGGAAGATCGGGGATTTCCACCGGCTCGTTCAGCGCAGGATATTGGTAATAGCAGCATTGAAGAAGCGAATAAAGAAGCTGTACAAATGGCAAAGACCTTGGTTTCTGCGGGTATTAATCTTAATTTTGCGCCCTTGCTTGATTTGAATAATAATCCCGAAAATCCAGTCATAGCAAAATTGGAACGGAGTTTTTCTGCCGATCCAGGCAAGGTCAGTGCCTATGCTGGGCTGTTTTCACGTATTTATCGTGAACACGGGATTGTCAGTGTTTATAAGCATTTTCCAGGTCATGGCAGTTCTCAAGGTGATACTCACGCTGGTTTTGTCGATGTCACCAATACTTGGCAGGCAGCGGAATTAGAGCCCTATTACCATTTACTGCCCAATTCAGAACAGATCATGGTAATGACTGCGCATGTCGTCCATGAAGGATTAGACAAGACGGGTCTTCCTGCCAGCCTTTCTGCTGCTATCACCGCAGACTTATTGCGTAATAAATTAAATTTTCATGGCGTGATTGTGACTGATGACTTGCAAATGAAGGCAATTAGCGACAATTACAATTTACGCGATACTTTAAGATTGGCGATCAATGCGGGTGCTGATGTCTTAATTTTTGGCAATCAATTAGTTGAAGAGCCATATGATCCATCACAGCTGGTTGATATGATTTATGACTTGGTGATGAGAGGGCAGGTTGCGGAAAGTCGTATCCATGAATCTTATCAGCGCATCTTGAAATTAAAAAAGAATTTTTTTAATTAGCCATAATCTGGTATTTTATAGCTCGCAAAATTAAACCGCTTTTAGTATAAGGAAATATCATGCAAATATTACGTTCTTCTTTTATAAGCTTATCTTTATTATTTTTTTCGATAATGAATGCAAGTGCCTATGCTGAAAATAGAGCTGGCGCCTTGGCTTTTACCTTGGGCGGCGGCTATGATTATTTTTCTTCAAAACGTGAAATGCAAAATACGGGCATACCCTTTGTGGCCTTAGGTTATAGTTTCACAAAGACTTGGGGTATTGAAGGATTACTTGGTTCTTTCAGGACTAATTTTAATAATTCAGTGCATGATACGAGAAACATTGATGGAAACATGTTTGCGATTGATGTTATTTACCGCTTTTTACCTTACCGCTTTATGGAGCCGCATTTATTGGCGGGTGTCGGAGTGATGGGCTTTGATCCCAATCGAAATGATGCGCATAATCAAGGAAATGTGAACGTGGGTATCGGTACGGATTTGTTTATTGATCAGTCGATTGCATTTCTTGTTGAGGCACGTGATTTTTACACGATAGTGGGTGGGAAGAATGACGTGTTCGTGGATGCGGGGATTAAGTTTTTGTTGGATATTTGTTAGGGTTAAAAGCGCCCTCACCCCCCAGCCCCT
>JABDDF010000008.1 GCA_013287745.1 Gammaproteobacteria bacterium
GAACGCTTACGATAATTTTCTTAAGTCCATTCCAACTTATAGCCAAATTTTTCATAAAAAGGACGTGCTTGAAAATTTAATGTATCCAATAAGGCAAATATACAACCTCGTTTGATAGCGGCTTGTTCTAGCTCACTTTCAAATTAATTTAAGCAAGACCTTCACCTGCTGCCACAATTGCGGAAATTCTATATACCCCGCAGCCGCATTCAAATGCCCGCCTTGAGAGATAACCACTTTTAATGCCTGCAATTTATCTGCAATAAACTCAAAGCTCGAGCGACTGACATAGGGATCATCATCTCCGTGATAGCAAATAAATCTGTCACTTCGAGACTTAATCACATCCCATTGAAATGGCTGTTGAAAAAAATCCACATTGATATCATCAAATTTGGCTATGCCGGTTTTACCTAAAAAAGCACCCGCCAAGATAACTGCACTTGGTCTGCAGACATGACGCTCTAGCCAATTCAATAAAAAAACGGCGCCTAAACTATGGCCAATTAAAATAGTGTGAGCATCACCATGAGCAGAATAAATTTCATTAAATATTTTTATCCAACTATGTAAATGCTGGCCTTCTGGCGTGGGAAAAGAGGGAACATAGCATTCGATACCAGAATGCATCATTTGCGTCTTTAACCAAGGAAACCAATTTTCTTCTGGGTGTCCATAGGCACCGTGGATAATGATTACTTTTGCTTTCATTGAAATACCATCATTGTGTCAATCCGATCTAGCATCGTTAGCAAGGCATTATAATCTTTATTTTTTGCAATGACATGCCCTAAACGACGTAAGGGTTTGGGAAAAGCTGGAATTGCACACCCTGGTTTATAATAGATGCTAAGCTCTTCAATAGGATAATGCTTCACTTGTTCAAGACCACCTATATTGGAATAAGCACTGATCTCTGGCCGATAAAAAAATCGTATACCTACCGACTCATCAGAACGAGTGATATTCGCTAATTGCTCGCCGCAATAAGCAGCATAAACATAATCAAAATAATTGACACATCCCGATAAATTAATCAAATCGCCAATTTTATCACCCGCCAATCTTGCTGCAATTTCCATTAGAATAGGCTGGCCCTCACAGAGCCGCAATTCAGCATGAAAAGGACAATTATCTGCGCCTAGAATATCTAATACTTTTTCTACATAATCTTCCATGGCCTGCCTATATTCATTGCAAATGGGCGTATTGACAATATGCCCCACTTCAATAAATTCATGTTGATCTGCGACAAATTTTTCAGTGAGACTAAAATGCATGATATTTCCCTGTTGCACGACCCCTTCCAAACTAAATTCCTTACCTTCAACATATTCTTCCACCAATAATAAACCTGATAATTCATGCCCCCAAAAATATTTATCATTTTTAAAAACAGCAAGTGCAGCTAATTGCGCTTCTGTTTTATTCATGACTTTTTTCACATAGACACTGCCGGCTGCATCAACGGGTTTACAAATTGCAGGAAAGCCGATTTCATCAACAGCTTGATTTAATTCGCGCATTGATTTGACTAGTTTAAACTTTGGCTGAATTACACCCGCTTGCTGTAGTCGTGTGCGCATCAAATCCTTGCGCCTCAATTGCATCACATGACTAGAAGCTAGGCCAGGCAATTGCAAATACTCGCATAGCTTGGCAGCCAAGGGAACAAAATATTCAAATCCAGGAATGACAGCACGGAATTTTATTTTCTCTTGCAACTGTGACACACATCGCAAAACATCTGTCTCATTAGCCGTATTAATGATGATAGTCATCAAGACAGATTGAGTAATTTCGTCTGGCACCATACGCAAATCAGTTTGCGCAGTCAATACAATGATTTGATCACCGCATTTCAAACCATATTGTAATAGGGAAAGACAGGCACCATAGGGTTGAATAAAAAGAATTGCGCGTGCAGTAACATCACAAGTATTTAATTGAGATATAAATGAATCATCATCGAAAGTTATAGTTGGCATACGAAATATTCCTTTAATTAAAAAACTAAGGTTTTTTTAACACATAAACAGGCTCGAATTGACAATAATCATGCTCATGGGGATAAAATATTTCATCGATATAAAAATAGGATTTGAGCATGGCTTCAAAATAAGCTTGGGGCGGACAATAAAAATAACTATTACACAAACCAAAGGTCGCGATGAAATCCAATGAGGGCTTAAATAGTGCTAAATTTTCTTCACCTAAGGCAGCAATAGTTTGCTGCCATCCCATACGATAGCTTGCTCGATCATAGCAAGTAAAATTTAATCGACTTGCTAAATCATAAATAGATTGAATGCTGCCTTTGGTATAAGCAGAATAAATATCACCTACATTTTGCCCAATGAAACACTCATCTGGCTTAACCAGCAAATGACAAATGAAAATACCGCCACGTTTAAGCAGGCGATAAGCATTCTGCAAAAATATTTTAAATTGACTCCAAGGAAGCATGTTGATGGCATCATCACCAATAAGCAAATCAAAGCCTTGACTCAATTTATCCATGTCTAACCAATCACCTTCAATATATTTCTCATTGCATGCGATTGCTTGTTTAGCAGGCGTTAAATAACCCATGGCTTTGACCATTTGCGGTGATCGATCAAGTAAAATGACTGATCGATCTATTTGCTGAAAAATTCCACGAATCTCAGGTGTGCCGCCATAAATCATGGCATGCTTCAATGCAGAGCGAGATAAAATAGTGGATTGATAATAATGGACCGTACTTGGCAAGGGCCTAACTGTATAGCCCGCATATTTCGTCCACTCATGAATAATTTTTTCTTCACTTTCTGTTAGCATATATTTCATGTTCTCACCTCTAAGCTGCCTGGCGAGTTAGAAAATAATTTAAGAGATAATCATAATAGCGATGAACAGAATCTAATCTCATATAAAATCCAAGCCAAAAATCAGCTATTTTATTGGGATTTTTTGCTAACTCAGGTATAACGACGTTTTTCAACCAACCATTTGCATGTTGAATATCAATTGTTTGATGTTCAAGATAATAGGTGCAATCGATTTTTTTATCTTTAAACACTCGATTCATTCCTTGCATAAATTTAATATAGTGGTCAGGATCAAGCATTTCTGTTGCGGCCAACAGACCAAAATATTTTATTTTATTAAAAGGATAGCGTGCTAAATAACTAAATAAATTGATACCAGCCAATCCCTGCCATGACATGTTTGCAATAACCATATCACGTCTATAAGTTAAATCTAAATCTCTTAACAATTTTCTAAATAATACTGTATGAAATCGCTGAATATTACCCTGCCCTGCTTCATCCCATAAATTTGCCATGATTTCTGCACGCGTTTGATCACTCACACCGATTAAGGCTAGCGCAAGATAATCAAAAAAATCGATGTTGAGCACTGATTCATTTAATATAAACTGCTTGAATTCATGCTCATTTGCTTCTAGGGCTAAGTAATCAAAAAGATGATGATGGTAAACATTATGACGTTTTAATGCCGCCTCTACTAATGCTACTTCATTTACTTCTTGGGTAAAGTTATATCTACTCAGGCATTCGCTTTTTTCATAGCGCATCCATTCATCTTCTAAAATTGCCATGCGCTTCTGCATTTTTTCATCCAGCATGAATGCTTCGTCTTCGTTGTACATGACGCTGTAATACATATTATTGAGAAGTAAATGCGCGCTTTTTAATTGGTGGTCATTGTGATGGTGAAAGGCTTGTGAATATACTGAATTGACTAGTTCCATAGAAAATTTCCTTTAGTTAGGTTTGGTTGGATTTTAGTTTTGTAAAATGATTTGATAGGGTTTGCGGTGAAATTTTTTGTGATGGTGAGGGTGTTCGTTGTTGCACAGGTGTCTGTCGTTGCGAAGGCATTCGTCGTTGCGTAAGCGTTCGTCGTTGCGTAAGCGTTCGTCGTTGCGAGGAGTGCTTTTTACGACGAACACCTACGCAACGACGAACACTTACGCAACGACGAACACTTACGCAACGACGAACACTTACGCAACGACGAACACTTACGCAACGACGAATGCCTTCGCAACGACAGACGTTTTCGCAACAACGAACCTCAGGGGAAAACACGGGGGATTCACTGACTATAATTAAACTTTTTTTCATTTGCAAATATTTTATTTCACAAATAAAAAATATTTTTACACTGCTTCTAAATATTCAATAATTAATTGTGTCGATTGCCGGCCTTTGTATTCATTAATATCAAGACGATAAGCTGCGCGAATAAATTGACAGCGATAATTAGGCCAAGCTTTTACATCTACAAAAAAAGCAACGGCATCCAACACTTTCTCTGCCTTACTTAATTTTAATTTTAAATGTTTTTCGCCAACAATTCTTTGTTCTAAAATTTTAAATGTGTCATCGAATAAGGGCTCGGGAAAGGCTTGGCCCCAAGGGCCTGCTTCTCTTATCATGGCAGCCACTGCTAAATCAAATTCATCCACTTCCAATTCGCCATCACTAATCAAACAATGCTGCAGCTGTGCTTCTGTCACTTGTGCTGATACCACTTCATCAAAAATGCGGCTAAATTCCGCTATTCGTTCACAGGCAATGGTTAAGCCAGCCGCCATGGCATGTCCGCCAAATTTGATGATGAGTCCTGGATATTGCACATCAATTAAAGCCAATACATCGCGAATATGTAAACCTGTGATAGAACGCGCAGAACCTTTTAATTCACTGTTATGACCCGGTGCAAACACAATAGCGGGACGATGAAAACGATCTTTGATGCGAGCAGCCAGTATACCAATGACGCCTTGATGCCAAGCTTCATCAAATAAACATAAACCGCGCGGCAATTCCCCTTGCAAAGTCGACGTTAATTTTTGCAGAACTTGCAAGGCCTGGGTTTGCATATCATGTTCTATATGTTTGCGCTCATCATTGAGTTGATCTAATTGACGGGCGATTTCACGGACACGAAGAGGATCATCGCATAACAAGCATTCAATACCGAGGGACATATCATCTAAACGACCTGCGGCATTTAATCGTGCAGCCACTGCGAATCCTAAATCAGTCGTCACCGCTCGTCTAAAATCACGGTTTGATAATTCCAACAAGGCTATAATACCTGGTATACCTTGCCCGCTGCGGATACGACGCAATCCCTGATGAACTAAAATTCGATTATTGTGATCAAGCGGTACTAAATCTGCAACTGTTCCCAAGGCAACAATATCAAGTAGACGTGACATATTGGGTTCTGGCAATGATTTTTCTGCAAACCATCCTATATTTTGCAAATGACGACGAAGAGCAAGCATGACATAGAAAATAACACCGACACCTGCAAGATTTTTACTTGGAAAGGGATCCTTGGGTTGATTGGGATTCACAATGGCATCTGCCATAGGCAAGGTGGGCGCTGCTAAGTGATGGTCTGTGACAATAACCTTAATGCCTAAGGCACGAGCCGCATCAACACCAGCATGATTGGCAATGCCATTATCCACCGTCACAATCAAATCCGGCGCCCTATCTTTAGCGACCGCTACTAATTCTGGCGTTAATCCATATCCATAGGCAAAACGATTGGGGACTAAAAAAGAAACTTGTTCAGCGCCAAAACTACGAAGGGCGCGAATAGCAACTGCAGTACTGGTTGCACCATCTGCATCAAAATCGCCAACAATCAGAATAGACTGATTTTGCATGACAGCTCTCGCTAATAATTGAACTGCCTCTTCTATCCCTAAAAGCAAATGAAAGGGAATTAATTTACCAAAGGTATTATCTAATTCTTGTAAGGATTGCACACGGCGTGCAGCATAGACACGTCGTAATAAGGGATGTAATTCATCAAAAGGACTGGTCGCTTCTTCCTGATATTCGCGTCTAACTATTTTCTTTTGCATGAAGTTCACCGCCTCTTATTTTTTTATTATAAATTTCAACTGCACCCACACTCCAAATACAGCATATGAGCCAAACTACGATAATAGGAAAATATAATTTGCTGCTGACAACGACAATAGCAATGGCAATCATGGCAAAGCCGCCCCAAAAAGAAGCATATAAAAGACCAACTGGCCCCAGAATGACGCTGAAAATTAATGCGGTGGCTACATTTTTATAGGGAAGAAGAGTTTGATCAGTCATATTTCACCTCAGGCAAACTGCGACGAATTGCGAATGTTTGTGATTCTTTGTAACATAATCGTCATTACAACGCATTTAATATTTTCTCGGAGTTGTTGTGACCACATTTAATTTAGATGACAATCAAGCCTTGTATCAGATATATTCCTATTCGCCTGGTCTTATTCAAATTAATGAGACAAAATATTCACAGAGTGTCATCATCACCCCCACTCAACTTATCGATCATTGGCCGCCGCAAAGCATTTCAGCTTTGTCTGCTGATTCATTGCGTATCATCATCAATTTTCATCCTGATGTTTTATTGATAGGAACGGGTAGTCAATTAATTTTTCCTGCACTGGAAATTTATGGCGAATTGATTAATGCAGGAATCGGCGTGGAAATAATGGATACTAGCGCTGCCTGCCGTACTTACAATGCCTTATCTGCTGAAAATCGTAACGTGGTTGCTGCTTTGATTATTTCTTAACAGCAGTTATACTCGTCTGCGCATGATTTGGAGCAAAATACATGAGTAATTTTTTATCTGAACGATTAAATAAAGTCATCAAAAATTTAAGGGGTCAAGGACGTTTAACAGAGGCGAATATTGAGGATACTTTGCGCGATATTCGTATCGCCTTATTAGAAGCTGATGTTGCCCTGCCTGTTGCCAAAACATTTCTCGATGATATTAAAGGAAAAGCGGTCGGTAAAGATGTGATGGAGAGCTTAAAACCCGGCGAAGTTCTCATCAAATTAGTCCATGATGAATTAGTCCTCATCATGGGAGATCGAAATGAAACGCTGTCTTTAAATTCTCAGCCGCCTGTTATCATTTTAATGGCGGGCTTACAAGGCTCAGGTAAAACAACAACGGTCGCAAAATTAGCACGCTGGCTTAAGGAACATCAGAAGAAATCTGTGTTAGTAGCGAGTGCTGACATTTATCGCCCCGCTGCTATTGAGCAGTTGGAAACCCTAGCTAAATCAGTGGACGTAGAATTTTTCCCCAGTCACGCTTCAGAAGACCCAGTAGCTATTGCGACAGCTGCAGTCCAAGCCGCGAAAAATAAAGTGATCGATGTTGTCATTTTGGATACGGCAGGCCGTCTACACATAGACGAAGCAATGATGACCGAAATCAAACGCATCCATGCTGCCATCAATCCAGCTGAAACCCTATTTGTCGTTGACAGCATGACAGGTCAAGATGCTGCGCATACGGCCAAAGCATTTAACGATGCCCTGCCGCTCACAGGTATTATTCTCACTAAAACAGATGGTGATGCTCGTGGCGGCGCTGCCCTGTCCATTCGGCATATCACAGGCAAACCTATCAAGTTTATGGGCGTAGGTGAAAAAGTGGATGCGCTTGAACCCTTTTATCCCGATCGTCTTGCTTCCCGTATTTTAGGCATGGGTGACATTCTGACCTTGGTCGAAGAAGCAGAGCGAAATTTAGATAAAAGCAATGCCGAAAAATTAGTTCGAAAAATTAAGAAAGGTAAGAGCTTTAACCTGAATGATTTTCGTGATCAACTTAAGCAAATTCACAATATGGGCGGCATCATGGGGATCATGAGCAAACTCCCTGGAATCAATCAGTTACCATCGCATGTTAAAGATCAACTTAATGATAAAAAACTGGTACAAATTGAAGCGATGATTAATTCCATGACACCGAGAGAACGCCATTTTCCAGATTTAATTCGCAATTCACAGAAACGGCGGATTGCTGGCGGTTCTGGCACAACTATTCAGGCTGTTAATCAATTGTTAAAGCAGTTTTTGCAAATGCAAAAGATGATGAAGAAGATGTCCAAGAGCGGCGGCATGATGAAAATGATGAGGGCTATGCAGGGTAAAATGCCTTTTGGTGGTGAGGGTATGCCGCCTGGTTGATGCCCCTCACCCCCTGCCCCTCTCCCCTCGCAAAAAGCGCTCCGGGAGAGGGGAGCTCTCTAATTTTCTTCGGAGAAAGTTAGAAAGCTCCCCTCTCCCGGAGCGCTTTTTGCGAGGGGAGAGGGGGAGCTCTCTAATCTTCTTTGGAGAAAGTTAGAGAGCTCCCCTCTCCCGGAGCGCTTTTTGCGAGGGGAGAGGGGCAGGGGGTGAGGGTGCTTTTTGCGCCGCCTCGAACGGTATACTAATTAAGTTTGCAAGCCTCAAAAACTCACGTATAATCCAGCACTTTTAATCGCTTATTGTTGTGAGGAATATTAATACCATGGTAGTGATTCGTTTATCCCGAGGCGGCGCGAAAAAACGCCCATTTTATCATATTGTTGTTGCTGACAAGCAGCGTTCGCGTGATGGCCGTTTTATTGAACAATTAGGCTATTTCAATCCTATTGCTGCAGGCAAAGAAGTCCGTTTGCTACTTGACTTAGAACGTGTTCAACACTGGATTAGCAAGGGTGCGCAACCTTCTGATCGCGTCAAGCACTTAATCAAAGTTCAACAGAAAGCGCCTGCTCAAGCTGAAACAACGACAAAATAAAGTTTAATACTAACCCCTTTGTGTTTCTCACCTAGGGGTTATATCAAGAAATCTCATGTCTGAATCATATATCGTTATTGGAAAAATAGGCGCGACCCATGGCATCCATGGCTGGCTCAAAATCCATGCCTATACCGAAATTAAAGCCAATATTCTCAGCTACGATCCCTGGTATATCTCAGATCCGCAAGCGCAATGGCAGCCCCTATCACGAGAAGATAGCAAAGTAAGCGGCGATCTCATCCTTGCTAAATTTCCAGGACTCGATACGCCAGAAGAAGCACGCTTATTGACGGGTAAAGAAATCGCCATCACTCGCGGCCAATTACCCAAGCTAAAAAACAATGAATATTATTGGTCTGATTTAATTGGCTTGACCGTGATTAACAAAACGGGTGAAGTCTATGGCAAGGTGATTTACCTCATCGAAACAGGCTCAAATGATGTCCTCGTGGTAAAAAATGAGAGTAAAGAACAGGCCATTCCCTTCCTCATGGGCAGCGTCATTCTTTCGGTGGATTTAATTCGAAAAGAAATTCATGTTGATTGGGAGTCGATCTAAGATGTGGTTTGGCATTGTTTCGCTATTTCCTGAGATGTTCCAAGCCTTGCATGCTGGCGTCACGGGCAAGGCCATTGCCAACCAAACTGTTAGTCTACATCATTGGAATCCCCGCGATTTTGCCTCAGATAAACATCAATCTGTTGATGATCATCCCTATGGCGGCGGTCCTGGTATGATCATGATGGCAGAACCCTTAAAAGCTGCCATCAAAGCCGCAAAAGAGGCTAAGAAAGATAGCAAGGTGATTTATTTGTCCCCGCAAGGAAGGCGTTTTGATCAACAAGCTGCTGAAGAATTTGCCGCTTCTTCATCGCTTATTTTCCTTGCTGGACGCTATGAAGGCATTGATGAACGCATTATTGAAGAGGAAATAGATGAAGAATGGTCTGTGGGTGATTATGTCTTAACGGGCGGAGAATTAGCCGCCATGGTCATGATCGATGCGATTACCCGACTCTTGCCCGGCGTGGTCGGCGATGAAGATTCCATTACACAAGACTCCCTCACCTCAGGCTTATTAAAATATCCCCAATATACCCGCCCAGCCAGCCTTGGGGGTAAATCTATCCCCGAAGTCCTCTTGAGCGGCCACCATCAGCAAATTGAACATTGGCGTCTCAAGGCTTCTTTAGGCAAAACCTGGCTAAGACGGCCGGATTTATTGGCTAAAAAAGAGCTAAGCCCACTGGAAAATAAGTTATTAACAGAATTTATTCATGAATTTAATACAATTTACTCGAAAAAAGACTAAAACTTATATAGAATCGCACGACTTGTTAGAGGAAGATCAAAATGAGCAACAAAATTATTCAAGCATTAGAATCCGAATTAATGCCACAAAAGGTGATACCCACCTTTAAATCAGGTGACACTGTCGTCGTTCAAGTTAAGGTGAAAGAAGGCGAACGCGTCCGTTTACAATCCTTTGAAGGGGTTGTCATTGCCAAACGTAATCGTGGTTATCACTCATCCTTCACCGTACGTAAAATTTCTCATGGTGTTGGCGTTGAACGTGTTTTCCAAAGCTATAGCCCAGCGGTTGAGTCAGTAGAAGTCAAACGTCGTGGTGATGTGCGCCGCGCCAAACTCTATTACATGCGTGAATTAAGTGGTAAGGCTGCACGTATTAGAGAGAAGTTAGTGAGTAAAGAGACTAGCACTGCCGCAAGTGATTCAGCAAATAATAAAACAGATAAAGATTCTGCAGAGTAGCTTTATTGCATAAACCCTTCTAGATGGAGCAAACCTCTGTCATTCCCGCGCAGGCGGGGATGACAGAGGTTTGCTCCATCTAGAAGGGTTTATGCAAATTCTTTCGAAGACCGTTCTTAAGTAATACCACCATCGAAGAATTATCTTAATTGAGGAACTAATATAAATAAATGCATTCCCGTGAATCTAATACTGAGATATTGCAAAACTTGGCGCATGCAGTCTCGGAGTAAACGTTCACGCTCTAATATGTAACGCCATTTGCAAGGACTCTGTCATGCCAGCCGCACGCTCTTTGTGCGAGGTGGCATCCAGGAAATTGTCTAAAACCGTAACAGATCACGTGGGATATTCTTCACAGGCATCCGCCGTTGCTTTGGCCTGTCATTCCCGCGTGAGCTGTTACCTAAAACCCTGGATGCCAGCTAAAAGCATGCTGGCATGACAGCGTGGCGTGAACGCTTACGTCTCGGATGATAATGTCGAAGAAGCGAAGAATCTACTCACCTTACATCATATCAATCCTAATTATTATGTGCCTATAAAATTCGGAACGACATTCAAAGTCACAATAATTAAGAAGCATAATAAAAAAGTATATCCACTTATATTTCTCCCAAGATCTGCAAACATGATTCAGTTGCTATTGGAACATGGAACAAACCCAAATTCTGAAGGAACAGAATCTTTTTATTCCAAGAGCGCAGGCGTCACGAAAGAGTATAAGTGCGGCGAATTCGAATAAGATGTAGTGCACCTGAGCTTGGTTATCATCACTAAGCACTTGCGTCCAGATCAAATCGAGCCTCACATTTCTTATCTAAATATTCTCGCACAATCAATAACAATTCCTGCCATAATCCCGCCGTCGGATCTGAATATTGCGTGAGCCCCAGTTTGTGTTCATCAAACAATTTTAATATTATTTCTATTTGTTCTATACGCCAGTTAATTTCTTCCAGCGGCACATCTTTTTTATAGATTGCACTCGCATTATTATAGATAATTGATAGCCTACGAGATTCATCTATTGTTTTGTTATTTGACGATGCAAATGCTTCTACCTTTTCCATGATAGTCTCAAGCAAGGTTTCATGCTCGACTATTTTAGTTTCTTGAACTCGTGCATACTGGTTTTTTAGCTTAATATATTCTAAAAAAATCGGCATAAATTGCTCGCTCAGACGTGAGCAGCTAGTCAGACCATGATCATACTTATAGCAAGTGTCATGTTGATAGTCGATGCCCGACAAAGTATGAAGAAAATAAGCAACAGACCAGTTATCCTCAGCAACAAAACGATAGAAAAAAGCGGTTCCTGCTGGGCCACGAAAATCTAAATAACGGTCAAGTGAGTTAATTATTTGCCCATTGAATAGCTTATCTGGATTCTGCGCCGTATACCAAAGCCCATTACGATGCGCCATTCCCAAACAAGCCGTCATTCGCGTTTGTATGCTTTTTAAAATATGTAACACGACTAATTTATTTTTACGCCCCCTATAACGACCAA
Source organism: Gammaproteobacteria bacterium (assembly GCA_013287745.1). Classification (GTDB taxonomy): domain Bacteria; phylum Pseudomonadota; class Gammaproteobacteria; order DSM-16500; family DSM-16500; genus Aquicella. The sequence goes on from JABDDF010000008.1 coordinate 11,913, forward strand.
AAGCCTCATGATGGCTGTTGTATAACTCATAAGCTTCAATGAGTAATTTATCGTTAAAATGATAGCCCGTTTTGATTTCGTTTTGAGATCGTAGATAATCATTAAATGTTTGAATGGCATTAATACAATCTTCATCTTTTTCTGATTGAGCAATCGCCGTAAAAATTTTATTTAATGCTTCAGAATCTTTTATCTCTCTTTCTCTTTCTGCTATTTGCCACCCTTTAGGAAATTGTTCCGCTCTTTGCGAGGCTATTTCCTTTTCACCATCTAGCCATAATCTCATCCAACCCTCAATCATCTCTACCATTTCCCTAAATTTGTCAGGATAGAGACTCCAATCTTTTGCACCTAATGCAATTTGATAAACAGTGCCATAAAGCAAACGGCCGCTAATATCACGCACTTTTTTTCTTTCATATATTACCCATGGGAATCGGTATATATAGTCCATGACGCGTTTCATATTCCCAAAGGCAGTATAATGCAGCGCTTCATTAATAATGAATTCATCAAGAAAGGGTTGGAAGATATTATTGTAGGTTTTGCATGTATTAGCCATTGCAGCTAATGTGCTTTTTGTTTCGAAATCAAACTGTAATCCTAGCATAGCAAAAAAATCATGGGGTAAATCAAGCAAGGAAGGCCTGTCTGTATCGTACAGGTTTCCCGTATGGTATGAGATTTCAAAGGGTTTTTTACGCTCTAACATGACAATGCCTCGTTATGTATTTGGTTTTTGGTTTTTTAATGGGGTTCAAAGCTTAAACTGGCATTATATAGAACAATCATTAAGTGGGGCTTAAAGATACAGAATTTATGCAACTATTCACGCCCCCTGATCACACCTCCTGGAGCGCCTTTTGCGAGGGGAGAGGTCGACACGCGTTTTTTGCGTGGCGGGTGAGAGTTTTAACGTGGTACGTACTTGAATGAAGCCCTAAAAAAACTATCGAGCCATTTTCCTTACCCACTTATTTTTAAGCCTGCAATTAAAATCTGCCTTTGCTTGCCATCTTTACCTTCAATAATGACCTTATCCCCATGCTCAACAGCGTTTACGAGCATATCGCTAATTTCAACCGCTCGCCTAACAGCGTCCGATCGACTAGGTGCGCGCACACGTTTTTGCAGGCTATCAATTTGTTCAAGTGTATATTCTTTCATTCTCACTGGTACGATAGTAGCCATCTTATGTCTCTATCTAATTGTATTACAATTGTAATATAAACGTAATACAGCAATCTAACAATAGAGCTTTCTACGTCTTTGACGTCTTACCCACTTGACTAGCAAGCGAACCCAAGCTAAGCCCCTTTATTTTCAATGCACTATCCACAAATTCCTTGGTCACATTTCTCACCGCCTTATCCTGACACTTACTATCTAACAAACTCTGCAAAGATGGATTAACTTCCTTACTAGCTAGCAGCATCTTTGTCGTCCTTAAAACAGAAATGACATCATTCCACAGTTTGATCTCAGCATCATTTGCACCAAACAAAGATGAAAATTTCGAGCCTTTTTGTTCTTCTTTTTTAGTTTCATATTCCTTTATTTTATAATTTATTTTTTCTAGTAATTCCGGTGTTGATGATGTCTCCCTGCCCTTTCTAAAAAAGCGAACTTCTGTCTTTGCTCGATTTTCGTTTTTCAAAAGCTCAGCAACTTCAAGATCCTCTTGCTGCAAATATTGATCAAGTCCGGCTGAATCAAAGCCTTTAATCAAGACATTCGCCATCTCCCCTTGTTTTAAAAACTGGGCAAGCTCTAAGGGAGTAAGTTCCAGCTCTCTACCTTCTGGTAAAAGTTGATAAGTCGCTTTCAAATCTAATCGAGCACCTGCTTTTATTAGACATTCAACCTGCTCTATCTGATTAGTTAAAACAGCATGATGCAGCAAGGTACAATTAGCAGTATTGACAAGTTGGGATGGAACATAGTTAACTGCATCTCGTTCAGAAAATTTCAGGATTGGCATGGATAAAATATTTGTCATTGATTCTAATTTATTAGACTTCATTATATAGATTTCGTTATTCATAATGACCATATTACGCAAATATTCTATCACTTCGGAAAATCTGCGCGGTACTTTTTCAAGAACCAAAACAATGGTATTAGTTTTCTTATCAAAATAATACAATTCACTATGAGCATGATCTGAGTTTGGAAGAGAGTCATTAGAAACTAATAGGTATCCCTTGTTTGTTTCGCATTTCGCTATCAACTTTTCCATTTTTTCTTTTTTATCTTCATCGTTCTGATATTTTATTCCGCCTAAACTAGTGTCCCCTAGATCTAAAAATCTTGTACTGGAAGGATAATGCATTTGTTGATTGATATCGCCATAGCTTAGGTAGTTTTCAAGAGGAGTTTGTTCTTTATCGAGTCTGTTTCTTTCTAGCCAATAAAACAATCCAATACCTGTTTTTTTAAAATTAATTTTTTTAAATTGGATCTCTACTATTTTTCCTGCTAAATGATACCAGCTTTTATTAGCAGAATAGGATTTGAAACCTATTTTATTTATTCCCATTTTATTTCTTTGCTCATCCATCGACACAAATGGTATTTTGTCAGATGATTTAAATGCATTAATATTTGCAAATTTAGGATCTGATTTCCAAGAATCAAACACTTCTTTTAGCGTGGAATTATTTCGATCAGGAGAATACATCATGTAAAAATCATTTTCTGTTTTATGATTTATTACTTCCTGATTCGCCCCAGTAAAAAAATGATCCTCACCAGACAGGGAAATATTTTTTTCATGCTCTGGAAATATGCTCGTATCAAAAAAATAACCTCCTTGACAAAGTAACAAAAATAATGAAAAACCATCCTTGAATAAAACTCGCGATGTAGAATCATCTTTGTCAGCATTTTTTACTTTATCGTCTAAGAGTTTTTGCATAAAGGCAGCAGCTTCTGCATGCTCAGCACCAGCCTCTGTCATGCCAGCCGCACGCTCTTTGTGCGAGGTGGCATCCAGAAGATCTTCAACCGCACACACTTCAATATCAACTCTTTCATTTTTGAAAACTGTTTGATAATATTCTTCGTGCTCTTTCAAACACCAAAATTTAATTGGATTAACTTCTTCTCCCTGCGCCGCCTGCTCTTGTAATTTTCTTGCTGTTTCAATGGGGCCAGCAATATCATGACCCGCAATGGCATAGATATTATCTCGCGTTGGCGGACCAATCCACGCGTAATGGATGGTTTTGGAATGGGGAATGTCAGGCATATGATATCCTCGTTTATATTTTTTAGTTATATAATATAATTATTGCATGTGTTCACGCGCTTATCTGCAAGGACTCTGTCATGCCAGCATGCTTTTAGCTGGCATCCAGTTCTAATTCCTGGATGCCAGCTAAAAGCATGCTGGCATGACAAACTCCGCTGGCATGACAAACTCCGCTGGCATACATATGTTAATTATACTATATGCAGCTGAAAAAGACTGATTAAAATCTCCACTACAATCAACAAAATAATAATACTCTCCAACAAACTCGAATGCCGATGCTGCACTTGGCTATTCAAAATATCTAACAACTCTTGCAGCACATCTAACTTTTGATTCAGTGCCATCACTCGACTTTCAATATCAAGAAATTTTTTCGTCATAATATAATAAGGCTCAACACCAGGATTACGCCAAAAAAATTCTGGCGTATCCAGATATTCAATATTGAGATTAATCGAACTACGCGCAATAAATATTTCACCAATGCGTTTAAAAATCGCGCGTCTTGATAAGGAAATAACACCGTGATTGGCAATTTCTTCTGGCAAATGATGATTGGCTTTAATCGTATCTTTAATCGCTTCTTCAAAGGCTGCTAATTTAATCGATTGCGCCAAGCCATATGAGATGGCAAATTTAATATGTGGTTCATTGCTATCTAAAGTGATAACATCAAGACGATAGCGTTCATTGGTATCAATATTAGCTTCATCGCCATAGTGATAAAAGAAATGATCGGTTTCAATATGACGCAAGGGATGAAGAGAAAAATCTCGCACATATTCCAGTAATTTATCTTCATGTCCTTTTTTAAATCCCCAAGAAACAAAAGCGCCATGATTAAAAAAGAAAATATCACCAATTCGTTTTAAGTTGGTCACATGCAAGGCATCACGAGAAAGACGCGTATAATAGCCTTTTTTCTTGAAAAAATGAGAAAGTCCTAATAAATCATAGCTATCCGCTGTGCAAAAAGAGACACAGCGTAGAAAAGAACGAAATGCCTTAATATTAGACATAAATACCTCGTTACTCTTACTCAAGATACTAGAAAGGCTGAATTAAAATCAAGGTCTGCGTCTCCTAGACCCACTTCTCTCTTCACTACTATCTTGAAATTGAGTATCATTTTTTGCTTTTGATAGAGGTGGATTTGACTTAAGCATATTCTTCGGATAAGTCACTTCACCATCATTCTCTCTCTGCTGTCGAATATCAGCTAATCGTGCTTCTTCTTCTTTTAAAGTCGGTGCTGTCCAATGATTTTCAATATGCTGGTAATTATCATTAATATACTTTAAGGCAGCGGCTGCATCGTCAATATGAATATAGGATTCATCTTGATCTTGCATTTTCTTTGTTGCACCCGTAGCAGATAAGGCATTCTTTGTTGCAGCACTGCCATGCGCTTCTCCAAATTGCGTTTTTTTACCAGGTTCCGCGCCTTCTACACCAATCAATAAGGCACCTAGCGTTTTTCCACTCTTGGGAAAATGTGTGTTTAAATATAAATGACCATGTGAACCATCTGCTGCTTCTGCTCTTGCATTTGCACTTACACCCACATTCATACCCCAATGTTCTTTGTTTGTCGCTGCACTCACATAGTGTGGTGCATCAGATAGTCCAGCAAAAAATTTAGCAGGATCAATATGAACAATACCTGCAACAGGACTTCCCAAAGATAATTCATGAAATTCACCACTTTTATAAATCGTTTTATGTGAGGCTGCTATACGTGATTTGATCACTGCATCATTAGCCTCTCTATCTCCCGTCATTGTATTAAATAAGGCATTCATATCATCACAGCTAATTCTAACACGACCGCCATGACTGACATCTTCAACACCCAAGCCTAAATATTCAAATAGGGCAAACATTTTACGTACCACAGCTTGACGTGCTGCATACTGAGGATCATCAGGATAGTTTTTCGGATCTGCTGTGATAAATGCCTTCCATGCCATCAAATTATTTTCAAATTGCGCTTGAGAAGAACGTTTGAGTAATTCATCCATCGTGACTGCTCTAGCTGCTGCATGAAATTCGATAGGATTCTGTTTTAATGCTTCTTCATAAGGGTCTTCTGCTCTGCCTTGAGGTGTCGAAATAACACGGGTTGAAACAATATGTGATTTAGCTTCTTGCACAATCGCATCATACAAGAGAGTAATACCAGGCCCTAAGATAAGTTCGCCCTCGCCTTGAAATTGTGATGCATTTTTAGCTTTTACACCTGGCGCATCATTGCGATAGAAAAGACCGACCATGTTATCGCCAGAAATATTAGTATAAGTACTTCGTGCTTCAATTGCTGTACTTTGCAAGGTTTGACCAGGTACATATTGCGGTGTTTTTTCTTTAATACCTTCTTTTATCGCATCAAAAAGCCATTCCTTACCTGCAGAAATTTCAAGTCTTCTCACAATGACTTGAGGATCATTGACATGAGCCTTCCTCATTTCTGCCTTCATTTCATCTGTTACTCTGCCGCTAAGTATTTCACCTACTTTTCCGACCGGCGGAAATTGAACTGCTTTAAATACATCAGCATTTAATAAGGCACTTTGCGTCCATTCCTTTCCATCAAAGCCATAAATACTGATATTGCCATTTTCATTAATTAAAATAGGAATATTGCCATGTTCTTTTTGTAGTGCCGTTAATTTTTCCTCGCTGAGCTCTTCTTTAGATAATACTGATATCGTCAGCGTATCATACTCCAACCAATTATGTTCCTTAGGTTTATGCGCAGCCGATGAAACCATGGCAACATGCATGAGTAATTCAGAAATACCCCGAGTAAAATATTTTCGACTCTGATTGCGATCAACAAAATCATCGTAATTTACGTGTAATTTAGCTAGAAATTCATCTTCATAAGTCATTGTGTCATTGCGCAAAAGCTTATTCATTAAATAAGATGAATTACCCGTATAAATATTAATTGCAGATACTTCAGCATCTGACTGATTTAAATAATCATGTTCTTTGCGATCATTATCGTGAATATTTGCGATGACATTATCAACTCTCTCATTAGTTGGGCTATAAAGAGCATGACCTCTTTTATTCATTTCAGCTAGAATATAGGGATGTAAAAATGCAAGCTTGTCTTGATCTAAGGGATTTTCTAATTTTTTGATAGCTTGAATTTTAGCCGGATCTTGTTCGTGCTGCATAAGGTCTTTTTTACTCATTTCACCTTCCACTGATGCACCATCAGGGCCAATACAACTATAGCGAAAAACACCCTTTTGTTTACTCACATAGACTATATTTTCTAATTTCTTTGCCTTAGGATCTTCTAGCGGCAATGACAAGCGGTAATTTCGTCCTGCTAATTTAATTTTCCAAGTACCCGCAAGAGGTGAATCTGGCCGTTCAGGTTTGACCTGTGATCCGCCATGCCCGAAATCAGACTTCAAAAAATCCATATAAGCTTGATGCGTTTCATCGTCAAAACGCGGCATATGACGCCAGTCCACGTGCCGTAATAATGTCGTTAAATTATATTCCTGATCTAAATACTTCGCCAAAATAGATTTATCATCCTCTGATTTATAAAAGACAACTTGAGGATTCGCCGTATCTTTGTCATTTAAGATGGCCTTAAGTAGGACATACATGATGCGAGTAGATGCATTCAAATTAACTGGTCCAAATTCAATGGCCTGTCCACTGCTATTTTCATATTTTTCATCCAAGGCTTTTCCAATTTCATCTACTCTGAAATTATAGAAATGGTCGCGCAATTCGTTTTCTCTCAGTAAGGTAGGGCTTTTAGCCTTCTTAATGAGGCTATCTAATTCCACCATATCAACATCGCTGATATATTCATTTACTGGAACTGGGCTAGTTAATTTATTTTCTATGACTACTTTAGAAGTGATAGACTGAATATGATCCGCATCTTTAATTTCAACTTTCTCTCGCTGTCCTTGTTTATTAATATAGTACAATTCATTCGTATTCTTAGCTAAGACATAGGAGTGATGATATTTTTTATTTTGTAATATGCTAGCATTTTTATCTGACATGTCATCAATTAAGTAAATATTCATCCATTTTAGTTTTTCTACTTCAATTTTTTCCGTTAATTTACTCGTCATATTATCTAAAACTGTTTCGCTCACATTTTCAGTTAGCTCCCGATGAAAATTAGCAATGGCAGATTTCAGTTCTCCTGATTCTAATAAATCAATCGTTTTATACTGTTTCATCAAATTTTCATGATATTTTTTAAATTCATCGACTAAAATAATATATTCATCCTTAATATGCGCCATGCTATCTGGTAAATTATTTTTACTAAGTAGTAGCGAAAATTGGTTCAATTTATTTTTTAATATGACACCCTCGCTATAAGATTTAAGTAATTCATTGCAAACCGGATCGCTTTTATTTTTGAATACTATATTAATCGAACTTAATTCAACTTTCATGTTATTAGCTTGATCATCATAGACTTTTAACATGGTCATCATACGATTATTTTCAATTTCATAATTATGCTTGCTGATGAAATAATCATAGTACATCGGGTCATTACTGATGTGTAATTGTGCCAAATCATGATCATGCTTTGATTTGTTATAATTTAACATGGTGCTAATATAATTTTGTCTTGCCGCAAGCACTTCTTTTTTCAGTGACTCGTTCTTTTCAATCCTCTCAAATAATTCTTTTGGATCCTTGATAGCCAATAATTCCGTGATATTTTTACTATATTGCATTGCCTTCATTTCATCAGCTATCCTTTTTTTTGCTTCCTCAATTTCTGCATTTGTTTTCACTGCATTTACGGCTATGACATGAAAGCTAGCATATTCCTTAAGAGAACGGATAGAAGGATATATTCTTTCTTTTATCATTGACTGAATTTGCGCATCTTTATTTTCTATCTTTGATAGAGCCTCACTTAATTGCTGCATTTCACTATCCAGTAATTTTCGAGTGTCTATCATTTCTGAGGAAAGTTTGACTAAGGTAATTGTATTCTGTGCTTTATTGATGCGATTTCGCGTTTCATAGAGTTGAGAAAGCCGTTTCTCAATGAGAGATATTCTATCTTGTATTTCTTCATAACTCGATTGCTCTATTACATCTCGAGACTGCGTCATCTTACCCCCGAGAAACAACACACTCCTCATCAATACTTATTAATTATATTTAGATTGATTTTCTTTTAATATACGCTTCATACTCTCCTTCACTTTTAACTAATTTTTTGTATAAGTTAACTTGCTTATCTAAAGTACGTCGATCAAAAAGATAGCTAGTACTACATAAAATAGGTGGTTCTTGACTCCTGCAATAAATTTGCAAAGCCTCAGATTGATCTCGGGTAAAACCATTGCAGCGAAGGCCATATTTGGCAGCATCCTGATCTTTCTCTAAATATAATTTCACATTGCTAGCTGCCCAAACCATATATTCACGACTAGGAATGCTAAGCTGATCATTTTTACTTTTGAATTTTAATAATCTATCCTCTATTGATAATCGTTCATATTGGCGCATTGAGTTAGCTTCATCTTTATCACTTTTCTTTTCATAAAAATACACGTCTGATTTTACACCTGATTCATTTTTTGATATTAAAGTTGCGCTATTGATATTGCCATATTGCATAGGAATAACAGCATACTTTGTATCTGCAATTTCCGTTTGTGTCGTTTTCGCAGCTGTTTGAATGGTCATGGCTTCATGGGCTTGCGCTGTATTCAAAAATTCTTCAATTTTCTCCATTGCTTTTTCACGTTGATTGGTCGTAAATGCGTTTTCTAATAAATTTTGTGTATCAATAGCAGATGGGGATTCATGATAACGAGCTTCATTAGCTGGTTCTGCATGCTTATATAATCCAGAAGATGCTGTAGATAAAACATTTTTAGTGATTTTACGAAAGTGATTTAATTTTTCATTCGCCATTGCTTGACTGGGTAGGGCTTGTGTAGGCCGAGCTGGTACAGAAACTGGCGGCGGTGTTGTTGGCCGCATGGGTGCCTGAACAACTGGTGGTGGTGTTACTGGCCGTGCGGATGCTGCTTGAGCTTCTATTTGCTTTGCTGCTGATTTTGCATCTGCCCTTGTTCTTTGCTCGAAATCAATAGGATTTTCTCGAAGTATCTTCTCATAAGGATCTTCTGCTCTACCCTGCGGCGTCGAAATAACACGTGTTGAGACAATATGTGACCTACCTTCTTGCACGATGGCATCATACAATAAGGTAATACCTGGCCCAAGAATACGCTCACCCTCTCCTTGAAATTGTGATGCATTCGCTGCTCTGACACCAGGTGCCTCATTACGAAACAAGAGACCCACCATATTGTTACCAGTAATATTGGCATAAGTACTTCGCGCTTCAATCGTCGTACTTTGCAAGGTTTGACCTGGCACATATTGCGGAATTTGTTCTTGGACGCCTTTCTGAATTGCTTCAAGCAGCCATTCTCTGCCAGCAGAAATTTCAAGTCTTCTGACAACAACTTGGGGTTCATTCACATGCCCTTTTTTCATTTCTGCTTTCATTTCATCTGTTACTTTGGCGCTGAGAATTTCACCTATTTCACCGACTGGCGGAAATGGAACCGCCTTAAATACCTCAGCGTCTAATAAAGCGCTCTGCTTCCATTCCTTGCCATCATAGCCATAAATACTGATATTGCCATTTTCATTAATTAAAATGGGAATATTGCCATGTTCTTTTTGTAGTGCAGTTAATTTTGTTTCATCAAGGTCTTTCTTCGATGAGACAGATATCATCAGCGTATCAAACTCAAGTAAATTATGTTCCTTAGGTTTATTAGCCGCTGAAGAAGCCATGGCAACATGCATGAGTAATTCAGATATGCCCTGAGTAAAATATTTTCGACTCTGATTTATATCGACAAAATCATCATAATCCACGTGTAATTTAGCTATAAATTCATCCTCATAAGTCATCGTATCGTTGCGCAAGAGTTTATTCATTAAATAAGATGAATTGCCTGTATAAATATTAATGGCGGCGACTTCAGCATCGCTCAATTCTAAGTAATCATGATCTTTTCGATCATTATCGTGAATATTTGCGATTACATTAGCCACTCTCTCAGGCGTTGGGCTATAGACAGTATGACCTCTTTTGTTAGTCTCAGCTAAAATATAAGGATGTAAAAATGCGAGCTTATCTTGATCAAGCGGATTTTTTAATTCCTTGATTGCCTGTATTTTACTGGGATCTTGCTCATATTGAAGCAATTGTTTTTTACTAATTTCACCTTCTACTGGTGTGCCATCAGGGCCAAGACAGCTATAGTGAAAATCACCTTTGTGCTTTCTCACATACACTGTCTTTTCTAATTGTTTTGTATTTTTATCTTCTAGCGGTAAGGCCAATTGATAATTTTTACCTGCCGAAGGAATTTTCCAGGTACCACGTAGAGGTGCGTCAGGCCGCTCAGGTTTGACTTGTGATCCACCATGACCAAAATCATTAGTAAGAAATTCCATATAAGCCTGATGTGCACTTTCATCAAAGCGAGGCATATGACGCCAATCCACATGACGCAGCAGTGTCGTCAAGTTATATTCATTATTCAAATATTTCACTAAAATCGATTTATCATCTTCTGATTTAGAAAAGACAACTTGGGGATGCGCATGATCTTTCTCATTTAGCATGCTATTGAGAAGTGCGTACATAATACGTGTCGATGCATTCAAATTAACGGGACCAAATTCAACTGATTTTTCATCAATATTTTGATCTAATACTTTTTCAATTTCTTCCACTCTAAAATTATAGAAGTGATCACGTAATTCTTTTTCTCTCATTAAAGTCACGCTTCCCTTGGCTTTAATGAGATTATCCAATTCCACCATGCTTTGATCGCTGATATATTCATTAATGGGAATTGGACTGGTCAGCGTTTTACTGCCCGTAGCAATAGCAGCAATGATGGATTGCAGTGCCTCTTTTTTTACATCCATCTTTTCACGCTGCCCCTGTTTATTGATATAATATAATTCATTGCTATTTTTAGCTAAGATATAAGAATGATGATATTTTTCATCGCTAAAAATATTATTAGCTTGACTTGGCATGTCATCAACTAAATAAACATTCATCCATTTTACTTCTGCCACTTCGATTTTTTCAGTTAATTTATCGACAATTTTATCTAAAACGTCGCCTTTGATATTAGCAGTTGCATCACGATGTAAATGAATAGCAGCAAGCTTTAATTCTTCATTTTGTAATGCATCGATCGCCGCATACTGCCTATCCAAAGCTTCATGATATTCTTTGAATTTATCCACAAGAGAAACAAATTCATCCTTGATATCTGTTATATTTTTTGGCATATTTTCTTTATTTAACATCGCGAGAAATTGATTTAATTCGTTTTTTAATTGAATTCCTTCGCTATATGATTTAAGTAATTCAGCACAGACTGGACTGTTTTTATTTTCAAGTAGAATGGGAATTGATGTTAATTCGTTAGTTATATTATTTGCCTTAGCTTGATTTTGATAGGCTTGTAAAATAACCCCCAGATTAGAATGAGCCATTTCATACTTATGCTTAGTCGTAAAATAATCATAATACATTGCATCATTAGTTGTCTTTAGTTGCGCTAGATCATAATCCTGTTTTGATTTATCCATATTGAGCATACGTTTAATCAAGTTCTGCTGCTCATTTAATATTTCCGTTTTTAGGGATTCGTCTTTTTCAATTCGCTGAAATATTTCTACTGGATCCTTCATTGCCAATAAGTCCATCATGTTCTTGCTGTACTGCATTTCCTTCATTTCATCAGCTATTCTTTTTTTAGCTTCTTCCGTTTCAGCCGTTTCTGTTGCTTTGTTTGCTATAAAAACATGAAATTGAGCATAATCTTTAAGCGAGCGAATAGCGGGATAGAATCTTTCTTTTAGTAATTTATCTGCTTCACTCGAGTTTTCAATTTCTGATATGGCTTCACTGACTTGCTGGATTTCATTATCCATTATTTTCTTACTATCCATCATTTCTTCAGACAGTTTAAGTAAGGCAGCAGTATCTTTCACTTTCTTGAGTTGATTTTGTAATTCGTAGAGATGACTAAGCTGCTTCTCTATGTAAGAAAGTTTTTCTTGAATACCCGCATCTCGTGATTGTGTCATTTTACCCCCTAGCAAAATACACAGCCCATTTATACTATTGTATTTATGGTGTTTATCCTTATTTAATTATTATAGCTTAGAGTGGGAGATATATTATTATACTTAACAACTAATTGAGTATTATCATAATTTCTGTCGTTTTTTTCGGAAAAATTCACTTAATAACTGACTGCCAATTTCTGCTAATAAACCACCTGCATACTTAATCCTATGATTATGAAAGGGATAATCCAAGGCAGCACATTGGCTTTGTATAGCGCCTGTTTTGGGGTCATTAGCCGCATAGACAAGCCTTGCAATACGTGCATGCACCATCGCACCAACGCACATTAGACAGGGTTCTAGACTGACATAGAGGGTAGTATTTATAAGCCGATAATTCTGCAAAAATTGAGCACCTTGGCGCAGGGCAAGTATTTCTGCATGTGCTGTGGGATCATGCAAACTAATCGGCGCATTAAATCCCTCGCCGATTAATTTATCATCCGCTACGAGCACAGCACCAACTGGGATTTCAGCTTGCTTTCCAGCTTGTGCAGCTAAAGTTAGGGCATGCTGCATCCAATATTCATCACGCGGGGTAAAAATCATTTCTTGTCACTCGTTTAATTGTGTACTATTTTAATATAGAAACTTTACTGTTACGAGCATGTTCGTTGTTGATGGAAAATAGAAGTAAAGCATTCAAATTTAGCAAAAGCGTTCAGTAAGGAAGCCTTCCCCCACAGGGGGAAGGTGCCAAAGGCGGATGGGGGAATATTAATAATTGCATTTTTATTCCCCCATCCGCCCGTTGGGCACCTTCCCCCTGTGGGGGAAGGCTTCCTTACTGAACGCTTTTACTAAATTTGAATGCTTTACTTCTATTTTCCATTACACTAAGAGAAAATGGACTAAAAAATGTCAGAATCTAGTAATAAATCCCTAGTAAGTAGTTTCTGGCTTTCCATCATACTCCATTTACTCATATTCTTCCTTATCATTACCACCTTTGTTTTTCAACCGAATGTAGTACAGCAGAAACCGCCTTCGCTCTATGTTCCCTCCTATGTTTATACGGGTGCTGTACCGCCACAAACAGTTTCCAATCAACAAGCGCAGTCAGCCAAATCAACTGTGCGCAAGCAACATACAGCTCAAGAAAAAAAAGCTTCTTCACCTTTTCCAGAAACTGCTGTGAGCGGAAAAATGTATCAGGCGTCAAAAAAACCATCCATGAAGGAATCAGTCCTGGCATCTTCACTCAAAATGCTGCAGCAAGACCAAGTGCAATTTATGCAAGCAAAAAAAGAAGAAGATCCCATTTATTTAATTGGTGATATGAGTCAAGCAGCCGATCCCCTAATCAAACTGATTGGCAGAGCATTATCTCGGAATTTTCATTATCCTGACACAGCGGGACGACTTGGTATCAAAGGAAGGGCTTTAATCGGATTAACACTGCATCCAGAAGGATATTTCAGCGATGTAGAATTAATGAAATCGAGTAATAGCCCTGATTTAGATGCTGCTGCTTTGTATGCAGTGAATCAAGCACCGACTGTTGAAGGTGCAGATCGATTTATTAATGAGCCTAAGCATTTTGTGATTGGATTTATTTTTTATTAATATTTCCCTAAAACCATTTCTTTCTTTTAAAAATATATAAAAGAATGACAGCACTGATCACTAACAAACCCAATGCATAATAATAACCATATCGCCACGTCAACTCTGGCATCCAATAAAAATTCATCCCATAAATCCCTGTTATCAACGATAGCGGTAAGAATACGGAAGCAAAGGCAGTTAAAACACGCATGGTTTCATTCATTTTCTGCATTAGGGCATTGTCAATTTGTGCTAGCAAATTGTTTAACATATCGCGAATAGAATCCGTTTCATGAAAAATCATTTCACTTTGATTCAGTAAATTAGTTAATGAGAGACGGCATGCTTCCGATATGACTGATATTTTCTTACCTGAAATACGCATTAAAATTTCGCGAATGGTCACTAAATTGCGGCGAACCTTCATCATATTTTTTTTAACCGTCATCACATCATTATAGATATTTTTCTGCGAAGAACGAACTTGTAAATCTAATTGATCGGCAATCAACTCAAAGCCAAATAGTAAATTCGCATATTCATTGATGATATGATCTAAGATGAGAAACAAAATAAAACACGGCGTTTGCGCGTACTGAGAGCCTTGTTGGTAAGCAGAATTAAAACCCCTTAATACAGACAAAGGGTCAAATGAAGCGGTAAAACAAAAGCGATCTGTCAATTGCAAAATCAATTCACCGACATTTTCCGTTTCTTCATTTAATAAACTGGGGATACGCATCATGATTGTATCATCATGATTGATTAATCTGGGTTTGATAGCATTAGCTCTTTGGCATAAATCAATAACAGTGTTCGCCAAGGGGATTTTTTCTATCATTTGCTTAAAAGCAACTTGATCATTCAAGTCACAATGAATCCAATAAACCTTAGTTTTATCTTTGAGGGGAAAGTTTAATTCTGCTAATGAACGCGGCTGATAGCTATGTTGCTGGAGATCAAATTCAATGATAATTGAATCAAAGATTGTGAGCGTCATCAGCACCTCTCACATTTGTTGATGTGATCAGGGGTCATTATGACCCCTTATCTTTAATATGACTCCACAATCACTTTAGTCCCCATGTGGGCAAAGTTAAATCGTATCCACTCAGCATCTGCCACATGCAATCTCACACAGCCATGGCTTTCATTACCATCCACCACTTCATAGGAGCCATGTAAGGCTTGATTGCCATTGAAGAACATGCAATAGGGCATAGGCGCACCGCCATGAGGCAAGGGATAAAGTGTTGACTTGCATTTTGCAGTACCTAATGAATTGATGCGATAAGAACCCACTCGTGTATGACAGGGACGATGTATATCAGGACACCAGTCACCACCCGCCGTCGCCACACCGCCTTTCACTAAGTTACCTGCCGGATCATAGGCGCCCCAAGCATGTACTCTTGGATTGACTATAATGACGTCCTCACCTCGAGCTGTAATTTGCTGCGGCATTCTAGCAGCATAGTCTACCGTCTTTTTTTCAAGCTTTTCCTGTTGGGGCTTTGATAAAGCAGAATACTGTGAATCATCGCCAGACAGAGAAGAACAAGAACTAAGGAAGAAAGAAACCGAAATGCCAATCGCAGCTAATGCAATACTACGCATCATTCCCACTCCTTATATTTTGAAATTACTTTCATTGTAACCCAAAAAAGCATAAGGATAAGACTTGTAAAATTATTCTGTCAGTAAATTCATGGATTTAAAGGGGGAAATTAATTCTAACGTTGAGGAACACACCGGCCTAATCGGGCATGCACAGGAGCATATTTAGGCCGGTGGATCTTTAAGTGATTAATTATTTTAGGACTTAATACCCAGCAATTGCACTTTAAAAATCAAGGTTTCATTTGGACCAATGGCAGGCGGCGCACCTTGCTGACCATAGGCCAAATTAGCGGGAATATAAAGCTCCCAAGTCGATCCCACTGGCATTAATTGCAATGCTTCTACCCAGCCAGGAATAACTTGATTTACTGCAAAAGTTGCTGGTTGGCCGCGTTTATAAGAACTATCAAATTCAGTTCCATTAATTAAAGTGCCTGCATAATGAACGGTGACCGTATCATTTGCCGTTGGCTTTGGCCCGGTGCCTGCTACGATGACCTTGTATTGCAAGCCAGATGGCGTGGTGACAACACCAGGCTTAACTTTATTAGACGCTAAAAAAGCATCACCGCTTGTCACGGTTTGCTGAGTTGATGTTTGATTTTGCATTTGCGGATTCCCCGTCGTTGTTTGTGTATCAGCATAAGCTTGTGCATAAACCATCCCTAGCCCTGCTAATACTGTAATGACTGATGATTTGATAATTCCATATGACATGTTGCTATCCTCAAGTAGTAAATTGCGAAGAATTATCATAACGTAATCAAAAGGAATTATCAGTAGTTTATTACAAGGAAAGTTCATAAGCCTTACTCAATCCCTGCAGCACTAAATCCGGCATAATAACATCAAAGACATTCTTGTCGCGATAAAGTTGAGCGAATCCACCCGTGCCAATCACCATTGCAGTTTCCGTAGAAAAAGCCTCTTGTTTAATGGTATGAATCATTTCTCTCAGTGCACCTAATTGACCAAAATAAAGGCCTGCTTGAATACTTTCTCGTGTTGTTCTACCAATACAATGAGAAGGTATTTCAATATCTACCGCCATTAATTTAGCCGTATTGGCTTTCAATGATTCCATACCAAGGCGCAAGCCTGGCAAAATAGCACCGCCTAAATAATCACGTTTTTGTGAAATCACACAAAGGGTCGTTGCTGTGCCCATATCGACAATAATAATATTTTTACGAGGAAAAATAGAGATGGCGCCAATAGCATTGGCAATTCGGTCTGCGCCCACTTCATTAGGATTTTTATATTTGATATTTAATCCCGTTTTTACGCCTGATTGCAGCACGAAATAATGACATTTGAGATAAAGTGAAATGCAATGATGAATCGTATAATCACAACTCGGCACCACTGAACTCACTGCCGTCGCCTTAATTTTTTCTGCTTCAATCTTGTTAAAATGCAGCATACTCAGCAGAAACATGCCGAATTGATCAGCGGTTCCAACTAAATGGGTCGCATAACGAAAGCGCGCAATGAGTTGTTCATCTTTAAAAACACCACCTAAGATATGCGTATTACCCACATCAAGACAAAGTAACATAAATTCATACTCTCACTACATTATCAATTAAACGAATATCACCTAAGGACACAGCGCCCAAACGTCTTTGCCATTGATCCATGATATAATCCACTTTAAATCCTAAAGAAATTAATTCCGCTGTAATTTGCGCTGCATTTAATTCGCTCTGTAATAAGCGGGGAAAATGCGCGGCTTGCAAACGCTGGGCTGGCGTTAATCTTGCATTACGTGAACTCAAGGCAAGACCATCAGCTGCACGCATGGTTTCACAGGCATTAATTTTTACTGGTAAGAATAAAGCCGAAACCATTTTCCGAATTAACAATAATTGCTGATAATCTTTTTCGCCAAAATAAGCTTGAGTCGGCTGTAGCAAATTAAGCAATTTCAACACGACTGTTAACATACCCGTAAAATGTCCTGGACGATGCGCCCCTTCTAACAATTGACTAACTTGGTCTTCAGTCACGCGCACCTCATAGCCATCTGGATACATCATGTCAGCTTCAGGTAAAAAAAGATAATCAACTTGATGCGCTGTTAACAAGGCAATATCAGCTTCATTATTACGCGGATAGGATTGAAAATCTTCTGCTTGATTAAATTGCGTTGGATTGACAAAGATACTCGCAACAGTAAGATCATTTTCTTGTCGTGAACGCGCACACAAACTCATGTGTCCTGCATGCAGATAACCCATGGTTGGCACAAAGCCAATCGTTTTATTTGCCAGCGTTTTTCGCAGTGCTTGCCAATCACTTATTTTCGTAACAATGTTCATCGCTTGGAAAACCTCCTGATTGAATAGCATTGACAAATGATTCTATACTCTGTGTTATATCTTCATAGCCAGACATAAATTGTTTAACAAATTTTGGCTTGAAATCAATATTCAATCCCAGCAAATCTTGCCACACTAAGACTTGACCATCTGTTTTTGCACCCGCACCAATGCCAATGGTTGGAATGGATAATACTTGCGTGATATCAGCTGCTAATGGACTGGGTACACATTCTAAGACCAAGGCAACGCATCCTGCTGCTTGCAATTTTAAGGCATCTTCTTTAATACGCTCAGCACTTTCTGCTGTCTTGCCCTGCACTTTAAAACCGCCAAGACTATGCATTAATTGCAAGGTTAAACCTAAGTGCCCAATCACTGGAATACCTGATTCGGTCAAATGTCGAATTAATTTGAAATTGCCATCAGCACTTTCTAATTTTAATGCATGCGCGCCTGCTTGCATTAAAGCACCTGCAGCCGCGACATTTTTACTGAGAGATTGACGATAACTCAGAAAAGGCAAATCACTCACAATAAATTTATCACCTGCTCCTCTGCTTACCGCTTCCGTGTGAAGACACATCATATCCATAGTGGCAGCCAGTGTATTTTTATGTCCATGCATGGTCATAGCAACACTATCACCGACTAACAAACAATCTACATTACTGCCTGACAAGATTCGCGCGCTGGTATAATCATAGCAAGTGACCATACTAATTTTCTGTCCCATTTGTTTTTTCTTTGAAAAATCTAATACATTCATTTTATTTTCCTCTGTTTAGAAAAGGCGGTGACAAAACTTGCATAAACATCTTGGAAGGGATCATCTGCGAGTGCTGCCATATTTTTTTCAATCGTGACATGATCATTACGCGTTAAGGGCCCCGTTAATGCCGTCTGAGGTGCAGTACAAAGATTTTCTGTCACTTGCTGCAAAAAGGGATGGGCCATCTCAATCGGTATTTGCAATTCCTGCTCAAAGCTATGAAATAATTTCTGCCAAAGCAGACAGCTAAAATTACCGGCTAATACGCAATAGGCATGATATTTAGGCTTTAATGATTTAGCGATGCGAACATGATGATTGGGCAAGCCAGGTAATAAATCAGAATAATGAGGGGCATCATGATCAACAATAAAAGGGACGGATTGATAACGAGCTAAATCATACTGCAATTCATTGAAAGTCATTAGGGGATGAGCACCATAAACACGTTCGCTGATATGGCTACCGGAAAAATGTATGCAAATTGCGGAAGTTTGTTGAAGATGCTCTGCTGCAAATGCTTCAATCGCAGCATCGCTAATGAGTAATAAAATGTGCGTAGCCTCGGAAATAGCTGCCTGTAATTGTGCGAGCGCTTGACCACGATGCCAACAAGAAAAATTTAATTTTAATAGAGAAAAATAATATTGAAAGTGCCGCGCAACACGGCCATTGCCGATGAGGAGATAATGTGGTACTTGTCTCATGATCAAGTCCTTAGGGTGACAATTTATGTATCATGTCTCCGCCATTTTCAGGTCGGATCGAGAGTTAATGTATAAGATCAGTTATGACTTTGCAAGGGTGCGATTATGACGAACCATTATATCATCGTTGGTGATGGTGATTTTTTACCCAAAGAAATCATCGCGGAAGTGGTGAAAGATAAAATCATTGTGGCCCTCGATGCGGCGGCAGATCGCTTAGCACATCTTGGCCTTATGCCGCAGATTATTTTAGGTGATTTTGATGGTGATAGCGCCGAACATGCGGCTTTTTGGGGTATTCGAAGAAGTGGTTCGCAGCTAGAAGATGATGATGAGGCTGCCTATCCTGGGACACATGGAGTAAGTATTGTACCGCGTAAAAATCAAAATCTGACTGATCTCGCCAAAGCGATTATATATTGCGATGAATTAGGAGCAGCCAGTATTACACTTATCTGCGCAACAGGTGGACGTTTAGATCATCATGAGGCAGCCATGCGTTGCTTACGTGCTGCTTATAAAAAAGAACGAATGATCATGCTGCACACGGAACAGCAGAGTATTCGATTCGCTAAAAATGAGAGCTTGGTGATTGAAGGGGAAATTGGTGATAAATGTGCGCTGTTTGCCTTTCCACAAGCTGAATTTTCTTCGGAAGGCTTGGTTTATGAGGGAAGACATTATCCTTTGAATTTTGCTTTTTCTGAGAGTGTGGGGAATGTGCTTAAAGTTGCTCGCGCTAAAGTAGAAATTCACGGAGAAGCTTTAGTGATGCTGCCGCCACAACTTGCTTCGCAGCGTGCGTTTATGCGAAAGAGCAGGAGGGAGCGAGCGAGAGTGTTGTTGGGGGAGATGGTGTGATTTTTGATCGCATTAAAGGTTGCGCGGGTGTTCGTCGTTACGCTGATGTTCGTCGTTGCGCTGATGTTCGTCGTTGCGCTGATGTTCGTCGTTGCGCTGATGTTCGTCGTTGCGCTGATGTTCGTCGTTGCGAGGAGCGCTTTTTGCGACGAAGCAATCCAGGCTTTGACTTTTATCAAATGTTGCTTTTTTATAAAAGTCAAAGCCTGGATTGCTTCGTCGCAAAAAGCGCTCCTCGCAACGACGAACATCAGCGCAATGACGAACATCAGCGTAACGACGAACATCAGCGCAACGACGAACATCAGCGTAACGACGAACATCAGCGCAACGACGAACGCTTCAGCAACGACGAACACCTGCGTAAAAAAAATTCTCTAATACTCACAAGCAACATCATAAAAAGAAATTATTTCTCCTGCCGCACATTCATACCAGGATTTTTTATTTGCATCGCTTGTTGATAATATTTTTCATAAAAATCTATATTTTTATCAAGAGAGGAAAAATAAGCAGTTGCTCTCTTTTCTAAAATTTTCATACAAGATTCAAACTTTTCATATACCAGTTGAGGCGAAACAGAGAAGCCTTTTACTTCATAGCCAGATAGCATTCCGTCTAATGCAAGATAATCTGCATCGTCATAAATCTTGCTATTGTCACTCCATTTATTCTCATAGACTTCATTTTTTAATTGTCTCAAAAATTCAAATCTAGCAAGCGATTCCCTTTTATCAGGAAAAATATCCTGATTTTGAAAACAAGCTTGGTAATAGGAATAAAATCCAGTTAATTCTTTATTGTCAAATTCAGTTTGCATAGTTGAGAGCCTTGTTAATATCTGGTCATAGCTAGCATTAATCGCAGCCTCATCATTGACATGCCTGATATTTCTAAATTTATTTACTATTTCATATAAAGCATTATGTTCTCGAATAGATTTATTACCAAAGAAACCCTCTGGAATTCTTTTAGCATGTTGTCCGATAATTTTTTCTATATCCCAAATTAAGCGTTGGATAAAATTTTGTTTTGCTCGGGCTTCTTCTGATAATGGATCCCGTGTAGTAGTTGTTGTTGTAGTGGTTGTTGGCCGCTCATAGGTCTGAGTCGTTCTAGTTGACCTAGTTGAAGTGCCCGCCTTCAGATAAGCATTTCTCTTTCCATCATAAATTCTTTTTTTATCTGCATCTGATAAAACTTCGTGCGCATTAGAAATTGGCTTAAATTTTTCCCCGGCTTCTTCAATATTATCTTTATTCCTATCCGGATGCCATTTTAAAGCTAATTTTTTATAAGCACTTCTAATTTCTGCTAAGCTCGCAGTATCAGGAATACCCAGAACTGTATAATAATCATTGCTTGGATCGTATCTGCGCTGCATGCACAATACTCCTCGTTGATTTATTTTAATATTTTTATAATTATAGCATTAAATTTTACATTACTCTATGGAGTTGCCCTAGCAAGTAAAAAGGGAGAGAAAGCAAGTCATAACTCACTTCATTTCCCTTGCCATCCTTAACATTCACTTTTGTTTTACTGGGATAATCTGAATTAATTCTCAGCGCCAAAGATAATTTTTTTAATCCCATAAATAAATGTAAAGACTTCAAACTACCCGTGCTGCCTGCTTTTATTTCTATTGGAATGACTTGATTTTCATGTTGTATCACATAATCAATTTCTGCGTTTGATCCAGGTTCTTCTCTATGCCAGCAATATAAATTAGGTTCTATGTAAAAAGGAAAAATGCTTCTTAGTAATTGTCCTGCCACTTGTTCCGCCACGCCGCCATTATTAATCAAGATAATTTCATTTATTGCATTAAGCTGGATAAAATTCAAACCCAATGCGGCATTACACAGACCCACATATTGTTAAGTTATAAGGCATTTTGCCAATAAGTCAAGAAAACAGGGGGGTTGTTTTCTGGGGTAGACCTAGGAAACAGGGGGTTGTTTTGTGGGGATATGTAACTAAAACCGTTTGAGACGGAGCAAAAAGCGCCCTCACCCCTACCCCTCTCCCCTCGCAAAAAGCGCTCCGGGAGAGGGGAGAGTTCTAAATTTTCTCCTCGAAATAACTTAGGACGCTCCCCTCTCCCGGAGCGCTTTTTGCGAGGGGAGAGGGGCAGGGGGTGAGGGCAAGGGTCGCGCCACTTGCTTCGAAAGGACTACCGCCCTATCCCATAATACTCAAAACCCGCCGCCCGAATATGCTTGGGATCATATTGATTACGTCCGTCAAAAATAACATGACGACGCATGAGATTTTTCATCACATTAGTATCAGGATAGCAAAAGGGTTTCCATTCCGTGACCAAGGCCAAGGCATCTGCATTTTTCAAGGCATCATATTGATGTTCTGCAAAACTTAATTGCTTTGATTGTAAGTAGACAGCAGGCAGCATTTTTTCAGCCACTGACATAGCAGCGGGATCATAGGCTTGCACTCGCGCCCCACGGCGCATCATTTCTTCAATCAACACCAAAGAAGAAGCTTCACGCATATCATCGGTGCCTGGTTTAAATGCTAATCCCCACACACCCAAAGTCAGGCCAGATAAATCCTCACCAAATACTTTGACAATTTGCTGAGGCAGCACATATTTTTGTTGAAAATTACGTTTCTCAACCGCATGCAAAATAAGCGGTTCTACGCCATTTTGTTCTGCCATTTTCATCAAAGCACGCACATCTTTGGGAAAACAAGAACCGCCATAGCCGCAACCCGCATTGAGAAAGGCATTACCAATCCGTGCATCAGAACCGATACCAAGACGCACATTTTCAATATCGACATCCATGCGTTCACATAAGACCGCCATTTCATTCATGAAAGATATACGCGTAGCCAGCATGGCATTCGCTGCATACTTGGTCATTTCAGCATCTTTGACTCGCATAAAATAAATGCGTTCAGGACTGCGTAAAATCGGTAAATATAAATCAAGCATAATATTTTTAGCATTATTAGAATCTAAACCAATGATGACGCGATCGGGACGCATAAAATCTTCAATCGCAGCACCTTCACGTAAAAATTCGGGATTACTCACCACATCAAAGGGAATGCTTAGTTTGCGCTTAACTAATTCCTGCTGAATCACCTCTGTCACTTGATCAGCCATACCCACTGGCACCGTCGATTTATCGACGATCACACAATAATCGGTGATATGCCTGCCGATTGCACGCGCCGCTTCTAGCACATATTTAATATCAGCAGCACCATCCTTATCACTCGGCGTACCCACCGCAATAAAAATAACTTGTGGTTGAATGTTATTTTCCATCATTGAAGTGCTAAAACTAAGCCGCCCTTGCTTTAAATTACTCATCACCAGGGCATCTAAACCCGGTTCATAAATAGGAAGAACACCTTTTTGTAAATGAGTAATTTTCTCTGCATTAATATCAACACAATTAACATGATTACCTAATTCAGCAAAGCAAGCCCCTGTCACTAAACCAACATAGCCCGCACCAATCACTGTAATATTCACACTTTGTCTCCTGAAATCTTATAGATAATAACGCGATCACCGCGCTTATTTTGAAATGCGGCGACAGGCGTAGATTTTATTTCTGTTAATATAAATTTCCATTTATCTTTTTGATCGAGCCTCAAGGCAAGATAATCATATTGCATCCATTTGCCATTTGCGATTGCATTCACATTGGTATAAACAGGCAATAAACTAAAAATACGATTGCCAAAATGCTGCGAATAATACATCAGTTGATAATCATTAGCATACAGGGAAGCGGTCGGCGGCACATTGGCAGCGATCCAATCTCCACCTTGATGGATATAGGATTTCGAATAACCAAAATCAAAAATACCGCCCAATGAGGCAATACCAATAAAAAAAGCAGCTGCATAAGCCAATTGCCGACGACGATTGAGTAAATCATCCAAAGCAAAAGGCACCCAGAGCATGAGAATTAATGACAAGGCAATTAAATATCGGTTGGAGAGAAAAACATGCTGCATCAGAAAAGCAAAAGTAATAAGCACATTAATGAGGATGTAGCCCAATAAAATCCAATTTGCTTGTTTGCTAAATTTAATAGATTGACGCAGCCAAGCATAAATAAGCAAGGCCATATAAATCCAGGAAAGATTGCTGATGACGCTCACCAGATACCAAGTCGTCATCATAATGATGAGTACGAGACCCGCATCATGAACTGAATCTGAGCTTAATACATGCTGAGCAAGCGCTGTTTTCATTGTGAAGTAACGCTCTGCGATAATATTCATGCCTTGTTGAAATTGATTAAGCAACTCACTGACACGACCTAATTGATTAAGTGAATGATGCTGATAGATGATCAGCCATGCACCTACAAATAAGGCAATGACGATCAAGAAAAGATTTAAGCTAAGATAATGCAGCAATCCTTGCCGCCAAGATTGACGATTTTGAAAGAAAGCAAGCAAGGGTAAAAATAAGAGAAATACGGCGCCTTCAATACGAAATAAAGTTGCGATAATTAACATAGCAGCCCAAGCCAACGCGGTCAGCATGCGTGGATGTGAAAAATATCGCAATAATAAATAAACTGACATGAGATAGCATGCCCAAAATCCATGATCACGAATAATGGATTCGCGCACGCTATTAAATACATGTGCCAACAGGATAGTAGCCGCAGCCAGCCATAATATACGGCGGCTAGCTCCCAATTGTTTCACAATCAACATAAAAGCCGTGACAGTGATTAAAGAAAAAAACGCATTGAGTAAATAGGCAGAGGCCACATAAGATAAATGACTGGTCTCTGCTAATGCATGAATGAGCATGGGATAAAAAGGCCAGCGTGCTTGATTGCATAATTGCATGGCGCCTTTGATGCCTTGCAAGCTAATTGACTGAGCACTGAGTAAATAGCAAATGGCATCGGGATTAATGACTGTTTCCCTATAATCCAGCCAAAAAGATAAGAGGATGCTTGCAAATATTGCAACATAAAAGGGTAAGTATTTTTTCATACCACCAGCGTCTCTAAGGATCGTTTAAAGTCTTCAGCCAATTCAGGATGTTTTAAAGCATAGGCAACCGTCGCTTCCAAATAGCCTAATTTGCTGCCGCAATCATAGCGTTTACCTTGAAATTGATAGGCATAGACAGCTTCATGCTCCAGCAATTTAGCAATGGCATCTGTTAATTGTATTTCGCCGCCTGAGCCTACATGGGTATTTTCTAACATGGTAAAAATTTGCGGCGTTAAAATATAGCGGCCTACGACACCCAAATTTGAAGGGGCTTGTGCTGAATTTGGTTTTTCAATAATGCCATTCATTTCCGAAAGCGTATCATGTGTAATGGTAGATACAACGCCATAGCGATCTGTTTCCCTAGCTTGAATTTTTTGCACGGCAATAATACTGCTTTGCACACGATTAAATTCCGCCATCATTTGCTGCAAACAAGGTGTAGGCCCGTCAATTAAATCATCTGCCAATAAGACAGCAAAGGGTTTATTCATAATTAATTGCCGCGCACAATAGACGGCA
Organism: Gammaproteobacteria bacterium; assembly: GCA_013287745.1. Lineage (GTDB taxonomy): Bacteria > Pseudomonadota > Gammaproteobacteria > DSM-16500 > DSM-16500 > Aquicella. The sequence continues at coordinate 37,728 of JABDDF010000008.1, forward strand.
TGTCCCAATCCCTGCGGTGATTTTTGCCGGATATAAGCACAGGAAACACCATCGGGCAAAATTCCCCGAACAATGTCTAATAATTCCTGTTTACCCTGGTCTTGCAAGGCAGCTTCTAATTCAAAATTTGAATCAAAATGATCTTCGATAGCACGCTTACTGCTGTTAGTCACAAAAATTAATTCGGTGATACCGGCAGCAATGGCTTCTTCCACTGCATATTGAATCAAGGGTTTATCAACAATCGGCAGCATTTCTTTGGGATTGGCTTTAGTCGCTGGTAAAAAGCGAGTGCCTAATCCTGCTACGGGAAAAACAGCTTTTGTAATCATCATGAGGGCTCCAAATAAAGCTTCGGAATATTAACATAGTCGTGATAAAATCTCAGCAGTTCTCGCTGCAACGAAAAAATATAGAGATGAGCAATTCATGCGCAAAAATATCCTCATTTTTGGCCATAATGATGCAACCCAATTCATTGATATCTTCAATCAGTACACTCAATTATTTGATAAAAATCAATATGAAGTTACGGTTGCCTATCTCAGCGGCGAAGCCAACGAGCAAACACGCAAGCGCACGCTGGCAGAAAATGCCTTATTTTTAAATGTCCCTAAACAGAAAATCCGCTATTTAAAAATTGGCGCAATCACGCAATTACTCGCTTTATGCCGAGAAAAAAACTTTGAGATCGTCATTTGTCATCGTTACAAACCAACTTATATCATGCTCTGGGTAGCACAATTTCTCCGTATTCCCGCACTGGTTTTTGTCATGCATGAATTGAAAACCATGAATGCCCTTGGCAGAAAGGGATTGATTGCCTGTCTCGCACGACGAAATATGTATTTTGCCGGCGTCTCTAATGCAGTGCGAGATGATATGCGCCGTCATTTATGGCGCATCCCTAAAGAACGAATCGTAACCTTGTATAACATGATGGATACCGTCAGCAGTGAAGCAAGTCTACTCTCCCGTCAAGATGCAAGAAAGGCGCTCGGTCTGCCTGAAGATGTCTTTGTGTTTGCTAACATTGGCCGCTTGGCTGTTAATAAAGATCAAGCGACTTTAATTAAAGCATTTGCATTGATGAAGCCCCGCCATCTTAAAGCGAAATTAGTCATTGCAGGTAATGGTGAATTAGAACAGGCACTCAAACAACAGGCAAATGAAGCAGGCCTTGCTGGCGATATTATTTTTACTGGTTTTCTAGCCAATGCATCTCAATTCATGCGCGCCTTTGATTGCTTTATTTTATCTTCTATCCAAGAAGCATTTGGGCGAGTATTACTAGAAGCCATGATTGCCAAATTGCCTATCATTGCCACTCGCGTGAATGGCATTCCAGAAGTGCTGGGTAAAACTGGCATGTTGATTGCACCCAAAGATGCCTCGGAACTCAGCAATCGCATGCAGCATATTTATCATTTATCCGTCAATGCACGTGCTGAATTAGGTGAATCTGCTTATCAACAAGTGAACCAGCATTTTTCTATTCCTGCCTTCCAAACGCAATTTTGGAATTTGCCTCTCGGAGTCATATGAAGATTGCTTATACCACTACCTTTAACGCCGAAGATGTGCACAATTGGTCTGGAACACCTTTTCACATGGCGCAGGCTTTAGCTGAAGATGGTGATAGTCTCGTTTACATTGGCTCACTCAAACGTAAATTGCCGCCCTTTTTCAAAATAAAACAGGCATGGCAGCATTATCTTGCAGGACAGCGTGAAAGTCCGCGTTTTAATATCACGGCAGCAAAATATTATTCGGCACAAGTTAATCAGCAATTAGGCCGGCATGATGTTGATGCTATTGTTTCACCCTTGATTAATCCCATTGCCTATCTTGACACTAAGCAACCCATTATTCTCTGGACAGATGCACTTTATGCCAGTTTATTAGGCTTTTATCCTCCCTTTAATTACCACAGCGCCAAAACTATTTTGCAAGGTAATGAAATAACAGCGGCCTGTTTATCACGTTGTCGTTTAGCGATTTTCTCATCTGATTGGGCAGCGCATAGTGCCATCGAACTCTATGGTGCTAGCCGCGATAAAGTCAAAGTTGTGCCCTTTGGTGCAAACATTGATAGCCATCCTCATTTTACTGAGATACAAAATATTGTTAAACATCGAGCGACAGATAAAATTAAATTATTATTTTTGGCGAAAAGTTGGGAGCGTAAAGGTGGTGATGTGGTACTTGCTGTTGCCAAAGCACTATATGAAGCCGGTTATCCGGTTGAATTAAGCATTGCCGGTTATTATCCGCCCAAGTTAAATCCTATTCCACCCTATGTGAAATGCTTAGGTTTCATTTCAAAACACAGTGCGGAAGGTAAAGAAAAAATAAGACAAATATTGGCTGACACGCATTTTTTATTTGTACCTTCTCGCGCAGAAGCCTATGGCATTGTGTTCTGCGAAGCAAATGCCTTTGCTGTGCCTTGCTTAACAAGCTATGTCGGTGGCATTAGCACCATTGTAAAAGATAATATTAATGGCATGACCTTTGGCTTGGATGCTTCAGTCAAAAGCTATTGTGATTACATTGTAAATATGATGCAAAATCGCCCGCGTTATGAAGCCATGGCCATGGCTTCTTATAATGAATTTATCGAGCGCTTGAATTGGCGTGCGGCGGCTAAGGCGGTGAAGAAGATGATTGCGGAGAAGGTATAGATTTAAAGGTTCTATAATTCGTTGATGAAGAATAGAAATAAAGCGTTCAAATTTAGTAAAAGCGCTTAGTAAGAAGGCCTTCCCCCACCAGGGGGAAGGTGCCAAAGGCGGATGGGGGAATACTAATAATCACATTTTAATATTCCCCCATCCGCCCGTTGGGCACCTTCCCCCTGGTGGGGGAAGGCCTCCTTACTAAGCGCTTTTACTAAATTTGAACGCTTTATTTCTATTCTTCATCCACTATTAACAGTATTTTAAAACACAACATGAGTAAACCATCCATGCCTGACAACATCATCATCGCCGAAAATAAATACCAGCAAAAAATTGCCTTCCAAGCAAACGATCACATCGGCGAAATTATTTTACGTGATGGCATCTATGACAGCCGAGGCTTGCATTACATCGAAAAAATTCTCGCGCAAATAGATAAACCCGTGGTATTTGATATAGGCGCAAATATTGGCAATCACGCGCTCCTGATGTCAAGACACAGTCAAGTCGTATATTTGTTTGAACCTCAGGCTAATATCGCTAATTTGCTACGACAAACCATGTCCTTAAACAACATCACTAATTGGAAGATTTGTGAATTTGGTCTTGCAGATGAAGATCGCGTTTTACCTTTATATAAAAATTTAAACGGCAACAATGGTGCCTCGACTTTTATTTCTGAATTAAAAGCCAAACATTTTGCTGTAGAAGAATTACAGGTTCGTCATGGCGATAGCATCGTCAATCAGTATGGCATCAATCAACTTGATTTCATCAAAATTGATGTAGAAGGCTTTGAAGCAAAAGTCATTGCCGGTTTAAAAAATACTATCCATCGTTTTCGCCCCATCATTATGCTTGAATGGAATAATGACATTAGCAAAACACAATTTCGTGAACATGATTTATTTCAACAAGTATTTCATGACTATATCATCAAGGCCATTATTCATAGCCATCACCCATCACGATGGCATGCTAAAACATTTGCCAAGATAAGAAGATTTTTCTATAAGACTTTCACAGAAAAGAAGTGGGTTATTGATGATTTTGTTGCAGTTTATGATTATCAGCATGTGCTATTGGTGCCGACAGAAAAAACGAGTATGTTGAAGGGGCTGGAGTGAGGTTTGTATGTTTTTGACAGAATTGATATAATCCAAAACCATTAAGTTATTGTGAACGTGCTATAAAAACAAATAGACAATCCGAGGATCGCACATGCTACGCCATCATCTAAAAACATTTTATGACTATCAATTCAATCATAAAGATACAAACGTCAAAGAGCATGCTAGCCGTGTAAATCAAGCAGTACGTCTTGTGAATGATAGAAAAAATAATCATAGCAAGAAACGCTTGGCCGCGTATAAAAACCTAGAACAGATGCTTAAAGAAGCGCCAGAATCCTCACTCCTTCCGCAAGACTACCTTGCCGCATTAAATAAACCTTATTCAGATATAGTCAGCCTTAACTATGGGGCCTATCATCGGCTTGCCTGCCAATTTGCAAGCTGGGACAGACAATCACCTTTTCCCTTTCATGATCATGATTTCGACCTTGATCAAAGCAAACTCCTTTATCTTGCTGCTTATTATAGAAACCTTGATATTTTTTCCTTAATATTGCAAACGGGCGCTCAATTTGAATTGATCGATTGCTTCAATTATTTTGATACTATTAATGGCTTCGGCGGCTATGCTAATGTTGATATCAATATATTATCTTTAGCCAATAATTATTTTAAAAATCATCCAGCACAGATCAGACCCATTGAAGATAATGAAAAAGTTGAATGGCTTAAACAGCATGCTCTTCTATCATGGAATCTTGCAGATGCCTTTCTTAGACATGATTTTGTCCATCTATATAAATTAGTCATCGTTAATAATTATAGCAATGACATCAATGTATCATGCGCCCTGACTCGCTCTGTTGCAACAGAGCTTCCTCTCGGCATAGAAACACTATTTTTTTCCGATCCCTATTATCATTTAATTAATGTGAATAATTTGTTTCAGCAACTAGCTACTGATTTAAAATCTTTAACAGGGCCCGATAGTGACTGGCTGCAACTTCCAGTAGAAAGATTAAAACGATACGCGAATCGTATTATCAATGATCCACGTTTTAATTTGACTGCTTGTGCAGATATGATTATCGATACCACTTTTCATCAGCAACAATGGAATTTGTGTTCACGCATGGTTGCGAGGAAGGCATTACCGCAATTTGGTCTATTTGCGGCTGGAGAAAAAAATGAAGATTCAACATTGTTTGGTATTCCCTATGAACTTATCATGCATGTGGGAGATTATTTCGCCTTACTTATTATTCATGAAGCGCTAGCCAATGAAGAAGATAAAAGATCAGTCAACATAATTTCAAATACAATTCGAGGATAAACTATGCTACGTCACCATCAAAATATCTTTAATTATTATCAATTCAATCATAAAAATAACGATGTCAAAACACATGCGGGACGTTTTGCCAAAGTACTAGAATTCACACACAATAGAAGCAGTGATAGCAAGAGTCGTTTAAGCACATTTAACGTACTCGCAACAATGCTTGCGAAAGAAATATCTACCCAAGCACTTGCTCAAGACTACAGGACTGCACTGGAAAATCTCTCTTCTGATTTAGTTGCATATCATTATGAGGCCTATCATATTCTTGAGCAGCAATTTATGAATTGGGACCATTCATCGGCCTTTCCCTGGCATGAGATAGATCTTGATAGAAGTAAACTCCTCTATGTTGCCGCTTGTTACAGAAACATTAATATATTTACTTCCTTGTTAGAAGTTGGCACCCAGTTTGAATTGATTGATTGCCTAAATTATTTTTATGCACTGAGTAGCGGTGTCTTTCATGATGATCTTGCCATATTAGAATTAACGAATGATTATTATGAAAATCATCCCGAGCAGATAAAGCCCGTCGAAGATCTTGAAAAAGTTAAGTGGCTTAAAATAAACTCTGTGTTATCTTGGCATCTTGTGGATCTCTTTCTTGAAAAAAACTTCAGCCATTTATTTGAATTAGTCATACTGAACAATCATAGCAACGATGTCAATATTTCATCTGTCTTGACTCGTTCATCTTCACCAGATCTTCCAGCTTCGATCGAAGCATTATTATATTCTGACAAGTATTATCATTTAATTGATAGCAAGTATTTATTTCAGCAACTCGCTGCCGACTTAGAATGCTTAAAAAGCGAGGACGATGAATGGCTGAGGCCTTCTGTCAATAGAATGATAGGACATGCTGAACGTATTGTTGAAGATCCGCGATTTGATTTAATGCCCCATGCAGATATGATTATCGATACCAGCTTTCATCATAAGCAATGGAATTGGTGCTCACGCCTGGTTGCACGAAAAGCATTACCCCAATTTGGCTTATTTGCAGCTGGGGAAAAAGATGAGAATTCCATATTGTTTGGCATTCCTCATGAATTAATCATGCATGTGGGAAATTATTTTGCCTTACTTGTTATTTATGAAGCCGTGGCGAATGAAGAAAGCAAAAGACAAGTGAATGCACTGGAATATAGAAGGTAATTACTTATGTTAAGCGCTAGTACGAAAGCAGCAGAATTATATCAAGAATATGAAAAAATCTGGGATAATTTTCCTGGCGATGATTTTGAAAAAGCCTTGGAACTTTTTCGCGATTATTCAGGCTATAATGATTTTTGGGCTATTCGCATGGGTAGAGACTTTGCTGAGCCAGTCAGCGAAATAGTTGCTGACTATTATGGTGAGAAGGGTTATTTAGCAAAATATAGAAATTCCTTACTCTGCGACATTAGGTACTTAATTTTTCAAATTAATCGGACTATGTTTTTTTGCCCAGGCACTGAAAAAAAATTGAATGTAAACGGACATATGTTTGCTGTGTTTTCAGTTATCCGAAATAAAACGGGTATCAATCATTTATCTAGCTCCCCTCATTCCGACTATAGGCTTTTCAATTTTTATTTAGATCAACTCTTTCATTACCTTAAATTTCACCCTGATTGCAGCTCATATGAAGCTGCACTTTTACAAAATTTATCTTGGATCGCTGAGGGAGAAGTTCCGCTTGATAGCATGTTAGAAAATAAAATGCTTGATAGCAATGCAATCATTACAATCATTAAATATGTCACCTTGAGAGACGATTGTTTTAAAATTGTTAGTCATTGCATCATTCATCTTAAAGATGATTCAACTATCCTTGAGCTATTCAAATCTTTCTTGGAGAAAGGAGCTTTAGACGCATCTAAAGCTATATTAAATAATTGCTCTAAAGAAAACTTTTTTTTAAAACTTATGCTGCTAAATTGCTTGGTTGATTATTATTCGATGGACACTATTCCATGCTACGATCAAAGAGTACTGCCAAAGGAAGATGATATTCTACTAGCAGTTAAAGTTTGCTTAAATAAAAAAAATAAAAATGCATTGCTTATTTTTCTTGATAACTTAAAGATTCGATGGAAATTAAAAGGCGAAATAAAGTCTATATTTAGCGACTTCCTTAGCCAATATAAAGAAGGCACCGATTTAATTTCCCTGCTTTTTTCATCTCTTTGGGGAGAAGATTCAAATGATGTGCTTGATTTTTTAAGATTGATTTGCCCCAGACTCGATCAAATTGATACGGGCATAGAAATTTTAGTCACCAGCCTAGAAAAAATATGTGCTTTAAAATTTAATACTCTCGAAAAGAGCAAGCCCTACCCTGTCACGGATGAGAAATATATTTATTTCGACAAGAATGATGCCTATGAATTACTGTGCCGACAGAGTAAATCAATATCAAATTGGCATGAACTTGAGACTTGTTTTATTGAAAGATTGAAGCCAGATCTTCTCAATACACTCATGCTTGCTATCAATAAATCTTCCTTGACTACAATCACCTATTTACTCTCAACGAAGAAAATAAATCTCTGTTCGCGTATGTATTCTTGTCACTATCAAGAAACGAGGCGTATTCAACATTGGAGTAACACACGAAACAGTTCTCTTGAATTAAGTATGCTGCAAGCTGCCGTTTTTCTGCCTACTATAAGCAGCAATCGACCCATTGAAATCGCAAAAAATATCATGACTTTGCTTATTCGATATGACAGAGGCTTGTTTGAGATTAGAGATAGTAATGGTAACGATATAGAATATCATATCCAAGAACTACGAAAATATGTTGAGGATAACAGGCTTGAAGCTGAAGCAGAATTCGCATTGCTTGATCAAATGGAAGAACTCATCACTAAGGAAAAATTTTATAGCAAAGCGCGTATTTTCTTTTTTGCGGGGAATGCGGATCCGCAGTCCAATGTGTCTCAAGGATTAAATAGAGATGTTGGTACTGTGATTATGGATATGACGAGGAAGCTTTATCAATTGGGATGATTTAGCGGATGAAAGTTGCCACACAGTTGCTCGTCGTTGCATAGGCAGTGAAATGTAGCATTTATTTCGCCTTACTTGTTATTCATGAAGCCGTAGAGCGTGAAGAAAAGAAAAGACAATTGGATACACCAGCATATAAAAGGTAATTTATTTATGTTTAGAGCAAATGCAGAATTATATCAAGAATATGAAAATATTTGGGATAATTTTCCTGGCGATGATTTTGAAAAAGCCTTGGAACTTTTTCGCGATTATTCAGGCTATAATGATTTTTGGGCTATTCGAAAGGGTAGAAACTATGCCAAGCCTGTCAGCGAAGTCATTGCTGGCTACTATGGTGACGAGGGTTATTTAGTAAAATATAGAAATTCCCTACTTTGCGATCTTAAGTGCTTAGTTTTTCAAATTAATGAAGTTATATTTTTAAGCGCTGAAAAACGTTTGGATGTCACCGGGCACTTGTTTGCTGTATTTTCAGTTATCGAAAAGAAAACCGGTATCAATTACTTTGATTATTCCCATCACAGCTATGATCGTGAGCTTTTTGATTTTTACCGTTATTATCTCATTAATTATTTTAAATATAGTGATCCCGCATGCAATTCATATGAAACTGTGCTTTTAGAAAATGTATCTTGGATAGCCAAGGGGGAGGTTCCGTTTCATAGCATGCTATGCGAAAAAATGATTAACAGACATTCAATTATTAAAATTGTTAAGGCTGCCATTTTGCATGAAGCAGGTGTTAATAATCGGAAAATAAATTATTACAAACTTATTAGCCACTGCGTCACGCATCTTAACATCATTTGCCATAAAGATGTTGTAGTTATCTCTAAACTATTCAAATTTTCATTAGATGAAAAAGCGCTAAAATCAGCCCAATCTATATTTGGGCATTACACCGAAAAAGAAGAATATCCAATATTAAGCAAAGAATACCATTTAAAAGTTCGCTTGTTACATCACTTGGTTGAATATCATAATAGTATTGGGACAGATACTAGTTTTCGAAACAAATGGATAGTACCAGAGAAGCATGATGCTCGAGAAATAGTCAGAATTTGTTTTTTAAAATCGAGTAGCAATGCATTAATCATTTTCCTTTATGATCTAGATTTTCGTGATAAATTAAGGGCCTCACTATCTAAAAGTCCTGAGAAATTTATTCAATTCATCGATAACCACTATTATCATCCAGAATTACTTTGCCTGCTTTTTTCGTCTATTTGGGGAGCAGCTACTTTTTTAGATCTCATTTGCCCGCATCTCGATCAAATTAAGAGCGGTTTAGGGATCTTAGTCACAACCTTAAAAATGATATGTGACGCAAAACACAGCATCGATGATGGCAGTAAGCCCTATCCTGTTACTGACAGGAAATATTTTTATTTTGACCAAAATGACGCCTATGAATTACTCTGTCAAAAGAATCAATCCATAGCAAACTGGCAAGAAGTCGAAGCCTGCTTTATTAAATATATGAAGCCTGATTTTCTTCACACACTGATGCTTGCTGTTGATAAATTTTCTTTGCCTACGATCAAATATTTGCTTTCAACTAAGAAAATAAATACTCGTTCGCATAGGTTTGCTATTTACGATGATTATCACATACAAAAACTCTTTCGTAAATTAAGTCTTTTACAAGCACCTATTCTTAAGCTTATATGTAAAAGTAGAGATTACCCTGATGAAACCTATCAGCATACAAAGGAAATGCTTAGTTTACTTATTAAATATGACAGAAATTTGCTTGAAGTTAAGGATAGCAATGGCAAAGACCTAGACCATTATATTAAGGAATTGAAAGAAGCTGTTGCAAAAAAAGGAAATGGCAAGCGGATTGCCTTGGTCAATGAGATAGAAAAAATTATCGCTATGGAAAAATTTTATTGCAGAGCACGTATTTTCTTTTTTGCTGGGAATGCAGATACGCAGTCCAATGTGTATCAAGAATTAACGAGAGATGTTGGCACTGTCATTATGGATATGTCGAGAAAGCTTTATAAATTGGGGTGATTGATGGAGCGGCCCTCACCCCCTGCCCCTCTCCCCTCGCAAAAAGCACTCTGGGAGAGGGGAGCTTCCTAAGTTATTCCAGGCGAAAATTAGAAAGCTCCCCTCTCCCGGAGCGCTTTTTGCGAGGGGAGAGGGGCAGGGGGTGAGGGCATTGAAGAAAGCAAACCTTACTAAATTCTCCCCCTCCCCGCGCACCGCTGTATCACCGCAATCACCGTCTTCACCGCTTCCACATTGATATATTCCCGATGATAAACCAAATACAAATCCTCATTAAACACGGGCAAATTCGGATGATCCACTTTCTTCAATTGATCAGCATACATCGACTCCACCACGCAGGAAGGCAGCAAACCAACTCCGCAACCATTCGCCGTTAAATGCGCAATAACTTCAATACTGTTGACACGCATGATGCGGTCAAAATGAATCTTGGCCTGTTTGCATTGATTTAAAATAATAGCGGTTTGACGAATAGTGGGATGACAAATGACAACTGCATTCTCTGAATGAATATCTTGTAAGTGACTTATTTTATTATTCGTCCAAAGTGTCGTGCTGACTTCGCTGATTGGCTTGATAATCAAATCAGGATACTGAATGGGATTGGTGACGATGGCAATATCGATACTCAAATCTATCACTTCTTGCACGATTTTATCAGGCGGCAAGTGCAGCAATTCAATGTCTAAGTCAGGATACTTTGATAATAATTCATTAATAACAGGATGAAGATAAAAGGCCGTAACAGAATAGCAACTGATTTTGACACTGCCTTCAACCTTGTGATGAGAAGCCAGCGCTTGTAATTTTGTATTCTGCCAATTTTGCAACAGCGGCTTAATTTGCATAGACATTTTTTTACCCGCCGGTGTGAGCACGACGCCTTTCTTATTACGGATGAGTAATTTGGTTCCCACATTATTTTCCAAATTTTGAATCGCACGACTTAGACAGGGTTGACTGATACGTAAATTTTTCGCGGCATTAGTGAGATTGAGTGTGTGACAGACTTCAAAAAAATAAATGAGTTCAGAAGCAGATGGCATACGCCGATATAATTTTTCTTGCATGAATGACCTATATAATAATGTAGCCCGATAAAATTCGAGCTACATTAAATATCTAAATAGCACGGCACACAAGCTTTTATTCGCTATAAATTGATGGCGTGATCGCAGCAACAAATAGATTATTGTCCTTATCTTGGTAGGTACAACCATAAGCTTGTAAATCATTGTCCCACGTGGGCCCCATTTGATTTTGCGCGATCTTCAAGTCTTTAACTAATTGCTGCATGGCAACTCTACCCTTCGTCTCATTGGTCGGATCAAACATAACCAAAGTCCAATTATCTTTGGTGTCATAATAGGAATTTTCTTTTACACCAACCCATGCAATAAACATAGGCGCCACATAGTCCAAACCTTGCGTTATGAGACTGTTTAAACTGGGACAGCTTGCAGGTACGGGCGGTCTTACTTTTACAAGAGGCGCGGTGCTGGTATTTGCACCATGAGATAATAAAGTGGATAACATCGTTGTCAGAATTAATGATTTCATTTGAATACTCCGATTATGGTAAATAGTCTTCCCAAATAACGAGAGAACAGTAACATAATCGAAGGGATGTCTATAATATTTTTTATTTATTATTATCATGCTCGAATTGCATGATAATACACAACTCAGTGGGCTAGCGGCCCTCACCCCCTGCCCCTCTCCCCTCGCAAAAAGCGCTCCGGAAGAGGGGAGCGTCCTAAATTTTCTCCTCGAAATAACTTAGGGCGCTCCCCTCTTCCGGAGCGCTTTTTGCGAGGGGAGAGGGGCAGGGGTGAGGGCTATTCAATACGCATTTCTATGTATAAACCCGCGCAAAATCGTCAAAAAGATAATTTGCAAATCAAATCCTAATGACCAGTTATTAATATAATACAAATCATATTCAACGCGTTTTTGCATTTTTGCCAAGGTATCTGTTTCGCCGCGCCAGCCATTGATTTGCGCCCAACCTGTAATGCCAGGCTTGACGCGATGACGCTGCATATAAGTGTAAATAGATTCTTTATATAACTCGTTATGAGCCAATGCGTGCGGACGCGGGCCGACAATAGACATACGTCCCTGCAATACATTAATAAATTGCGGCAATTCATCTAAACTGGTGCGCCTCAGCAAGCGTCCAAAGGGAGTAACACGCGTATCCGTCAAGGTTGCCTGTGAAATCACCCCCTCTTCTTCCTGATGTGCATACATGGTACGGAATTTATAGACTTTAATAATGCGGCCATCCCAACCTAATCGTTGCTGCTTAAAAAAAACAGGACCACGCGAAGTTAATTTCACAAATAGTGCAATCAACAATAATAAGGGACTAATCAACAAGACAATAATCATCGCTAATAATCTATCTTCAATGGCTTTGATCACGCGATTCAAACCTACCATTGGCGTAGAGCGAATATTTAGCACAGGAAAACCCGCGATATCAGCGATGGAGTGATTTAATAAATCTAAACTAAAAATATCCAAGACAAAACGAGTGGTGATGGTGTGATGATGTAATTCATGCAAGATTTCTTTTACACGCGCTTCTTCATGCAAGGGGAGCGCCAACCAAATTTCATCGACTTGATGTTCATGAAGATAGTGACTCAAATCTGCAGGTGTTTGTATGACAGGAATCTGTTGTATAAAAGCAGGCTTATTTTCCAGATGATCATCAATGAAAGTAATAATACGAAATCCTGTCCACAAGGCTTGTTGCACTGTTCCTGCAAATTTCTCGCCTAATTCACCGGCACCAAAAATCACCACGCGACGTTCATTCAAGCCATGCGAACGCATGAAACGAAGAAAAAGCAGCAGGCTACAGCGAAATGCAATTAACAATAATAAGGCGAACCCCATCCATAACATAAACCAGGTACGAGAAAAGGCTTCACCCGATTTAGTAAAAAAGGACAGCCCTGCCAAAATAAAACTTAGCAAGCAAACCGCCTGCATTAAATTAATAATATGTTTGAAGAAACTTTTGCCGCGCAAGGAAGTATAAATTTGACAAAAAGAAAAAACCAAGGGCGTCATCAATAAGGCGAGTAAAAGGGCCGCGCCGTATGAAGAAGGAAAAGTAAATTCATCGAAACGTAGAAAATAAGCCAGCCAACCCGCGATCAATACCACCAAGGTATCCAAGGCATGCACGAAGATGGCCAAAGCACGGGAATATTCTTTTAATATGCCTTTGGGTAACATAATGACCTTTTATATTGTCAGAAAGGACGCCTGGTGCTATTCTGACGCGCTACCAAAGATAATACAATTATTAATCCTATGCTAACTGAACAAGAAATTACCTCAAGCAGCACCCCCATTGATCATACAAAGGAAAATGTCCTTGATTTTCCTCGTATTTCTCAAGCTCAGGCTGCTTGCAAAGATATTTATTTGGGCCTCCGAAAATGGCGCATTTGGACCATGCTTGCCTATCAAGATATCAAATTGCGTTATCGACGCTCTGTACTAGGTCCTTTTTGGATCACGATCAGCATGGCGATTACGGTTTATTCCATGGGCTATTTGTATGGCCATCTTTTTCATGTTGAATTGCAGCATTATTATCCCTTTCTCGTTGCTGGCATGCTGGGATGGTCGCTGATTTCAACCATGGTAATGGAATATACCGATGCCTTTGTTGTTTCTGACCGACTGATCAAGCAAATCAAACTCCCCTTTAGTTTACATATTCATCGTATTGCCTATCGCAACATGATTATTTTCTTTCACAATATCTTGGTGATTATCCCCATCCTTGCGATTTTTCATGACTATGCAAAAGTGAATTGGCATACACTGTTACTCTTTCCAGGTCTACTTATTATCTATGTAAATGCCATCACTTATGGCTTAATTCTTGCCATGCTAGGCTCACGTTATCGTGATATCTCGCAAATTATTAAAAGTTTGGTGCAGGTTGTCTTTTTTATTACACCCGTGATGTGGAACCCTAATGTTCTTAGCCCAAAAAATCAATTTGCGATTGATTTTAACCCCTTCTATGCCTTTCTAGAATTGATACGACAACCTCTTTTGGGCAAAGTTCCCACTCTGCATAATCTCATTGCCGTATTGATTGTGACTTGTATTGGCATTTTATTGAGTGCAGGTATGTTTAAACGTTATCGTGCTCGTATTGTGTATTGGTTATAAGAGGCTTACTATGTCACAAATCGATTTGCATGAAGTTTCTGTCGAATTTCCCATTTACAACATCAATGCGCGCTCATTTAAGAAACGTTTTCTACGCTTAGCAACAGGCGGCAATGTCTCCAAAGATGCGAATCAGCATATTATTGTTCGCTCATTAAATGAAATCAGTCTATCTATTCAACATGGTGATCGTGTCGGTTTAATTGGTCATAATGGCGCGGGCAAGAGCACTTTGTTACGATTATTAGCGAGAATTTATGAACCTACGCAAGGTCAAATAAAAATTAATGGTCGAGTTTCACCGATGTTAGATCTGATGCATGGCATAGAAGCAGAATGCACGGGCTACGAAAATATTACTATGCGCGGTATTATTTTAGGCTTGACACCGACACAAATAAAAACGCAAATTAATGAAATTGCTGAGCTAACTGGCTTGGGTGATTATCTCGGCATGCCAGTTCGCACTTACTCATCGGGTATGATGGTGCGGCTTGCCTTCGCCATTTCCACTAGCATTCAACCTGAAATATTATTAATTGATGAAATTTTTGGCGCTGGCGATGCTGATTTCATGGATAAGGCAAGAAATCGCATGGCCTCTTTGTTAAATCAATCCAGCATTGTGGTCATTGCCACACATTCTGATGATCTCATCCGTGAATTTTGCAATAAAGCTTTGTTATTAGAAGGCGGATGTATAAAATACTTTGGCGCAGTTGATAAGGCGCTAGAAATGTATCATAAGAAATAGGGTCTGTTTATAATTCGCTAGGCTGAGATGTTTTTAGTTGTTTTTTGAGAACCGTAGCGCAGCATACACAGAAGTATGTGAGCAAGGGATCGCAAAAAAACAGCTAAAAACATCCAGCATAGTAGAATTATAAACAGACCCTAGGGAATAATTTATAATTTAGGAGTCTGCTATGCAAAAAGAATTCTTATTTACCTCTGAGTCAGTTTCAGAAGGCCATCCTGATAAAATATGTGATCAAATTTCAGATGCCATCTTAGATGCCTTGTTAGAACAAGATACACAGGCACGTGTTGCTTGTGAAACGTATGCAAAAACGGGCATGGTGATTGTGGGTGGTGAAATTACCACTTCTGCTTGGGTTGATGTTGAACAATTAACACGTAATGTGGTCCGCGAAATTGGCTACGATAGCTCAGATATGGGCTTTGATTGGGAATCCTGTGCTGTGATGTCTGCCATCGGCAAACAATCATTGGATATTGCACAAGGCGTGGATCGTGTTTCACCTGAAGCGCAAGGTGCTGGTGATCAAGGCATTATGTTTGGTTACGCTACAAATGAAACTGACGTACTCATGCCCGCTCCCATTTATTTCGCGCACAAACTCATGCAACGTCAGGCAAAGGTACGTCGCAATGGCTGCCCTTGGATGCGTCCTGATGCTAAAAGCCAAGTGACCTTTCATTATGTCAATAATAAGCCTGTCAGCGTCAAAGCGGTGGTGATTTCTACCCAGCATGATCCAGACATTGAACATAGCGACTTGGTTGATGCCGTGATCGAAGAAGTGATCAAACCTATTATTCCAGCCCATTTTTTAAATAAAGATACCAAATACTATGTCAATCCGACTGGCCGTTTTGTCGTTGGCGGGCCGCTGGGTGATTGCGGTTTAACCGGTAGAAAAATTATTGTGGATACTTATGGCGGCATGGCACGTCATGGCGGTGGTTGCTTCTCTGGCAAGGATCCCTCAAAGGTAGATCGTTCTGCTGCCTATGCCTGCCGATATGTCGCAAAAAATATTGTCGCTGCCGGTCTTGCTGATCGCTGTGAAATTCAAGTTTCCTATGCCATTGGCGTAGCAGAACCTATTTCAATTTATATTGAAACCTTTGGTACTGGCAAAATTTCAGATGAAGATATTATTGCACTAATTCGCAGGCATTTTGATTTACGTCCCTATGGTATTATCAAAATGCTTGATTTATTGAAGCCTATTTATCAGCAAACGGCTGCCTATGGACATTTTGGTCGTGAAGACTTGAGTGTCAGTTGGGAAAAGACGGATAAGGCAGATGTGTTGCGTGAGGCGCTGCCGGGTGAGTTGAAAGAGGCGGCGAATAGTTAGGAAGGTATTTGTTGGATTTTCGTCGTGTCGAGCAGAGTTTGTCGTGCCAGCGGGGTTTGTCATGCCAGCGGGGTTTGTCATGCCAGCCGCACGCTCTTTGTGCGAGGTGGCATCCAGTTCTCCAGGTCAATTTCTGGATGCCACCTCGCACAAAGAACGTGCGGCTGGCATGACAAACCCCGCTGGCATGACAAACCCCGCTGACAACGACGAACGCTGTGAATAATACACCACGTGAGCCGTGAACTCAGAAAACCCTATTACCCGAGAACCCCATGCCACCATCCAAACCAACCATCGCCCTCATCATCCCCATCTACAACGCTGCCCAAGACATCCCTGCATTATTGCCTGCCATCATGCAGCAAAGCCTACAAGCCGATCACATCCTCATCATTGATTCCAGCTCCACCGATAACTCACAGCACTTACTTTCCCAGTATCCGCTGACCATCCATACCATCAAAAAAACTGACTTCGACCATGGCGGCACGCGTAAATTAGCCACACAATTAATTGATGCTGATATTTATATTTATTTAACGCAGGATGCCATCCCCGCTGATGCCGATTCCTTTAAGCATTTAGTCGCCTTATTAATGTCACAAGAACAAATTGCCTGTGTTTATGGACGCCAGCTACCCAAAGCCGATGCGACAGCGCTTAGCGCCCATGCCCGCCTATTTAATTATCCCACAAGTGATCAGATAAGAAGTTTTCAAGATAGAAATAAATATGGCATCAAGACTTATTTTAATTCTGATAGTTTTGCTGCTTACAAAAAAAAGCCGCTTGAAACTATCGGCAATTTTCCTGAAAATGTCATCACGAGCGAAGATGCCTATGTTGCTGCAAAATTATTGAAACAAGGCTATTTAGTGGCTTATGCTGCCAATGCACGAGTATTTCACTCGCATAATTTAAGTTTAACAGAAGAATTTCATCGCTATTTTTCCATTGGTGTTTTTCATCATCGCGAGAGAGATTTGTTGCAAGATTTTAATAGTGCAACAGGTGAAGGATTTCGATTCATTAAATCTGAAATTCGCTATTTAATCGCGCAAAAAAAGCTGTATTTACTGCCCAAAGCCTTTCTTTCAACCTTAGTAAAATATTCCGCCTATCAACTTGGCCGACATGAGAACGCTCTTCCCTATTCTATTAAAAAAAGAATGGGTATTAATAAATCTTACTGGTTGAAACCCCTATGACAGATACAACCCCTATTTTAATTTTGCTAAGCACCTACCAGGGTGAAAAATATCTAGCGACACAATTAGATAGTATTATTTCGCAAAGCTACACTGATTGGACACTAGTCATTCGCGATGATGGTTCAAGGGATGGAACCCTAGCACTGATCAAGACCTATGCTGAAATAGAGTCACGTATACACTTGCTGAGCGATAACTTGGGCAACATAAAACCCGCAAAAAGCTTCGCTGCCCTAATGCATTATGCCCTAACACGAAATGAAAATTATATTTTCTTTTGTGATCAAGACGATGTCTGGCAGCCCAATAAACTCGCCTTGCAAGTCAACTTACTCAATGACATGCAAGCGCAGTATGGAAATACTATGCCGCTCTTAATTCATTCTGATTTGAGCGTGGTTGATCAGCGCTTACAAACGATTCACCCTTCTTTTCTGCGTTTTGAAAAAATATCACGAAATACACAAGCGCCACTCAACACATTATTGATAAATAATTTTGTGACTGGCTGTACCATGGGGATCAACCGCGCCCTACTTAATATTGTCACACCCGTTCCTGATGATATAATTATGCATGATTGGTGGTGCGCCCTATGCGCAAGTGCCATGGGTAAAATTGCTTTTCTAAATGAGGCTAGCGTATTATATCGTCAACATAGTCACAACTCGATTGGCAGCCAAGGATTTTATGGAAAATTAAAGGAATTAGCTAAATTGAAGACCAACATGACAGCAAAGAAAAAAAATATGGGCCTATGTTTCGCGCAAGCTGCAAAATTATTGGCAAGAATGGATAAACATGCGCCCCACTTTTCTTTAATCACTTCATTTCTGGCACTAGAGCAGCAATCTTTATTTTCACGTTATTTATCGGCGTCAAAAATACAATTGAAAGCAACGAATCAGCTAAGAATGCTGGCATTTTGGTTCATGTTGGCCATCGTTTAGCTAGGAGCAATCATGTTAAATCGTATTAATCAATTATTGCGATCGCAGTATGACACAAAATATGTCTGCCTCAATATTGCCAAAACAGCAGGCACTTCATTGAGTCAATTGCTAATGGATACTTATAAAAAAAAAGAAGTCTACTCCTCCTATGGGAAGGCCGCTACTTATGATCGTTTGGGACACTTACAAGCCGATTATTTCTTGGAATTCTTAACTAAACTAAGACCTCGACATATACGCAGAGCAAAAATATTTACTGGTCATTTACCCTTTATTGATAAAAAATGCTATCAATTCCCTATTGAATATATTTTATTTTTACGTAATCCAATCGAAAGAATTATTTCTGGTTATACTTACGGTATGCGGCATCAAAACATACCGCTGGATTTTTTTGATTATGGGCTACATATGAGTTGTTCCTTCGAACATTCAACTAATTTTTCCAATCCTATTTTACAAACTCTTTTACATAAGACGAAAATCAATACTAATGATGCGGATAAAATAGATGGCCTCATTCAGTCGATTGGATTCATTGGCATCACTGAAGCTTTCGAATATTCAACTCAGCAACTTCTGCAATACCTCGGTAAATCTTCAAATAAAAGTTATTATCTCAATACCAGCAATAAAATTAAAATCCCGCATGCCGCCACTATTCGGACAATCCAATATCGAAATTATTATGACATCTTGCTTTATAATAAAGCCTGCGAAAGTTTAAACAGCAAGCGATTGGCAGAGGGATTAGATCCTATTCCCTTGTGTGATTATCAGCAAGAAGGCCCCTTTTCTTCTGGTGATTATCATCCTACCCTATCATGTTATCAGGCATTCAATCATGAAGATGATAGTGCTTGGTTTCCAAATGCTTTTTTATTAGCGACACCTAATGAATATATCGGTTATGATTTTGGTGTGAATCAGCAAAGAATTGTGCGTGAACTACAATTACAAGTGCTTGGCCCAGACCCTAGCATTGCCCACTATGCGCTTGAAGCCAGTAATGACGGCTTCGTCCATGATGTACAAATGCTAATGAGCTTCAATGTTCCTATCTCTCTCGATAATTTAGTACACCATATTCCCACTGGCATCACTTATAGTGCTCGCATGTGGAGAATCAGACGACTATCAGATTTAAATAATTCTCCTCTGGCGATTGCCACTCTTTCATTTACGCCAGAGCAGAAAGCAGTTTGTAAAAATGCAGCGCTGATACAGGCAAATATTAGCGAATTAAGCATGAAATTTAATCATGAGACTTATAGTAGGGCTTTGAGTGATAGCTCCTGCTAAGATTACTTTACCTAAGTAGGG
>JABDDF010000009.1 GCA_013287745.1 Gammaproteobacteria bacterium
ATAGGATTATGAAAATATAAGGTCATGCCACCAAAAATGAGAAATACCGCTAAAGTGATTAATTGTTTGCGGTCCCATTTTTTATCCATAAACGTGTTGCAATCACTTGTAATAAAGTGGCCGCAATACCCACAACGGTTGCTGTATAAATACCATAGAATTTAAAGGCCAGAAAAAATAAAAAGACAGGCAATATTTCATAGATGAGTTGCATAAGCTGCTTCCTGTTCTAAGATCGTAATTTTTCTCAATGGAGCAAGATAAGTATAAACAATAGGAATAACAATCAGCGAAAAAAAGGTACCCAACAATAAACCGCCTGTAATCACCAAACCAATTTGTTGACGATTTTCAGCGCCAGGCCCCATGGCAAAAGCTAAGGGCATGGCACCTAAGACCATGGCTGCCGTCGTCATTAAAATCGGTCGTATTCGCAGCATGGCAGCTTCAGTAACGGCTTCTTCAATCGATTTACCTTCTGCACGTAAACGATTAGCAAAATCAGTAATAAGAATACCATGTTTTGCAATCAAACCCACCAAGGTAATTAATCCAATATTACTATAAATATTTAGACTGCCGCCAAATAATTTTAATGACAGCATGGCTCCTACCATGGCAAATGGCACGGTAAACATAATGATGAAGGGATCGATAAAACTTTCAAATTGCGCTACTAAGACTAAATAAATAAATACTAAAGCTAAAAAGAAAGTGAAGGCCGTTTTACCATTTGAATCAAGAAAACTTTTGGCCTCACCGGTCAATTCATATTTGACACCATCAGGCAAATAATTTTTTGCAGCCGTTTGCAAGGCATGCACAGCATCAGCTAATTTAAAATTGGGTGCCAGCATGACATTGATGGTATCACTGCGTAAGCGGCTATAATGTTGAAAAATTTCCGGTGTTGTTGTTTCTTGTATGCTCACAAAATTAGAGAGGGAAACCATTTCACCTGCCGCATTACGTACATATAATTGTGAAAAAATATTAGGATTGGCGCGCGCTTCATCACTCATTTGCACAATGATATTAGATTCATCCACTTTTCCAATTGTCTTTCCTGCAAGCAAGGTCGATAGTGTATCCGTAATAGTTGGCAATGATACCCGTAAATCTGCCGCCCTATTCCGATCAATTTGCAATTCAAATTGCTCACTATCCCATTTTAATTTATTATCTGCATGGATAAAACCGGGATTTTGTTTTAAGACATCTAGCATATTGGCACTAATTTGCTGTAATTGCCGATAATCACTCGATGTCATCATCACCAAACCAACATTATCCCCTTCATCATTACCAGCAACCTGTGCCAATGGCGGCGGTGGTGTAAAGACATAGACACGTACCCCCGTTAATTCATTTACCTGCTGCGATAGTAATGCGATGAGTTCAGCCGTAGATCGCCTACGTTCATTTTTTGGTTTTAATAATAATATTTGAAATGAATGTGAGGCCGACATTCCGCCCATGCTGAGATAGGAATTTACTTCTGGAATGCGGTCATACATGGCTTCCAATTGTCGCACATAGCGATCTGTATATTGATAACTCGCACTATGCGGTGCAGAGACTGACACCATAATCACATTCATATCTTCCATTGGCGCTAATTCAGATGGCAGGAATTTATAAATTCCAAAGCCAAGAATACCAATCGCTAATAAACCCATGGCCACCCATTTTCTTTTTCTTAATAGATGACGCAAAAACTGTTGGTAGTAATGTTGTAATTTTGCTAATCGTTCTGTCAACCATAGTTGATAGCGGCTTTCTTCTTTGGCTGGTTTTAATATCCTTGCGCACATCATCGGCGACAAGGTCAGTGCAACAATACCTGAAATCATGACTGCACCTGCCAAGGTGAAGGTAAATTCTCTAAATAAAACACCTAATAAACCTGGCGTAAAAGCAATCGGCGTATAGACAGCAGCTAAGGTGAGGGTCATTGCGATCACAGGAAAAACAATTTCGCGGCTGCCTTTTAATGCAGCAGCAAAAGGAGATAAACCTTCTTCCATGTGTCTGCTAATATTTTCTAGCATGACAATCGCATCATCGACAACCAGACCAATGGCCAAGACAAAGGCCATCAAGGTAATTGTATTAATACTAAATCCACAAAAATACAGAATAGCAAAAGAACTCATCACACAGACAGGAATGGTAATGATAGGAATGAGCGTCGCACGAAATCGTCCTAAGAAGGCAAAGATCACTAGCCATACAAAAATAACGGCTTCAATAAATGATTCAAAAACACTGTGAATTGAAGCACGAATATAATCTGATTGGTTATATATCACATTGGCATCCATGCCCGCGGGCAGGGTTCGTTTTATTTCAGCCAATACTTTTTGCACTTGTTCAGCAACCGCTAAGGGATTGGCAGTCGATTGCGGAACAATGCCCAAGGCGATGCCGGATTTACCGCTCACACGAAAGATGGAATCTTCATCTTCTGCACCTAAACTGGCATGACCAATATCTCTCAAGCGTAAAACTTGATTTTGATTATCGCGGATAATAATATCGCTAAATTCCTGCGGTGTTTTTAAGGTTGTATTAGCAATGACACTATAAAAACGATCTTTACCGCGAATTTGTCCGCTAGGCACTGACACACTATTATCTTTTAATAAGTTTGTTACTTCAGGCACGGTAACATTAGCTGCTGCCATTTTGTCTGCATCTAACCAAATACGAATAGCTGAAGTACGTTTCCCAAATATTTCTACACTGCCTACACCATCAATCGTTTCAAAGGATGGCTCTACATATCGTTCGATGTAGTCACTTAGCTCGCGTTGATTACGATGTGCATCATAAATTGAAATATACATGATAGCATCACCATTGGGATCCGCTTTCATGACAATCGGACTCTCTACATCTTTTGGTAATCCCGCTCTGATACGTTCAAGGCTACTTCGCACATCTTCAACAGCCGCGTCCATATTACGGCCTAGGGCAAAATTGATAGAGATATTACTTTCACCTTGTTTACTTCTCGAAGTGAGAGTTTCCACGCCATTTATACTTGAGAGAGCATCTTCAATCACTTTAGTGATATCATGCTCAATCATGGCTGCATTTGCGCCAGGATATTCTGTTCTGATAGTAATTTGCGGTTGACTGACATTGGGTATCCAGCGTATGGGCAAGTTCATGAAACCAATAGCACCAATGATAACCATCACTAAACTAATAACGATGGTAAATGCAGGACGCCTAATACAAAAACCGGGTAAATTCACGATTAAAATCTCTTTTATGTTTTAATTTTAATGATCGTACCATTTTTTACTTTTAACTGACCATCTGTAATGATGACAGCACCTGGTGATAAACCACTAAGGATTTGTACTCTTCCCTTAGTACGTTTTCCTGTTGACACTGAAACAGCAAGCGCTTTTCCATTGACGACAGTATATATTTGTTCGCCATCAAGCACAGGCACCAAGCTGCGTGCTGGCACCATCACCACACTCGATTCTGCTCCTAAGGATTGCGTCACTTCAACCAACATCCCTGCTGCTAATTGATTACTATCGTTAGGAACATCGGCATACAATGAAACTGAACGATTACTGGAATTGACTGTGGGAGAAATGAAGGCAAGCTTTCCTGAAAAAATTTTATCGGGATAAGCCGTCGATATTACTTTAACTTCCTGACCGATCTTTAATAATGATAAATATTTTTCTGGTACATTATATTCAATATGTAAGTGTTTAGTATCTGTTAGTGTAACAACACTTTGCCCCACAGTGACATAATCACCGACATGGACCTTTCTTTTACCAACAACGCCTGCAAAAGGAGCGAGTAATTTCATTTTATTGACCATGACTTCGCGTTCTTCTGCATTCGCTTTCTTTTCTTTTAATTCAGAATCTGCTTGATCAATGGCTTGTTTTGCGATCGCACCTTGCTTACCTAAAATCGTCATACGCTTATAATTATTTTTACTATAAGCAAGTTCTGCTGCAGCAAAATTATATTGAGCCTGATAAACTTTATCATCTAATTGTATGAGTAAATCACTTTTATTGACATAGGCTCCGTCTTGAAATGAAATAGCTTCAACATGGCCTGCGACTTCAGAAGTAATTTCCACACTACGCGCCACTAAATTGCCAATGGCCTTTATTTCCAATGGCAGAGAAACTTGATTCACATGAGTGACTCGCACTGCAACAGTTGGGGCTTCAGGCATACTAGTAGAGCTAAAGTATTTCTTTAAGCCCCAGGCCAGCGAAACAAGCGCTAATATAGCAATAACAATAATCATTTTTTTCTTCATAATAACCTTCAATGTAAATGGTGAGAGGATGCACCTCGATCTTGATCATCAAAGATCTTGGCCACATCGACTCGGTCAAAACTATATTCTTTATTACAAAAATCACAGGTAACAAGAATAATTTGCTTATCGGCTATTTCTTCTTCTGCTTCTTTCCGACCTAATAAGGCAATGGCATCCGCACTTTTTTTGCGTGAACAAGTGCATTGAAACATCACCGAAACAGCGGAAAATACACGAATCATTTCTTGAGGAAATAAGGCGCGTAATAATTTTTCATAATCTATATATAATAAATCATCACTCTTCAAATGATCTGCCTGCTTAGTAATAGACTCCCAATGCGGATGGATTATTTCTTCTTGAAGATCGCTTATTTTTTCTTTACTCGGAATAATTTGCAGTAATAAACCCGCAGCTTGACTATCATCAACAGCTAACCAAATTCTTGTTGCCAATTGTTCCGAATCTCTAAAATAACCTTCGACAGATTCAGCAAGTGAATTACCACGCCAGGCAACCACACCCTGATAGCGTTTGCTTGGCCCGCCATCTAGCATAATCATAAGAACACCATCATTTAATGTTCCCATTAAATCTTCATAAGATAAATCATCTTCCCATTTCACCAAACCGCGTATATGAAATTGGTTATCACATTGTGCTAGCAATAATTTAAGTTTGCCCTGTCCGCGAAATTGGATGGTAAGACGGCCATCAAACTTGATGATGGCGCTTAATAATCCTGCTACGCAAAGTGCCTCGCCTAATAAGCGGCGTATGGCTGGCGGATAATTATGCTGTTCGATGATGGTTAGAAAACTTTCTTGTAGGTGAATAAATTCACCCCGCACTAATGATTGCTCAAAAAGAAATCTACGCAGGGAATCTGGTTCTTGTTTATCTGTCATAGTGAAGTACACACGCTTATTTTTAATACACAGGGTTATTTGCACTTTATTGATGCAATTTAAACCATATCGCTTAAGAGATCAACTTATATGTGAAGGACATTATATCCTTCGAGACGGTGCAAAAAGCACCCTCACCCCCTGCCCCTCTCCCCTCGCAAAAAGCGCTCCGGGAGAGGGGAGCGTCCTAAATTTTCTCCTCGGAATAGCAAAGGACTCTCCCCTTTCCCGGAGCGCTTTTTGCGAGGGGAGAGGGGCAGGGGGTGAGGGTGCTTTTTGCGCCGTCTCGAAGGGTATATAATTAAACCCTATGAAAAAAAAACTCCCTATGACCGAGGAAGACCTACAAGCCCTTCATCAAGCCATGAAGGGAATCACGCCTTTAAATCAAAAAAATCGAAAAATCCGCCTCACCTCGCCTAGTCCTATATCACGCCCCAAACGACAGCAAGAAGATCAAGCCCTACCCTCTCTTAATGAAATGGATGATGTTGCAGTCGTGACAGCAAATACTCGACTTAACTACCATCGGCCAGGCATTTCCCATAAAATACTTCGCAAACTAAGGAAAGGCCAATATAATATAGACGCCATGCTCGATTTGCATGGCCTAACAGTAGAAAAAGCGGAAATAAAAGTTAGTCAATTTTTACAGAGATGCTTACATCAAGGATGTCGAGTGGTACTTATTGTGCATGGTAAGGGACATCATAGAATTGATCGTCAACAAGAACTACCGATACTCAAAAATAAGCTGAATCATTGGTTGCGCGGGATACGACCTGTACTAGCTTTTTGCACAGCCAGCATTTCGCATGGCAGTAGCGGCGCCTTGTATGTGTTACTTAAAAGCAGCTCGGAGGAAGATTTGCATGAATAAGAAAAACGCCATCATTATCGGTATTTCTGGTGCTTCTGCATCAGGAAAAAGTTTATTGGCTAATACGATTGTTAATGAGCTTGGCTCTGATCAGGTCGTCATTATTTCCGAAGATGCTTACTATAAAGACCATAGTAATATTCCCTTTGAAGAACGTGCCAAGATCAATTACGACCATCCTGATGCCTTTGATCACAGCCTCCTCTATGAGCATTTAATCCAATTACAGCAAGGCAAAAGCATTGAAATCCCTATTTATAATCATTCCCAACATATACGGGATAAGGCAACGCGCACCGTTGGCCAACACGCGATTATCGTTTTAGAAGGTATTTTACTTTTTGTTGAGCCTAAGTTGAGAAAGTTAATGGATATACGCATATTCATGGAAACTTCTTTGGATATCTGCCTCATCCGCCGATTAAAGCGTGACACTAAAGAAAGAGGCAGATCACTGGATTCTGTCATTAAACAATATGAAGAAACGGTACGCCCCATGTATCTGCAATTTATTGACCCTTCCAAACGCTATGCTGATTTGATTGTGCCGCGTGGTGGAGAAAATCGTATTGCTATAGATATGATTAAGGCTAAGATGCGGGAGTTGCTGGGGGATAGGTAGGATTTATGGAAAAACTCTGTCATGCCAGCCGCACGCTCTTTGTGCGAGGTGGCATCCAGGAAATAACTCGAAGAACTGGATGCCACCTCGCACAAAGAGCGTGCGGCTGGCATGACAAACCTCACTGACAGCGAGTGGCTAATATATAACTTTTTATCAAACATTCCAAACCAATTGCGCACCAAATAAATCCACGCTCGTACGGTTCTGACCAGTTACCTTAACATGCGTCACTGGCTCAGTTAATCCAATAGGAACAGTACGTACAAACACATGGCCATATAACATATCCAATGCTAGTTTACAGGTGATTTGATATCTTGCGCCAATTTGGAAGCCTAGTTTGTCGCCATCAGGAAAGTTTATATCGCGATAAGCATTTTTTGTAGGCGTTGGCTCATATTTCACACTGGCACGCAGCATCCATTCTGGATTGAATTTGTAGTGAGTACCCAGGCCCAAATCAAAGGTATTACTCATAAATTGGGGTACATAGACGACAGGCACGACGACGCCAGCAGCTTGATAGTTTTGCGCATAATAATATCTCAATGCACTCCATTGGTCATAGGCAATAGAACCCATGACAGCCCAGCAAGGTGTGATATCGTGATACAAACTAAGCGTTGTGGTGGGCGGCAAAGTGACACGTAATTTAAATGCATTTGATCTAGCACTTGGTATACCTGAGAAAGTGCTAAATGCGGCTGGCAAACTCAAATCACTGAAACCGTCATTCAATTCCATTACAATCTGACTTCGATAGTTTAGACCAATTCGCGTGTGGTCATTCAATCGATATAAGATACCAAAATGGCCGCCATAGCCCCAATCTTCAGTTTTATAGCGTGACGCGCCATTAAAGGCGGGCGATAAATAATCTAAGGTTTTGCTATTGACCTCAAAATAATGGAAGTCTGGCCCTATACCAAAAGACCAATTACGATTGAGTTTATAAGCCACACTAGGCGCTATATCAATGGAAGTCGTATTGACATAGACCAAGTCATAGCGAGCGACAGAAGTATTGCCATAATTTTCAGAAAATCCCCATGCAGGTGCCACACTAAGACCCACGGCCCATTTATGATTAATGGGGTATGAATAATGCAGGGCTGGTAATACATTGTTAGGATGCGAACTTGCTGTGCCATTACCCGCAAAAACACTGCCAACTGAAGGGGCAATCACGGTCCCAGAAAAAGTGGTAGGCGCATAGAGATCAATCGCAGATACAACAAGCTGTTGAGGTAAATAAGGTAGGCCTGCTGAGTTAAACCAGTTAGTGCCTGCATCTTCTACCACGGCGGCATCACCTGCATCACCTAAAACAGAAGTACTTTGCATTTCTAGCTTATAACCCGCTGCATAAGCTTGGCTAGCTAGAGTAGCCAGGGTAATTAAGCTAAGACGACTAATATTAATAATGCGCTTGAGGTAAGTCCTTTTCATATCACTTCCTTTTTAAGAGAGGGGGAAAATTCAAGACATCACAACAGCCTACCATCATAAGCTACTAGGCTTCCAGCGTTTCAGCTTCCTTGAAAATTTCCATAGTCTGGTGGGTTAATAGTAACTGAGTAAAGTAGTTGGCTTCAAGAGGTCGGCTAAAATAATAACCCTGCACAAAATCACAGCCCTTGGATTTGAGGAAATTCAATTGCTCTCTTGTTTCTACGCCTTCTGCCAAACTATAGATTCCCAATTCTTTTGCCATCGCAAGAATAGCGGAAACAATCGCAATACTATTGCTGTTTGTTGGGATATCGCGGATAAAAGATTGGTCTATTTTCAACTTGTTAATAGAAAAACGTTTGAGATAACTTAAACCTGAATAGCCTGTTCCAAAATCGTCAACCGCAAGACTTAATCCCAAACGGGTAAATTCTTTAATAACCGATAAGGTGGCCTCATCCAAAATGGCAGTTTCCGTCAATTCAAGTTCTAAATAACGCGGATCAAAATCTGTCGCCTTGATAATATGCTGCACGGTTTCAATTAATCCCGCTTGGCGTAATTGTTTTTCAGCAATATTAACTGCTACTTTCAATGTACCAAAACCCATTTGCTGCCATATACGCGTTTGCTTACAAGCCTCTTGTAAGACCCAGGCACCAATTGGCACGATGATGCCAGTCTCTTCTGCTAAAGGAATAAAATTTGCTGGTGAAATCAAGCCATGAACGGGATGCAGCCAACGAAGTAGCGCTTCTGAACCAACAATTTTACCCCGTCGAATATCAACTAAGGGCTGATAATAGACTTGTAATTGATTATCTTTAAGTGCGGTATGCAAATCCGTTTCTAATTCCAATTGTTTTGGTGTTTGTGCATTGATTTCAGTTCGATAATATTCTATTCGCTCACCGCCATACTGTTTGGCTTGTAACATGGCAGCATCTGCATTGATTAATAAAGATTGCGCATCTTCAGCATCTTGCGGAAATAAACTCACGCCAACACTAGCCGTAATCTTTACGCCCTTCTGCTCCAAATAGAAAGGCTCATCTAATACTGATAATAGACGCTTCAGATTAGCTTCAACTTCATCCACTTTCAAAGGCGCAACTAATATATTAAAGCTATCCTTGCGTGAAATCGTTACGGTATATTGTGTTCGTTCTTTTAGTTTAGTCATTTGACTCACAAGTGTATTAAAACGTTTTGTGACATGCTGAATGATAAGATCACCTGCATAATGCCCAAGACTATCATTAATCATTTCCATGCGATTAAGAGAAAAACAAACTAAGGCAAATGCCGTCTTAGTTTGCACTGATTCCAAAATAGCACGCTCAATGAATTGCGGCAGCAAACGTTGATTGGGCAAGCCAGTTAATAAATCATGGTTAGCTTGATAACTAACCAAGGTATTTTCCAATTTTAATTTGATTGAATCGATGAACCAGTGCGTGCTGCGATGATTAATACCAACCATAAAACTCATATAAATTAAAGTAAATGCAGCAACAACATGATAAAACAAACCACCTTTAATAATGCACCAAGCAACTAAAGAAATAAGAATAATAGTCAGCGTTGTTATACATAACTTGAATTGACCAATGGTTCCTGTGGCATAGCCCGTTGTTGCCATAAATAAGGCAAGTAAAGCAATATATTGACGCGTCGTATTATCAGGCAGCAAATAAATGCCTGGTACCCATGCAAGCGCGCATCCCGTCATCATCAATGAATAAGCTGTTTCCCAGGTTGATGATTTGAAATTATTCTTATAACGTAGATAAGTAAAATATAAGCCTGATAAAACCAACATCATCGTATTAAAAAATGTGATCCAGGCGATAAGTAAAGGCGTTGGCGTATAACCATAGTAATCAAAAAACAATACGACGCTAACAACCAAACCACTTATCGTGCCAGGCAAACAGCCACGATAAAGATGATCAAGTAAATCAGTTTTTACTTGATCATTGATTTGGTTGCGCTCGTCATCTGTTATCTGTTTTTGCTCCAAATCCAGATCCATTATTAATATGTCTCCATTGTTTTATAGCAATTTGACAGAGCATTTAAATTAACACCTGGACGAATGGTGGCAACATAGGAAACTGCAGCACCTGCCAAGCCTGCAAATGGTTTTCGGCCATTTTCCATGGTGTAATCATCATACTTAATTTTATTAAACACTTGTAAGGTTTTAAATTGCTTAGTCACTTTTTCACTAATATCATTAGTGAATTCTGCATAAGCAAAATCAAAGCCCTTATGTGCGGCATTATCAATACAAGCCATATCGACTATGGTAGAAAGACCCTTACCACGATAGGCCGTATCAACTAGAGCAATCCATATATGAAGGATTTTTCCAGGAATGAATTTTTTTCCTTCAGTAAATGGTTTAGATAATTGTTCCAGCAAAGCTAAAACGGGATGTAATTTTGGATAGTGAGCTGAATGCGGAATAAATGGATTTGCCAAATCTTCAGCAATAGCACAGGCAATTACATAATTATTATGATCCAAAATGACTTTACTGAATCCTTCAGCAACTGCCTTTTGGACAACTTCTCGAGCAAATGGTTCATAATCATGATAGCGCACGCCTAAATGTTTAGTGATAGGTTCGCTATCACAAAATGATTTAACAAATAAATCAATCACAGTTTTAGCGTGTTCATCAGTTAATGTTTCAATTGTATAATCCGTATTTATTGTTACGGTACTCATGATGGTCTCCTTGTCTGCTTTTAAGTCATGTATAAATTGATTGATAAGTTTACGTGTCGCATTTGTTAATACACAAATCGTTGCATTATTGCCAGTCAGCATTAGTTGGTATTTCTTAGCTAATGCACGAGATGGTTTAGGAAAACTCACATTAAAATGATGTCTATGTAAAACCTGATCTTTGCCATAAATCTCACTTAATTTTTCAGTCAAGTAATTTGCATTCTCCATATTTTCTTTTACCATTTTTGTGATTTTTTCATTATTTTTATTTAAGCCCAAGACACAGAGTGCATTATAAAACATTAACACATTCAAACCAGATCTTGACCCTGTGATAGTAACGTCAGCAATGTTACCGACATATTCAATATTACGTTCACTTTTTTCAAAGGCTTTTTCAAAAAATTTTCGCCTAGCTAGAATAATACCGCAGGGTTGTGAAAGCCCCGGATACTTATGTGCAGAGACTGCCAATGTATTTACACCAATCGCATCAAAATAATTGGCAACATCTCCAAATGGTTTTAAGATTGGCAAAACAAATCCTGATAAGGCGCCATCCATATGAATGCTGTAATTAGGCTTTGTTTGCATGCTATTAATAATATGATGTATCGCTGGCACATCATCAATCGCACCGCTTACGGTGGTACCAATGTTTGCAATCACAATCACTGGACTGTAGGGATGTGCATTCAAGTGAAATATTAGCTCCTTTTTAAAATCATCCAAACTGATTGAACCATCATCATTTGGCATGACTGAACGAATATTTAATCGCAGTATTTCTGCGATCTTGGGCACAGAATAATGCGTTGGCCCCTTTGAATAAAATACAGTTGGCGTCAATAATTGCTGTACGATATTTTTTTTTTCATCTATCGCATTTTTAATATCAATAATTTTTTGCAAATGCGCTAGTCTTAATTGAGTGTCGTTATTAGGAATTCTCGCTGATTCTGCCATTAATTCCTGTTCTTCTTTGACTTGCTGTTTCATGGCATTATCTGTCGTGATCAGCGTATCTAACCCCTTATTTATTAAATATCGTTTTGACCACCAAAGACTCGCAAAATTACCTTCCGTTCCACCTGTTGTCACATAGCCGCGTGCATCACCTTTAGCTAAACCATAATAATTTTCTAAAATCGAAATGATTTCTCTCTCATGCTTTTTCACTTCTAAAAGTGAAGTTTCAGAATCAATGAAAGGATCACCAACATTATTCAATAAAACATTTGCCAAGCTGCTTGGCATAATGCCTAAAATGCGATTATCAATCACACCTAGGTAAGTTAACAAAGAAACAGGATAACCTAATTTATTCATGGCTAAATGGTCAACGTAATGCCATAGCGATTTATAATCACTTACTTGATAATCTTGATAACGAAGTGAGCGGTTATCTAACATGTTTTTTTTCCACATAGATACCAACCCATTAAGGGTAAAGTTATATTAACCCAACTTTCACTATAATATTTATAGGCTAGCACTAGCAAGGGCAGTACAGCTCGAAGCATATCCATATATATGATAATAATATGAATTTTTATCCGCTTGTTGCATTTGATTCTTTTAAGCAGCAGAATGAAATAAAACGCTAAAGAGATAGGCAGGCTGCATTCTTTTGATCCAGGGGGATGTATGAAACTAAGAGATAAGACAGTCATTATTATCGCAATTATCTTAGTTCTATGTGTGCTTGCGGCTTATTTCGCTGGCATTCCTACTTCAAGCATTCTTGCACTCAGCGTTCTTCCCCTGCTTACCGCAGCTTTGCTCTACGCCTTTGTGATTAGGCGTATTGAACAACTCAATCAAGCCATTGAAAAATTTAATCCTTCACCAAAAAGTGTCGGTGAAAAAGATGAAATACTTTCTATTGCCTCTTACTTACATTCTTTAGAACATGACATACAAAGCTACCAAGTTAATTTTACAAAAAAAGTCCATGAACAAACCAAGGAATTAGAAGAGAGAAATAACTTGCTGCAGCAGGAAATTAAAGAATATGAACTTGAAGAAAGAAAATTAATTAGAGATAGAGAATGTCTCACACGTATCGCTCGCTATGATGATCTGACCGCCCTACCCAACCGCGTTTTTTTCAATGAAATTTTAGTTAAGTCAATTAGTCATGCCAGACGCCATCAATCCATTCTTGCCGTTTTGTTGATTGATCTTGATAAATTTAAAGCGATCTATGATCAATATGGTGAAACAAGATCTGGTTATGTTTTAAAGGAAATAGGCCGCCGCTTTACCAGTGTATTACGCTCTGAAGATATTCTAGCAAAATTAGACGGCGATGAATTTGTCGTATTACTAACAGACATAAAGCAATCAAAATTTGCAAGTTCAGTAGCAGAAAAATTAATACAAGTTTGTTCTCATCCGCTTAAAATTGATGATAATGAATTTAGTCTCACTGCCAGTATTGGCATTGCGATTTATCCTAGTGATGGTGAATCACTAGAAGAGATATTACAAAACGTTGATGACGCCTTATATAAAGCGAAACATGCGGGCGGAAATATTTATCAATTTTTCCGCTATGAAATGGACGTGGAAGCTCGCGAATATATTCAAATTGAATCTGCCTTGCGTAATGCTATGCAAAATAATGAACTCTCACTTTACTATCAACCCAAATTACATATACGCAAAGGAAAAATTATCGGCCTAGAAACTTTGATGCGATGGGATCATCCGACGCTCGGTATTATTAGTCCATCTAAGTTTATTCCCTTAGCAGAAGAAACGGGTTTAATCATGAAATTAGGTGAATGGGCTTTAAGAAAAGCCTGCCGCACGAATAAATACTGGCAGGATGAGGGTTATGAGCATGTCATTGTCTCAGTGAATCTTTCGCCCAAGCAATTTTATCATCCTGATATTGCCAAAATGATTGCCAATGTATTAAAGAGCACCGGTTTGAATCCTTCTTATTTGGAATTAGAAATTACTGAAAATACTGTGATGGGAAATGTAGAACTGGCTGAAAAGATTTTGCATGATATCAAAGCGATCGGTGTCAATTTATCAATTGATCATTTTGGTTCAGGCTATACTTCCATTAGTCATCTTAAACAATTTAATATTAATACCATTAAAATAGATCAAAGCTTCATAAAAGGCGTGCCCAATAATCCCAATGATTCTGCGATTACCAGTGCAATGATTGCCTTGGCGCATAATCTTGGATTGGAAGTGGTGGCTGAGGGTGTGGAAACGGCCGAACAAGTGCAACAGTTATCAAATTATCAGTGCGATATGATACAGGGATATTTTTTGAGTCACCCTGTGTCTGCGCATAAGATTATTTTGCAGTTGCGTAAGTTGAGTGAGGCAGTGCTGCTTTGAGTGTTCGTCGTTGCTGTATTATTTATCTCAACCCCTTCCCTTCACAACTCATTGTCTGCGTGTAAGTGTACGTATTAGCAGCATCCTGTCCCTCGCCACTGCCACCAAAAAGTGAGAACTTTCTTTGTTCATATTCCGCATACAAACGATAATTTTCTCTCAACTTGCATACATAGGGAAGAAGAATTTCATGCGCATCCTTAGCCATAATGAGAAGAACATCTTCTCCATATTCAGAAAGAGATAAAAGCACCTCAACTGAATTCCAAGTATGATTTTCATCTATCAATGTTGTCAATTTTTTGCAATCAGAAATAAATTTTTTCTGTATAAGCAGGTAAGCTCCATTTCATTCCCATTCGTCTATCACTATAAACCAGATGAAGAAAGTGAGGTAAGTTAACTCTGTCAAAATGAGCGCTATTACGATTATTCTCAAATGGCGTTTTAACTAGGCAATGAATATTTGTAATTGACTTGGTATTGATATTGACGACAAAATTTTGCAAACGCGAACATTTGAAATAATCATCTGAAAAATACTTCTCTAATACGGCATAACCCTCTAGAGAAATGAGATTAGTCATGTCTATCAAAAAATCATCCAATCCTGGATAGGAACTTTTGATCAGTTGATGAGGTAGGCCATTAATAGCGTCGACTCTACTATATACTTCATTTGCGCGTAATATCTCATCAACAATAGAATGGATACCTGCAGAAAAATCTTTGTCTTGCATCTTTTCTCTTAACATGGGGTTTGATTTTCTAAAATTGCCTGGGGAATTTTTTTCAAAAAATTCCTCAGGTAAACCCTTGTTAGTAAGGTGCCTGCAAATAGTATCTAAGCAAGTAATCATTTCATTAAATAGGTAATTGCACTTATCTGCCTCAGTCAAAGTATTATTTTTGAGTATCTGCTGACTAACAATTCTGATCTTAATTTTATGGTATTCCGCTGCTTCATAAAGTGCCTTGATCAAAGCAGTCAAATTAAGTTTTGTAATATCAACTCTATTATGTGCATTACCACCAATAATCATCACCTCAATATTATCTAATGACACAAATGAACTAAGCATGTCCTTTAAATTTATTTTTTCCACAGGATCAATATGCATGAGTAGATGATCTTTGCCTGAATATATATAGGCGAAAATGCAATCTTGTAAGTTCTTGGTGCCCAAATCAGTATATTTCGTGCGCTTTCGTCCTTCCTCAATATCTGGAATGTAATGCAGCATTTCTTCCTGAAGAACAAGCAAGGCCTTATCTTCAGGAAGATGAATAGCATCAGCATTAATCACATGAGGCAAGGGTAATCGTTGAATTTCTAAAATTATATTTTCAATAAATTCTGTTGTCAGATTGACAGAAGCTAGGCCATTAATTTCAAGGCCATGAACACTTTTCTGATATTCCTGGTACAAGTCATAATTTTTTCTCAAGCGACATACATGAGGAAGGAGGATTTCATCCATATCTGGTACGATATAGGAAAGATTCGTCTCACCTAAGTGAGGAAATGATGCAGCCACTTTTTCCAAATCACAGCTATGGTCTTTGTCAATCATATCTGACAATTTCAAGCAATCTTGGATAAATCGATTTGAATAGCTATGCGTCTTCCATTTCATTCCTTCTAGGCTTCCATCATAAGCCAAATGATATTCTTGACTAAAATGATCATTACTCGTTAGATCAAAATGCGCATTATTACGATTACGTTCAAAGGGTGTATTAACAAAGGCATGAGTCACAGAAATTGCCTTAGTATTCACATTAAACACGAAATTTTGCAACCGCGATCTTTTCAAATAATCTTCTGGAAGCTTATGCTTGAAAATTTCATAGCCTTCTTTAGAAAAAATAACAGAAATTTCATCGAGATAATCATTCAAGCTCTCATGGCGTTCTTTGATGAGAGCATAGGGTAGAACGTCTCTATGTTTTTTTCTATCATAAATTTCTTCGATTTGAACTAAGTCTTCGATCAATTCATTTATACGTTGAAGGCTAATCTGCTTTCCATGCGATTTTCTGAAACTTGCCGGAGAATGCTTGGCAAAAAAACTTTCTGGCAATGGTTTGGCACTCGTTTGCCTGCATAGAATATCAAGGATATTAATCAATACATTAAAAGTAAAATTATATTTATCTTTTTCAGTTAGAATGTTTTTTTCAAGTAATTGCTGGGCAACAATATTGATTTCGATATTATGAAATTGTGCTGCCTCATAAAGCGCCCTGACCAAACTAGTCAAATTTAACTGTGTGATATGGGCATATTTAAGATTATTACCACCTATGATAATCACTTCAATGTTTTTCAAAGATGCAAATTTGGCAAAAATACTGATTAAATCCAATCTTCCAAAGGGATCAATATGAATGGCCACGTGATCTTGATCTGAATAAATATAGGCGAGAATGCAATCATGTAGAAGTTTGGTGCCAATATATTTTATTGGCTTTTTCGCATTAGTCGAAATGTAATGCACTATTTCACGTTGCATACAAATAATGGCGTCAACTGATGAGAGATGAATACTTTCATGCTTATCTATCGTAGGCAGAGGTACTCTTGCTTTAATTGCAGCAATACTGTTTTCGATCAATTCATCTGTGATTGTAATAGGAATTAACCCATTGATTCTAAACATATTCGCCATCCTCGTTATATTTTATATAGCGAATATAGCATTTTTTATGGCATTTTGTAAAAGCTCACGTGGGGTATGATTCACAGGTGTTCGTCGTTGCGAGGAGCGCTTTTTGCGACAAAGCAATCCAGGCTTCGACTTTTATAAAAAAGCAACATTTGATAAAAGTCGAAGCCTGGATTGCTTCGTCGCAAAAAGCGCTCCTCGCAACGACGAATGTTTGCGTAACGGAGTATTTTCCCTATTTTAACGACGAATGCGTGCGTAACGGAGCATTTTCCCTATCTTTTCGACAAGATCTTCATCAACGCTGGCTCATCTAACACAGCCACACCCAGCTTATTTGCCTTATCTAATTTTGATCCTGCTTCAACTCCAGCTACCACATAAGACGTTTTACTCGACACACTGCCCGCCACTTTTGCGCCTAATTTTTCTAAGTGTTCTTTTGCTTCATCACGTGTCATGGCACTCAGCGTACCCGTTAAGACAAAAGTTTTTCCTTGCAATGGCAATTGATGCCCTGCTTCAATCTTGGGCCAATGAATGCCTGCTTGTAATAATTTTCGAATCATTTCTCTATTATGAGCTTCTTGAAAAAAATGAAGGATATGCATGGCAACAACGGGCCCGACATCTTCAACTGCTTGCAAACTTTCTATTGATGCAGTCTGCAATGCTTGCAGCGTTTTAAAATGCAGGGCTAATTGCTTGGCTGTGGCTTCACCCACTTCACGTATACCTAAGGAATATAGAAAACGCGCGAATGTAGTTTTTTTACTTTTATTAATTTCCTCAAATAAATTCTGCGCAGACTTTTCACCCATTCGCTCAAGATTAGCTGTTTGTTCCAATGTTAAAGAATAAATATCAGCAAGCGATGAAACAAGACCCGCATCAACTAATTGCTCTACCAATTTATCGCCCAAGCCTTCAATATTCATTGCGCGTCTTGAAGCAAAATGTCGAATTGCTTCTTTGCGTTGCGCGCTACAAAATAATTTTCCCGTACATCTTGCAACTGCCTCACCTTCTATTTGTTCAATGGCAGAATGACAGACAGGACAATGCTTGGGTAATTTTATTTTTCTTACTTGCGAAGATCGTTTAGCTGTGATCACACTGACAACTTCTGGAATGACATCACCTGCACGACGCACAATGACATGATCACCAATATGAATATCTTTGCGTCTTACTTCATCCATATTATGCAGGGTTGCATTACTGATGGTGACACCATGCACATGCACGGGTTTTAAACGTGCAACCGGTGTTAAGGCACCTGTTCTTCCCACTTGAAATTCAACTTCTTCAATAATGGTATGTGCTTCTTCTGCCGGAAATTTATGCGCAATGGCCCAACGCGGAGCGCGTGAAACAAAACCCAAGCGTTCTTGTTCTGCCAATGAATTCACTTTATAAACTACACCATCAATTTCATAGGGCAAGGCATCACGTTTCTTAGCCATTTGCTGATAATAGGCAAGACAGCCTGCAGCATCTTGCGCTACAGCAATCAAGGGACTGACACGCAAACCCCAATTACTAAGACAAGCCAATACTTCGCTATGTTTAGCGGGTAATTTCATTCCCTCTACTAGGCCAATGCCATAGCAATAAATGGCTAGCGGTCTCGATGCTGTGATTCTTGAATCTAATTGACGTACACTACCAGCGGCTGCATTACGCGGATTAGCAAATGTTTTTTCCTGTCTTGCTTCTGCTTGCTCATTCAATAAATTAAAACTTTTCTTTGAAATAAATACTTCACCTCGCACTTCTAAAACAGCAGGCAGGTTTCTACCTTGCAAGGTCAAGGGCACAGTGCGAATCGTTTTAATATTGTCAGTGACATCTTCACCAACGCTGCCATCGCCTCGAGTCGCCGCTTGCACCAAGCTGCCATTTTCATAGCGCAAACTAATGGCAAGTCCATCTAATTTTGGTTCACAACTATATTCAATAGGCGCTTCTATATGCAATCTTTCATGAATACGTTGATCAAAGGCAAGAATGTCTTCTTCTGTAAAGGCATTGTCTAAAGATAGCATAGGAATACTATGTGTAACGTTAGAAAATATTTTTAATGGAGGCGCACCCACCCTTTGCGTGGGTGAGTCAGGAGAAATTAATTCAGGATGTTTCTCTTCTAATTTTTTTAATTGCTGAAATAATTTGTCATAGTCAGCATCTGTCACACTAGGATCATCTAATACATAGTAACGATAATTGTGATCATAGATTTGTTGGTGCAGCGTCTCAATTTCTCTACGTAATTTGTCATCCGCAATTGTCAAGACGCCGTCTCCACCATATTCATGGCTTTTTCAATATCGACACTGACTAGACGTGATACACCAGGTTCATTCATGGTCACACCAATCAAATGCTCAGCCATTTCAATGGTAATTTTATTATGACTGATGAAAATGAACTGGGTCTTATCTGCCATCGCTTTCACTAGGTGAGTAAAGCGTAATACGTTTGCATCATCCAAGGCTGCATCGACTTCATCTAATAAACAAAATGGTGCGGGATTGAGATAGAAAATTGAAAAAATTAAAGCGATGGCCGTCAATGATTTTTCACCGCCAGACAAAAGATAAATTGAACTATTACGTTTGCCAGGCGGGCATGCCATCATGGTCACGCCTGCTGTCAGCAAATCATCGCTAGTCAATTCAAGATAGGCTTTGCCGCCGCCAAATACTTTGGGAAATAATTCCTGTAATCGATTATTGACTTGATCATAAGTATCTTTGAAACGCGTACGTGTTTCCTTATCAATTTTAGCAATCGCATCTTCCAAGGTTGCTAAACCCGCATTCAAATCTTCTATTTGCTTATCTAAATATTGCTTGCGTTCAAAACAAGCGGCATATTCATCAATCGCTATTAAATTAATCGGGCCTAAACGATTAATGCGCTGCACCACTTGATCTAATTTAGTCTGCCATTCTTCTGTGGAAATCGTTTGCGGCAATTGTTTTAGAATATCTTCCAAGGTAAATTCAGTTACCTTCAGTTGCTCAAGCAAGGTATCCGATTTAATTTTTCGCCCCTGCCAACTAACTCGTAAAGATTCCAATATGCCGCGCAAATGATTCGCGGATTTTTCCAACTGCTGACGTTTATCTTCCAAATTACGCAATTCTTGCTCAAGAGATTCTGTGGCAATGCGCGCTGAATTTAATTCGACTTCTACGCTAACATGCTTATCTAAAGCACGTGACAATGATTTTTTCAAGGTATCCATGGGCGGCATAGAGTTTAATTCACTTTGCAAGACAATCTTACGATCATTCAAGGTGCTTGATTGCGCTTGGAGCCGAGCAAAACTTTGCTGCAATGAAGATTTTTGCGATTTAGCCGTTTGCAAGCGAATTTCAAATTCATGCACTTGCGTCGTTTTCTTCGACGTATTTTCACGAATAACATGTAACTGCTGACGTACCACATCACGTTCAGCAATTAATTTTTCCCTGGATAAAGATTGCTGTTCTAATTCATTCAATGCTTGCTGCCAAAGCTCACGTGCTTGCTTAATCTCTGCTTCCGTTTGCTTCATTTGCTCCGCGCAATCTTGTTGATCTCGCGTGAAACGCTCAGCTTGCTGCTTTATTTCTTGCAAACGTTCTTGTTTCATTTTGCACTGTGCATTAATTTGTGCTGCCTGCCCTTGCGCTTGACCAAATGATTGCTGTAATTGATCACGGCGCTGTTCGAGACTTTGAATTTGTTCGCGGCGTTGTTTGATATTATTTTCTAAATCAGTCTGTGTTTTTTGCAGCTGTTCTACACGCACTGCCAATTGTTTTAATTCTTGCTCACGTTGGATCACACCGGCAGCGGGATCTTCCTGCCGCAGAATTTTCAGCCAAGAACGATTCAACCAAACACCATCACGAGTGACAATGGATTCATGCTCATCTAATGATTCACAGAGGGCGAGCGCCTCATCCAATGATTCTGCTGCATAAATGCCAGCAATCAAGGAAGCAATAGGCCATGAGGATTTGACTTTTTCACTCAGTAAAACACCTTTTGCTTTGGCATGCTGCGTCTCTTTTGCAGCTGGGTTTGATAAGACACACAAATTGCCTGATTTAAAGCTATCAATTTGTGAAGCGAGCTCTGATATTTCATCAACACAAATCGCTTGCAGACAAAAGCCCAAGGTTTTTTCAACCGCAAGTTCCCAACCACGATCGACTTCCATGCTCTGAGCAAGACGGGGCTTGTCTGTTAAATTATATTTCGCTATCCAAGGCGAGGCTGGATTATTACGCTGACCCAAAGCTGTTTGCTGCAGGGCTTCTAAAGAAGCTTGTTGACCGCGCAATTTTTGTAAATCATTACGCATCTTATCAAGATGAGAAGTCGAATCTTGCTGGCTTGCTTGCAAGGTGGAAATTTCATTACGCGTATCATTTAATTCTTTTTGTTGAATTTCTAATTTTTCAGCATAGTCATAGGATTGTTTATTTAAACTATCAAGTTCATTATCCAAGCTATTGAAATTAAAGCGGCCCTGATCTTGCAGCAATTGTTCTTGACGTTTTTGCAGCATAATCGTTTTCTGTTCTAAATGCTGTATACGTGTTTTTTCCACTTGGGCTGTTTGCGATGACTTCGCAGAAGCTTGATGGAAATCATCCCAAAGGACTTGCCATGACTGCATGGCATC
Source organism: Gammaproteobacteria bacterium (assembly GCA_013287745.1). Taxonomy (GTDB): domain Bacteria; phylum Pseudomonadota; class Gammaproteobacteria; order DSM-16500; family DSM-16500; genus Aquicella. The sequence goes on from JABDDF010000009.1 coordinate 21,639, forward strand.
ATCGGCGGAGGATAATTCATTTTGCAATGCATAGCCTTCCTCACGTGCCGCCGTCAACATCGGTTCTAAGTGCACTATTTCACGCTCTAATTCTTGCGATTCATCTTCTGCTTCTGTCAATTGTGTTTTAACTGTTTGCCAATCATTTTCTGTTTGCTGCAAATCATTACGCCACTGCTGCTCGCGTTCTTGATGATGCAAAATATCTTGCTCAATGCGAGTAATTTCATTACCGACTGCATAATAACGACGCTGCACTTCTTGGAAGGCATCATGTGCTGCGCGTTGTTCATGACGTAATTGCTCAATATCTCTATCTGTCGTAATAATTTCGCTATTACGCGCTTCCAAGGCTGTTTCTTCATATTGAATTTTTAAGGTATCATCAACCATCAAGGCATCTAATTGACGCCATTGAATTGCATATAGTTCTGCTTGCAAGACACGCTCTTGCTGCTTGAGCGCTTTGAATTTTTCAGCCACATTAGCTTGATGTTTGAGATTGCTCAGCTGCTTTTCTAATTCTGCGCATAAATCATTAACTCTGGCGATATTTTCTTTGGCATGTGAAATTCGTAAAGAAGTTTCATGACGACGATCTTTATATTTTGAAATGCCAGCGGCTTCTTCGAGATAGGTACGTAATTCATCTGGCTTGGCTTCAATGATCTTGCTGATCATATTTTGACCGATTATGGAGTAACTTCTGGGCCCAAGCCCTGTTCCCAAAAAAAGATCAACCACATCGCGTTTACGACAACGAATACCATTCAAATAATAGATTGAATCAGAATCACGGTTAATGGAGCGCTTAATGGCGATTTCAGCGAAAGCTGCATATTCTCCGCCAATTTTTCCTTCGCTATTGTCAAATACCAGTTCTACTGAAGCTTGGCCAATGGCCTTGCGTGCATTAGAACCATTAAAAATAACGTCAGTTAGGGCTTCACCACGCAAATATTTAGGAGAACTTTCACCCATCACCCAAGTGATGGCATCAATAATATTGGATTTTCCGCAGCCATTAGGGCCAACAACCGCCACCCTATTGCTGGGCAGGGTAATTGTAGTCGGGTCAACAAAGGATTTAAAACCGGCTAATTTGATTTTTGCGAGCTGCATGTCACTACCCCTAACCTAAACTGTAGTCCACATTATGCCAGTACCTTGGGCATAGATTCCACAGGATAAATCGATTAAGCTAATAAAAGCATTAAGGATGGCGCAGGCCTGCGCTATCCCAAAGACCGTCAAAGGACCAGCACTATGCAAAAAAGGACGACAAAAGCGATCTGGCTACCCTATCTGGCCGCTATTTTAGGCATCCTTTTTTCTATTACGCTCTGGTATAGCTACCTTAAACTTCTGCCCCAGCCCGCCTGGATCATACTCTTTTTAGGCCTGGCATTATCATTACTCACTGCTGCTATTATTCGTATTCTGCAATTAGCTACACAAAGAGCCTCTTCTCTTAATCAAGCCAATCAAGATTTAAAAAAAGAAATAGGCGAAAGAATCAATGCGGAAGAAATCAAGCAAAAACTAGAAGTAGCCTTATTACAAGGGCAGAAATTGCAAGCCATTGGCACTCTCGCAAGCGGTATCGCCCATGATTTTAATAATATCTTGTATGCCATTATTGGTTATATTGAAATAGCTCGAGAAGATGTAGAAAAAAATAGTTTAACCCATAAAAATTTAGGCAAGGTATTAGATGGCTGTCATCGCGGGCAAGAATTGATATCGCGTATTCTGGCTTTTAGCCGCCGCCAACAACAGCATTTTGAGATTATCAATCTCAAATCAACCATTGAAGCTGCTCTAGCTCTATTGAAACCCACCATTCCAGCAAGCGTACTCATTCAATTTCATTCAAGCACTCAAATCATGGCCTTGGGCAATCAAACACAAATACATCAGGTACTCGTCAATATTATTAATAATGCCGTCGATGCCATGGATGGAGAAGGCGAAATCAATATTGAATTGGCAAAAGTTGAGGTGACTGATCCCCTATTAAAACAATTACCGACTAAAACAGCCAAGGCTTATTGTAAAATTGAAATCAGCGATAATGGCCATGGCATGGATCAATCCATGATGGAACGCATTTATGAACCTTTTTTTACGACCAAAGAAGTAGGCAAGGGAACAGGTCTAGGACTTTCCATTGTACATTCTATTGTGAAAGCGCATGGCGGCGAAATCACGGTGCATAGTCAGTTAGGACAGGGAACGACATTTGTGATAATACTACCGGAATATCAATAAGGAGGTCATATGGCAACAATTTTATTAGTCGAAGATGATGATCTGGTGAGAGATATGTTAACGCAAATATTAGAACGCGCTTCGCATCAAGTGATTTGTGCAGCAAATGGTGAAGAAGCAACGGAAGCTTTGAAAAATGCAAAACCGGATATTATGGTAACCGATATTATCATGCCGAAAAAAAGCGGTATTACTTTGATTTCCGAAGTCAGAAACCGTCATCCGCAAATGGAAATTATTGCCATTTCTGGCGGCGGCCGTTTAGATCCGACCGGCTATCTTGATTTATCTGAAACCCTAGGTGCTTCAGTCTCATTTGAAAAACCCATCGATAATACGGCCTTATTAATGGCGATTGATTTATTATTGCATGGTAAGAAAGAAAAAATGCCTACCTAGGCCTTATCCTGCCAATATCTTGCGTGAACGCGACGATATAATATTGGCGCTTGACCGAGATGGTATTCAATGCTGCCAGAAAGTGCCGTATTAAATTGCGCTGCATGAATGCTTTGATAGGCAGAAACCACACTGGGATGAGGAAAATGATAGCGATTGAGATAACCTGTTGCATATAAGACAGAGGAAGGATGAACGGCTGCCACAAATTTTCGTGAACATGATGTTTTACTCCCATGATGCGGCGCAACTAAAATAGTCGCTCTTAATGCGCTCGCATTTTGCTTTAATAAGGCTGTTTCAGCTTGTTTTTCGATATCGCCTGTCAGCAAAATACTTTGTACGCCATTATCTATACGCAAGACACAGGAACTATCATTGCTAAGACCTAAATGATCCATAGCAGGATAAAGAAAAGTGAAGCGCACTTTGTCCCATTGCCAACTCATTCCGCTGCTACAATAATCGGTGACTGCAGTTTTGATTTTCTCTGGCACGCTAGTCTTGATACTTAAAACAGGCATTGCAGCAAGTAAACTAGAAGCACCACCAATATGATCATTGTCGCCATGACTGATGACCAGCATATCAACTTTTCGAGCTTGAATTGAATGTAAATAGGGAACAAGTACACGCTCGCCCATATCTTGATAAAAGCTGGAACCCGCATCATAGATGAGTAAATGCGTTTGTGTTTGAATCACTGCAGACAATCCCTGTCCTACATCCAATAAGGTAAACCATACATCGCCTTCATTCGGCCAAGGTGTTTGATAAAAATATAAGGGCAATAGCCAAACGATACTTAAACATCGACCCGGTGCGCCGCGAGGCATGAGCAATAAAATAATAGCGATGATACTCGAAAAAAATACGGAATAACTTGTGATTGCATGCTGCCATGAGGCAAATGAATAATGCGAAAACCAAGTTAAGATGATCCACAATATCGATAAATTATAATTCGCAGCATACAATAATAATTTGCCTAAGGGCGGTATGATAAATAGGAAAATACTGCTCAAAACGCAAAATGGCATAATGCAAAATTCTAACCAAGGAATAGCCGCACAATTAGCCGCAAAAGAGATAAGGGATGTTTCTTGAAAGAAAAATAAAGTCATGGGCATTAATCCAAGTGCTAGCACCCATTGCACTCTGCCCCACTTCCACCACCAACCTCGCGGCGCTAAGCGTCCCTGCATGCCATAAATAATTAAGGCGATGCTGACAAAGGAAAGCCAAAAACTTTCTGATAATACACTGAGAGGATTAAATAATAATTCGATGAGTAAAACACTTGCCCAAATATGCCAGATAGCTAATTTTCGCCGCATGAGTAAGATAATAATCAGTAAAACCAGCATGAAACAGGCGCGGCGTGTCGGTAAAGAAAAACCCGCTAATAAACTGTAAAAACTTGCAACTAATAAAGCAGAAGCTGCGCCTGCGAGTTTTACAGGACAATGCAGCATCAAGTAAGTTGAACGCCGCCATAGCCAACTCACTGCAAGATGCACAAAAGCGGCAAGCATAGCAATATGTAAACCCGCAATGGCCATGAGATGATTTGTGCCTGTTTGCCGCAAGATTTTCCAATCCGCGGATGTTGCACCACTATGATCACCCAGCATCAGCGCAGAAAGCCAGGGCAGATTAGGTGAGGCCGGTAAAAGAGAAGCAATTTTATCGCGCAATCTTTGTCGTAATTGATCTATCGGATGATGATACCAATAAGAACTCATGCGCCTATTATCACTGCTATTTATCACATAGCCTTTAGCACGGATTCCATTCTGAAATGCCCAAGCTTCATAATCACTGGTGCCAGGATTTTGCAAGCCGTGAATCGATTTTAATTTTACTTTCAATTGCCATGACTCTCCCACTTTTAATTGTTGACTGTCATCTTGCCATGACAATAGTAGGCGCCTATCTTTAAGATCAAGATTTTGCAGACGATCTAAAGAAAATAAAAAGCGCTGGCCCCATTTATCTTTTGCAGGAAGTGACGCAATTTCACCGCTGATGATTAATGGCTTGACTTGCAAGTCAGGTGATAGAGACCAGGATAAAATTTGATGTGCCTGCCAAGCGCTCCAAGTAAAACCTAGGATGCAAGCTGTTATTAAATAGAAATGTGAGATGCGCTTATGCAGGCATAAGTGCAATACTAGGCTTAGTAGTAAGATGATAAGTAAGAAGGAAGGTGATGGCAGCTTGGATAATTGTTGCAGGCAGACATCGCCCGCGAGAAAGGCAAGGGTAAAGAGAAACATGGGATATCCTTATGAGAAGTGATGATTTGATCGCAGCTTAGGTTGGGTGTTCTTTATGGGCGTTTGTCGTTGCTGAAGTGTTCGTCGTTGTTGAAGTGTTCGTCGTTGCTGAAGCGTTCGCCGTTATTGCAGCGTTCGTCGTTATTGCAGCGTTCGCCGTTGCTGAAGCGTTCGTCGTTATTGCAGCGTTCGTCGTTGTTGAAGTGTTCGTCGTTGTTGAAGCGTTCGTCGTTGCGAGGAGTGCTTTTTACGACGAACGCTGCAATAACGACGAATGCTTCAACAACAACGAACGCCCACGTAAAAAGCACTCCCGCAACAACAACTCACCTTCTAGCTTTTTTAGTACTCGTATTACTCTCCAGATTTTCCTTATCTTCCTCTCCACCCTCCTCCATCTTTCTTTTTAAGCTAATTTGCTTTTTAAACGCTAACTTTTCAAATTCTCCTAATTTACTTTCTAAAAAATTCAAGCAAATAATCGACGGATGAGTAGAAAAATCATGTGCGCGAGAACTAAAATTAATTTTATTAAAAAATATTTCATTTTTTAAAGGCTGCATAATTGAGTTGATAAACTCAATCACTACATGTCGATCAACACCTAATGAATTAAGCAAATAAGCATAAATAATATTTGATAAGGTTATTGCATAATCTTTTTTTGATTCGAAACCAGCCGCTTTCATCAATGCAGCAGAGAGTGCAGTTTCATGTGAACTATTTGCAGCGCATAGAATAACGATTGATCCAAAATAGGTATTGGCATGCTTTAAATATGTCAAAGCAAGTCCAGCTTGATGAAGACCAGGTAAAGTTTTCTTAAAGTTAATTAAAGTATTTTTAATTAATTCAATATCGATAATAATAGATGGTTGAGAAATATTAAATGTCGCCTTTGCGTGTCTTTGAACTTCTTCTAACATTTCCATCAAATAACGAATAGACTCATTCACTGCAAGTTGTCTAGGTGTTTTACCTTCTAAATTTAAAGCCAAGGGATTAGCGCCCGCTTGAACTAACAATGCAATCATTTTTTTATATTTGATCAGCTCTTCCTGAGTACTCTCCATTGCCAATTTTGCCGCAGCAAGATGTAGCGCTGTTTGCCCTGTCTCTATCGAGGCAAAATTAATGCAAACCGGGTGTTGAATGAATAAGTTAATGATCTCTAATCTGCCTTGAGAAACAGCCAGATGCAAAGGAATATCAGCTTGTGAACCAATAGGATCATTTAATTTTAATTTTTTATTATTAAGCAGCACTTCAACAACCTTGGGATGATTATTCACAATTGCAACATGCAGAGGTGAAGAATTGCCAACACAGAGATTTACATTCGCATAATTGCGGCAAAATAGATCTACAATGCGAGAATAACCCCGAGCAGAAGCTAAATACAAGGGTGTTACTTTTTTAATATCGCGCGCATCAATATCGAAATGATGACTTAATAATAACTCACAGGTATTGGGTCTATTATTTGCAACAGCTAGATACAACAAATTTCTATTGTCAGCATCATGATGGTGGATAAATCGCACATATAATTCTTGCTGCTTTTCTTGGACATAATTTAAAAAAAGTTTCAATGCGGCATCATATCCTTTTTGCACAGCCTCGATGATGGTTTTTATCGCCTCGTTAAATATAAATTCGGGATCGATTAGGGGCACCTCATGATCAGTTAAATATTGCATGACATCTGCATGGCCATGCGCTAATGCGAAGTAAATCATCGGTAATTTGCCTATTCTAACGTCTAGCTTAGCCCCTTGGGCATGCAAGCATTTAATAATAGGCAAATATCCACGATAAGCAGCTATCGACAAGGCAGAGTGATCGCCCGCTCTCCAAAGGGTATCCGCTCTAGCACCGTGACTTAGCAATAATTCAATCGCTTCTAAATTACCCATGTTAGCTGCTACAGTGAGAGGATCAGGAAGATTATAGCGAGTAAAACACAAATTGGGGTCAGCCCCTAACTCCAATAATACTTTCAATGAAGATACTGAGGATAGTTTAGTTGCAAAATAGGCAGGAGGACAATCTTCACCGATTCTTAAGCTTGATACATCAATACCTTCTAATATGTAGCGCAATTGAGCACCGCCAATATTTAAAATAATCGCCCACTTAAGTAATTCTCCAGGTTCATAAGCTGGCTGATATTCACATAATTGTGAGAAAATATAATGATTCAACAAAGGATCATTGATTTTTTTTACTAATGAATATAATTCAGTTTTTATTGCTAAACCCAGCATAGCCATAATTTTCTGATAGGGCTCACTGCTTTTTTTTACGATGACTATCTTGCCTTCGTCTGGAAATAAAAAATCTTCAAACAATGCCTGATCCAATATTTTCTTTTGAAATGCTTTGACTGGATAGATATCTTCTAATTCTGCGTACATGTATAAACAAACTTGATTATTTTCTTTAACTATCATCGGTATCTTATGATGATGTTCATACAGGCGAATCATATCATCTAGAATAGCATGATGACCCTGAGGTATTGTAATCAAACAGAACGAGGGAAATGGAATCGTTTGGCCCTGCTTTAACATCTCAATATTAAATGATTGTTTTAATAAAGATTCGACATCACCATCTTGCAGCAAAAGAAAAATGAATCTATTCGCATGATCTAAATACTGATATCTTTGCTTGGCAATCGTTGAAAACAATCGACAAGATTGATGCTGCTCTATGGCGGCATTTTCAATCGATTGATTAGCCTCTTTATCAAAATAAAACTGTAAGTTTTCCTGCCAAATGCTATCGATTCTAGTTACAGAAAATAGATATGAATTACTTAAAGCAAGATGATAGAGATCAATAGGATTTAAATACTGACAGATGATCGCTAAGATCTCTGGCGGCATTGAATCAAGTTTTTCTTCTATAATATCATGAGCTTGCATGCTAGTTCCTCGTTATATTATTTATAAGAATGCAATGACAGATCAAGCATCATACTAGTTCTTTGGTATTAAATCTATCAACATATCTAATAATAATGGCGAGTTATTTAAACAGGGAATAAAAATAAATTCCTTTCCACCCAAGGACAGCCATTGCTGCCTCAGTCTAATATTAATTTCTTCTAAGGTTTCCAGACAATCCATTACAAAGGAAGGTGAAACGATGGCAATATTTTTTCGGCCCTGTTTAATCAAATCAGGCAGCAATAAATCAGTATAAGGTTTAATCCAAGGCGTGCGTCCCAAACGCGATTGAAAGGAAACCGCATATTGATCTGATGAATAAGCTAATTCTTTTGCGATCAATTGAGAACTTGCATAGCATTGCCCACGATAGCAATATAAATTGTTTGCGGTGATCGGTGGACAAGGAGAAAGATGATCACAGCCAGCATGACAGTGACTCTTATTAATATGACGTTCCGGCAAGCCATGATAGCTAAATAAAAGCAAATCAATATTTCGTCCCTGCGTGTGCTTTTTAATCATGTCTGCATAAGCAGTGATATAAGCTGGATGCGCATAGAAATCATGTTGCACAGTTAAACTGGGCAGGTTCCATTGTTTGGCAAAAAATTTGAATACGACTTCAAGTGCAGAACCTGTTGCTGCAGAAGAATATTGTGGAAATAAAGGAAGCACAGTTAAAGAATCTATTTCATCCCAGTGATAAGAAGCCAATGCTGTTTCAATACTGGGTTGACCATAGCGCATGCCTAATTCGACTTGATAATTGTCGCCTAATTTTTCCGCCAAGGTTTGTTTTAATTGCTCACTGTAAACAAGTAAGGGAGAACCGATGTCGAGCCAAATTTTTTGGTAAGCCTTGGCCACTTTGCGATATCGGAGCGGCACAATGAAGGCATTCACTAAGGGATAGCGTAGCCAAGCGGGTAAATCAATGACACGTTTGTCATTTAAAAATTGACTGAGATAATGTTTGACGGATGCTGGGTCACAGTGATCGGGCGTGCCAAGATTGATTAATAAGATAGCTTGTTTAAACATATTACCACTCCAAACGATAGACATCAGACAGCATTCAAATACGAAATAGTCGTTCAGTAAGGAGGCCTTCCCCCACCGGGGGAAGGTGCCCAACGGGCGGATGGGGGAATAAAAATGCAATTATTATTACTACTCCCCCATCCGCCTTTGGCACCTTCCCCCGGTGGGGGAGGGCCTCCTTACTGAACGCTTTTGTGATATTAAAATGCTGCTTTAGTTTTATTATTCATCAACACAGTCTGCTAAATTTCCACCAACATCCCCGCTTCAATCCTCAATACCCTCTGCGCCCTCTTCGCAATCAAAGGATCATGCGTCACCATAACAACACTCGTCTGATGTGACTTTTGTAAATCAAAAAATAATTGCAATACACGATCAGCATTAGTGGGATCTAAATTCCCCGTTGGCTCATCAGCTAACACACATAGCGGTTCAGCGGCCAAGGCACGCGCAATCGCAACACGTTGGCGCTCACCACCTGATAATTGACCCAGACGATGCTGCCTACGATCCTTCAAACCGACTTGTTCTAATAAATATTCTGCTCTTTCTTGAATAAGTTTAGGTTCATCACCACGAATGAGAAGCGGCATTGCTACATTTTCTAAGGCAGAAAATTCCGGTAATAAATGATGGAATTGATAAACAAAACCTAAATGACGATTACGCAATTGACATTTTTCATTTTCAGATAATGTTCTCAAATCAGCACCATTTAGCATGACTTGCCCGCTACTCGGTTGATCCAAACCACCAAGTAAATGCAATAAAGTACTCTTGCCAGAACCAGAACTACCGACAATCGCGACCATTTCACCTGCTTGCACAGTTAAATTAATATCTCGCAAGACTTCTATTTTAGCCGCACCATCTAAATAGGTTTTTGCTAATTGATGACAATGCAGAACGGGATTACTCATATCTTAATGACTCCACAGGATCTGTTTTTGAAGCACGCCATGCAGGATAAATGGTCGCTAAAAAACTTAAAATCAATGCAGCTGCACTGATTTTAATAACATCGCCTGCTTCAATTTTTGATGGCAAGTAATTAACGAAATATACATTTGACGAAAGAAATTGTACGTGAAAAACATGCTCTATCCAATTCACAATGTCAGTCACATTAGAAGCCAAGGATAGTCCGCCTAATAATCCTAATAGCGTTCCTAATAAACCAACCAAACCACCTTGAACCATAAAAGTCATCATGATCATTCTGGGTGTCGCGCCAAAGGTACGTAAAATAGCAATGTCAGATTCTTTTTCACTGACGATCATAATCAATGTTGAAACAAGATTAAAAGCAGCCACTGCAATGATGAGTAATAAAATAAAAAACATCATGGTTTTTTCTAATTGAACCGCATGAAAAAATTCGCCGAATTGATCAGCCCAAGTTGTGATGCTGACATTAGGCGTTAATTCACTTGCTAGCCTATGCGCTACTTGTTGCGCGGCAAAGACATCTTGAATGTTAAGATGTAGGCCGGAAATATTGGAACCCAAGCCCAGTAATTTTTGCGCGTCATTTAATTGAATGAAACCAATGCCTCGATCAAAACCAAAACCACTGCCTGCACGAAAGATACCAACCACCGTAAATTGTTTATAACGAGGAATAATACCAACGGGAGACATGCTGACCTGCGGCGTAATCACAGTGACCTTATCACCCATTTTTGCGAATAAGCGATTTGCCAAATCTTCACCGAGCACAATACCAAATTTGCCAGCTTGTAAATTATTTAACTGACCTTGCACCATTTTATTGGCGACTTGGGAAACCGTTTTTTCTTCATCAGGCAGCACACCAAATAAAATAGAGGGTTGAGTTGAACCTGAATAATTCAGCAAAATTTCACCCGTCACAAATGGCGCTGCTGCAGTGACAGTGGGCACTTGCATCAGCGTTTTTTGTAAGGGCTGCCAGCCTGACACATAGCCTGTATCACTACTTAAAGTAATGGGCGGCACCATACTAAAAACACGATTCTTGATTTCTCGATCAAAACCATTCATCACAGAAAGTACAGTAATTAATACTGTCATACCCAAGGCAATACCAATGATTGAGATGGCAGAAATAAATGAAATAAAATGATTGCGGCGTTTTGCGCGCGTATAACGTAACCCAATAAAAAGAGCTGCCGGTTTAAACATGGGGTCGTTGTGCTCCCTTAAATAAGGTGAAAAAATTCTCTGTGGTTTGTGCGGCTAAGGTTTCCAAAGAAATGCCGCGTAGCGCTGCAAGATATTCAGCCGTATATCGTGTATAGGCTGGTTCATTTGGCTTGCCGCGTTTGGGATTGGGTGCAAGATAGGGCGAATCTGTTTCTAATAACATTCGCTCAAGCGGTACTTGTCTTGCTGTTGCCTGTATTTTTTCCGCATTTTTAAAGGTGACAATACCCGAAAAAGAAATATAAAAACCCATTGCTAATGCACGCTCTGCGGAAGGCCAATCTTCAGTAAAACAATGCATGACTCCGCCGATTTCACTGACCTTTTCTTTTTGCATTAAATTTAAGGTGTCTTCAATGGCATCACGTGTATGCACAATCAAGGGTTTTTGCAAGGTTTTTGCTGCACGAATATGAGCACGAAAACGTTCACGCTGCCAAGTTAAATCACCTTCTGAACGAAAATAATCTAATCCTGTCTCACCGATTGCAATCACTTTTTTTGCTTGCCCTAATTTTACTAATGTGGCTTCATCAACTTCTTCTGCACGCTCATTGGGATGCAAGCCGACTGATACACCAACACCATCATAAGTCTCTGCGATTTTTAACACACGAGGAAAATCTTGTAAATTGACTGATACATTTAATAAATATTTTACACCCTGTTCATACGCGCGCTTGATGACTTGTGATAAATCATCATGATCTTGACTCAGATCAAGCATGTGCAAATGACAATGTGAATCAACGAGAAACATGTGCGCGGCTCCAACGAATCAATATATTTTCTATGAGCAATTGCTTATTCAAATTAATGCCAGACATGATTTGACTGCGCACTTGCTGCAAATAAGACATCAAATGTATGCTTTCCATCATTGGGATTTCATTTATGACCTGCCTTAATTGCGATAGAAAATTTTGATTGATAATGCTTTCCGGTTTGCCGCCCACTTGCAAATGCAGCAAATCAATTATCCAACTTAGCATATCATCTAAAAATTGCCTGCTATCCATCGCTTGTATTTTCACTGCAGCAGTTAAGGGATCTGCCAAGCGCTGCTTAAGCGCATACAATAATTCAAATAATTCCTGTCGTGCAAGGACGCGATTAGTCTGCTGCCATTCTAAGGCGGCAAGCGGTGCACCATGCGCTAAATTTAATAATAAATTAGCATCAATCGATTGGTCTTTTAACTGGTTTTTCAGCCAAGCTAAAGCTGGTTCACGCTTAGGTTGAGAGAAAGTGATCCGTTGACAGCGACTCAAAATAGTTGCGGGCAAATGCGATACTTCATCACAGACTAAAATGAGAATGGCGCCAGGTGCGGGCTCTTCCAAGGTTTTTAATAAGGCATTAGCCGCATTGATATTCATTTGATTAGCCGATTGAATCACCACAAGACGATATTCACCTTGCAATGAAGTTTGCTGCACAAATTCATTCAGCGCGCGAATTTGATCGACTTTAATAGCATGACCTGCTTCTTCCGGCTCTATCCAGCATAAATTAGAGTGGGTTTTATTCGCTGTAATAAATCGGCGCGTATGGCATAGGGCATCTTGACATCCTTCATTAGGACAAAGTAAAAGATGCGCTGCTTCAATGGCAAATTTTAATTTACCCAAGCCATAAATACCCGTCAGTAAATAGGCATGAGCTAGGCGCCTTGTTTGTTTAGCATGAGAAAACTGCTGCCATTGTGCGGTCTGCCAAGGAAATATCATGCCTGCTCTATCATCCATTTTTCTAATACCTGTTTAATTTGCTGTTCTACTTCAGGCAGCGATAAATTAGCATTAATTATTTTCATACGCTCTGGTGCTTGCTTTGCACGTTGTAAATAAGCGTCACGTACACGTTTGAAAAAATCATTTTTCTCTTGTTCGATGCGGTCTTTTTCTCCGCCTCTTTTTGCAGCACGTTCTTCACCTAAAGCAGGTTCGACATCCAGTAAGAGCGTTAAATCTGGCTGGCATTGACCTACAATCCATTCATCTAAATACTTGATACGATCGATGGACACACCGCGGCCACCGCCTTGATAGGCATAACTTGCATCGACAAAGCGATCTGATACAACCCATCGGCCAGCCTGCAAGGCTGGCATAATGACTTCTTGCAAATGCTGGGCTCGGCCTGCAAACATAAGTAATAATTCTGTGTCTGCTGTTATGACTTCAGCACTCTCGGGATGCAAAATTAATTTACGCAGTGTTTCTGCCAATGGTGTACCGCCAGGTTCACGTGTCCACACCACTTCTTTTTTTTCTTTGAGTAAATAATTTTTAATAAATGCGAGCGCCGTGCTCTTACCCGCACCTTCTATACCTTCGATTGTAATTAATTTTCCTCTCTTCATTGAAATCTTCGCCTTTTATTTATTAGCAGCTTGTTTTACCGCAACATTGTGATCCACCAATGTTTCACTAAATTGATGGCTGCCATCTCCTTTGGCCACAAAATAATAATAGCCATGCTGCTGTGGTTTAACGGCCGCTTCTAAGGACGACCAACCTGGCACGGCAATGGGTGTTGGCGGCAAACCTTTATGCAAATAAGTATTATAAAGAGTATTTTCTTGTAAATCTTTTTTATGAATCTTACCATCATAACGCGTACCTAAACCATAAATCACCGTGGGATCAAATTGGAGTAGCATTCCCTTATTTAAACGATTAATTAATACACCCGCAATAATGGGGCGTTCTGTATCAAGATAAGCCTCCTTTTCAATCAAAGAAGCGGCAATCAAGGCATCATAGGCCTTGTGATAGGGCAGACCAGGCGAACGCATTTGCCAAATTTCCTCGAGTTTTTTCTGCATTAAAATAAAAGCTCGCTTTAAGATGACCAAGTCTTGCGTATCTCTGGTGTAATAATAACTTTCGGCAAAAAATTCTCCTTCCGGTGATAGTGCTGGCTGCCCCAATCTTTCCATGATTTCCAGATCTGTTAATGAGGCGGTTAAATGCTGCATGCTTTGTGCTTGGGCTAATGCTTGACGTAATTGATTAAATGACCAGCCAGGTATGATGGTGAAAGTATGATAGAGAACACCTGTACCCGTTGTGACTTGCCGCCAAATAGAACGCGGCGTTGAACCTGGCGGAAAAACATATTCCGCTGTTTTTAATTGTGCTTTTTTTTGCGGATAAATATACAGGGAAAATAACCAGGGATGAGTGAGTACGCCTTGTTGAGCTAATTCACTGATCAAGGTTTTTTTGGAAAGATTGGGACGCAGATAATAGACATAGCCATTTGGCTGGGATACGACAGAGGTGCATAGGCTATACCAAAAGATAATTAAACAAGTGGCTGGTAAAAGAACTGCGTAAAGTAAGGGTTTTTTCATACTTTCCTCAGGCGTTCGGGAAGGGCGAATTATTTATTTTAGCTTAAATGGCGGGGTTGATGATACCTTTTGAGACGACGCAAAAAGCGTACCCTCACCCCCTGCCCCTCTCCCCTCGCAAAAAACGCTCCGGGAGAGGGGAGCGTCCTTTCCTATGTCGAGGAGAAAATTTAGAACGCTCCCCTCTTCCGGAGCGTTTTTTGCGAGGGGAGAGGGGCAGGGGGTGAGGGTTCAAAGAATATCAAACCTTCCTAAACACCAAGGTCCCATTAGTCCCGCCAAAACCAAAGGAATTAGACACAGCAATATCCATTTGCATCGTCTGTGCCTGATGCGGCACGAGATTCAAATCACAGCCTTCACTAGGGTGATCTAAATTAATGGTCGGTGGAGCGACTTGATCACGCAATGCTAATATACAAAAAATAGCTTCAACTGAACCTGCCGCACCCAGTAAATGGCCGGTCATCGATTTAGTAGAACTGACAGCCAAGCGATAGGCATGATCACCAAAACTGCGTTTAATGGCCATAATTTCTAATTCATCACCAGCAGGTGTCGAAGTACCATGCGCATTGACATACTGCACTTGCTGGGGTTCTATACGAGCATCATTTAATGCTGCCGTCATTGAAAATGCCGCGCCCCTACCTTCAGGATCAGGCGAAGTCATGTGATAGGCATCTGCACTCATAGCAAAGCCGATGAGTTCAGCATAAATTTTTGCGCCGCGCGCCTTAGCATGCTCATATTCTTCTAAGACAATAACGCCAGCACCATCACCCAAGACAAAGCCATCACGGTCTTTATCCCAAGGACGGCTTGCTTTTTCAGGTTCATCATTACGTGTGGATAAGGCACGCATAGCAGCAAAACCAGAAACGCCCAATTTAGTCGTTGCCATTTCCGCTGCACCAGCCACCATCACATCTGCTTCACCATACATGATAGAACGCATAGCCATGCCGATATTATGCGTGCCTGTCGTGCAAGCTGAAACTAAGGCAATATTAGGGCCCTTCATGCCATATTGAATCGACAAATTACCTGCCACCATATTGATTAGGGCGCCAGGGATGAAGAAGGGAGATATGCGGCGCGGTCCAGATTCTAGTAAAGTAGAATGATGTTTTTCGATACTCGGCAAACCGCCAATACCAGAACCAATTGCCAAACCGATACGATGTGCATTTGCTTCAGTGACTTGCAAGCCTGAATCTTCAATTGCCTGGATAGCAGCAGCCATACCATATTGAATAAAGATATCTCGTTTTCTGGCTTCTTTTTCCAGCATATACTTTGTGACATCAAAGTTTTTTACTCGGCTGCAAATACGACAGCTTAAGTCAGAAGCATCAAAATGATCTATGGCTGCAACCCCACTCTTACCCGCCAAAATAGCCTGCCAAGTCGTAGCGACATCGTGACCCAGCGGAGTCACCATGCCCATACCTGTTATTACAATGCGCCGTCTATTCAAATGCTGCACCTTATTAGCCTGCTTTAGATTCTTTTTCCATGCGTGTCACAATATAGTTGACAGCATCTTTGACAGTAACAATTTTTTCTGCTTCATCATCGGGTATTTCAGTTTCAAATTCTTCTTCAAGTGCCATCACTAATTCAACGGTATCCAATGAGTCAGCACCTAAATCATCCACAAATGAAGCATCTATGGTGATTTCATCTTCTTTGACGCCTAATTGTTCAACAACAATTTTTTTCACTCTTGCTTCAATTTCACTGGTTTTCGTGTTCATGTTTATTCCTCTCTATCATTTGCTTAAGTTGTTAAGTTGTTAGGGATAGCCTAGTTTATTCAAAAAACATCAAGTTGCAACTAATTCGTGTACATCCCGCCATTTACATGCAAGGTCTGGCCAGTGATATAACCAGCGGCAGGTGAGGCAAGAAATACGACTGCAGCAGCAATATCTTCTATTGTACCTAATCTTTGCATGGGAATTTTTTGGAAAATGGCTTCACGCTGTTCATCGGATAAGGCATTGGTCATATCGGTAGCAATAAAGCCTGGTGAAACGGTATTCACCGTAATATCGCGCGATCCTACTTCTAATGCTAAGGCCTTAGTAAAGCCAATGACACCCGCTTTCGCAGCGGCATAATTGGCCTGCCCTGGATTACCTGTAGAACCTACGACTGAACCAATATTAATGATCCTACCCCCTCTTGCCTTCAACATATCGCGAATACAACTCTTGGCCAAACGGTAAATCGAGTTCAAATTAGTATCGATGACTTGCTGCCATTCTTCTTCTTTCATTCGCAAAAAAAGATTATCTTGGGTAATCGCTGCATTATTAACCAAAATATCGACGGGGCCATATCGTTCTTTAATCGCTGCAATCGTGCCTTCTACTGAAGATTGAGAGGTCACATTTAAGGCCATACCATGGCCTGTAATACCCTCACTTTGAAAAAGTTGGGTAATGGTATCAGCACCTTCTTGGGTTGTAGCAGTTCCTACAACGACTGCCCCCTGATACCCTATCGCTAATGCTATGCCACGACCAATTCCACGGCTTGCGCCAGTGACCAAGCTAATTTTGCCTTTTAATATATCACCACGAGACATGCTAGACTCCCCCCTACACACCTAAAGTATCTGCGGTCGTTAATAAGTCCAAGTGTGTATCAATACGTTTATTTAAGCCTGTTAATACCTTACCAGGACCACATTCTATCACTGTTTTTATGCCTGACTGGATAAAATACTGGACAATACTTACCCAAAGTACGGGCGAATATAATTGCTTGATTAAGCCCGCTCGAATCGCAGCCGCATTTTCATAAGGACGCGCTTCTACATTACTTACCACAGGAATAGTTGGCATTTGCAGAGCAACATCAGCCAATTGAACTTGCAAGCGATCTGCTGCCGGACGCATTAATACACAATGAGAAGGTACGCTCACAGGAATCAGCATAGCCAGTTTTGCGCCCTGTTCTTTTGCTAAGATAATGGCACGCTCTACGGGTGCCAAATGCCCCGCCACAACAACTTGACCAATACTGTTGTAATTGGCCGGTGAAATCACTTCATCTGCCGAATGCGCGGCTTTCTCACAAATCGAAATGATGCTTGCATCATCCAATCCGATGATGGCAGCCATGGCACCTTCTTCTGCTGATACAGCTTCCTGCATATATTGACCACGAGCAGCCACTAATTTTACCGCATCACTAAATTTTAATGCTCCGGCACAAACCAGTGCCGAATATTCACCCAGACTATGGCCTGCTAACATGGCCGGTTCAATTGATGAAGTGGTTTGTAAAACTTTCCAGATTGCATAAGAAGCGGTTAATAAGGCAGGCTGCGTATAAACAGTTTGATTTAATTGTTCAACGGGGCCTTGCTGGACTAATTGCCACAAGTCATAGCCTAATACTTGCGAAGCTTCAGCAAAGGTTTCTTGTACGCTAGGATATTTTGCAGCAATGCCTCTCAACATCCCTACTGATTGCGACCCTTGACCAGGAAAAACGACAGCTAGTGTATTTGTCATGCTTTAATACCTCACTAATGCTGAGCCCCAGGCTAGACCGCCGCCAAATCCTTCCATTAATAATAATTGTCCGCGTTTAATCTGCCCTGCACGCACAGCCAAATCTAAGGCTAAGGGAATAGAAGCACTGGAAGTATTGCCTTGATTTGCCAAAGTCAATGCCACACGATCTAGCGGTAAATTTAATTTTTTCGCCATCGCTTCAATAATACGAATATTAGCTTGATGCGGAATCAGCCAATCAATCGCTGATTTTTCTAATTGATTAGCTGCCAAGGTTTCATCAAATAAATCACCTAAAATATTAACCGCTAATTTGAATAATTGATTACCCATCATTTTGACGGTTTCAAAGGTGGGTGATTGACTGGTTGCTAAAGGAAGATAGAGCACATCTTTGTAATTACCATCCGCATGTAAATGCGTTGATAAAATACCAGGCTCCTCACTTGCACCTAATAATACAGCACCGGCACCATCACCAAATAAGACACAAGTACTGCGATCATTCCAATCAACAATACGCGACATGACTTCACTGCCAATCACTAGGGCATTTTTGATGGTGCCATTACGAATGTATTGATCTGCAATACTTAAACCATACATGAAACCAGCGCAAGCAGAGGCATTTAAATCAAAGGCAGGACAGCCAGAAATTCCATAGCGCGCTTGTAATAAACAAGCCGTACTCGGGAAAACAAGTTGCGGCGTAGTTGAAGTCACAATAATCATGCCAATGTCTGCGGGTTCTAAACCTGCAGCAGCCAAGGCATTTCGCCCAGCCGTATCAGCCATGGTCGCAGCATTTTCATGCGTGCCCGCAATATGTCTTTGTTTAATTCCCGTGCGTTCAATGATCCATTCGTTAGTTGTATCAACCATTTTTTCTAAATCGAAATTGGTGAGAATTTTTTCTGGTAGAAAACTACCTGTGCCCAAAATTTTTGAATACATCATGAGTGACTTCCTTGCGGCGGTAAGGATGATTTAACTAATTGCTCGACTTCATGGCGAATACGTTCGGGAATATTTTTTTCTGCACTAATCATCGCTTCTTCAATTGCATGAGTAAAGCCACGCGCACTAGCACCACCATGACTTTTCACAACAATACCTTGTAAGCCAATAAAACTCGCACCATTATAGCGTTCTGGATCGATACGTTTGATAAAAGTTTTCAATACGGGTTTTGCCAAGCAGCCAATTAATTTGGTCCACATATTACGCATGAAAGCTTCTTTAATTAAACGAGAAATAAAAATAGCCACGCCTTCTGTAGTTTTCAAAGTTACATTACCAACGAAGCCATCACAAACAACGACATCAGCCTCGCCTTTGTAAATTGTATCGCCTTCAATATAGCCGGCATAATTAAGAAATTGCGCTTGTGCAAGTAATTGCGCTGTTTGTTTGACTTGCTCATTGCCTTTGATATCTTCTTCGCCAATATTTAATAAATAAATTTTAGGATTGGGAATATCATCAACCGCAGAGGCGAGTACGGAACCCATCACAGCAAATTGCACCAAATCTTCTGCACGCGTATCAACATTCGCGCCCAAATCCAACATACGCACATTTTTATTGAGATGTATGGTTGGAAAAGTGGAAATGATGGCGGGACGATCGATACCTGGCAGTGTCTTCAAGACAAAACGTGCTGTTGCCATTAAGGCACCGGTATTACCCGCGCTGACACAGGCTTGCGCCCTTCTTTCTTTAACTAGATTAATGGCGACACGCATGGAAGAATCTTTTTTTGAACGCAATGCTTGTGAAACAGATTCATCCATTTCAACCTGCTGCGATGCATGCTGCACAGTCAAACGAGTTTTATCATAGGAATGAGTTTGTAAGGCTTGCGCTAATAAGCCTTCATCACCAACTAAAATAATATGCAAGTCGGCATACTTGGCCAGCATTTCCAAGGAAGCAGAAATTGTAACGGGAGGCCCATAATCACCTCCCATTGCGTCAATTGCGATTGTCAGCATGCAGAACCATTATCTTGAAGTAAAACACAAAGAGGAACAACAGAGCCCTTATGCTTCATCACTATCATCTTCAGCACTCGCTGAAGAAGTATCAATGATTTGGCGGCCTTTGTAATAACCATCTGGACTAACATGATGACGACGATGGGTTTCACCCGTTGCAGCATCGATGGATAATGTAGGTTTAGTCAAACCATCATGTGAGCGGCGCTGACCACGTCTTGAACGAGTAACACGACTTTTTTGTACAGCCATTTCTCTAACTCCCCAACTTATTATCTCTGTTTCTGTTTCAATGTTTTTAATACATGGAAGGGATTTTCACGCTTAGCTTGCTCCCAGCCAGCATCAGCCAAAGGCAAATTCACTTTACAATCCTCAACCCTATGTCTTGGAATAATTGGCAAATTTAAAATGATTTCATCTTCAATCAAATCTCTTAAGGCCAACTTACCTTCTTCCGCCATGGCAGGT
Source organism: Gammaproteobacteria bacterium (assembly GCA_013287745.1). Lineage (GTDB taxonomy): Bacteria > Pseudomonadota > Gammaproteobacteria > DSM-16500 > DSM-16500 > Aquicella. Next base: position 42,135 of record JABDDF010000009.1, read on the forward strand.
TCATAATGCTCGGGCAAGGCGTTTGCCTCATCTAAGGTTTCCACAATGCCCAAAGCAAAGTCGGACATTATTTCATAAATGTAAGGCTCCATACAACGTTGGCATTGCAAAGTCAGTTTGGTTTGCAGGCTGCCCTTTAAAAAGAGCAAGCCTTGTTCATCAATACCAAATTGTAATTTCACCTTGACTGGCGCATCAGCCGTCTTGCTAACCGACTGTAAACGCTGCATATCTGAAATATGCACAAGGCCGTCCAAACCCAAGCCTTGCTCAGCATAACGTAAGGGATCAACATGTTCTGGAATGATTTTTTCTGTCATGCGGGCATTTTATGGGCATGATCGGACAGTGTCAATCAGACTTTTCTTTAATATTTCCTTAAGAATCCAGGCCTAGAATGCAGCCCACATTTGGGGCGCTGTCGCTCACGTATAATTAAAGAGGAGATCACAAGTGAGAACTAGCAGGATTGCGGATAAATTAGAAGCCGAACAAACGCCACTCGCCTTCAAAGTGCTCGTTAATACACCTGAGGGTTATCGAGAAGTAGATATTCCCTCTGGCACGCATAGAATCGAGATTCGACCTGATGAGTGGTCGATCCAATTTAGCTTGCATGATGATGATCTCAACGCAAAAGACACTCTCATTAATTTTAATGAGGCAGGTGAAATAGTATCGGTAGAAGAAATAACACCTCAAAGTAGTAGCTCTTCTTCAGAGGATAATAATCACACTCGCACACGCAAGCAATCTCCCTCTTTACAAGCATTCACGACTAGCTCTTCATCCTCAGATGAAGGAGAACCTTCAAACGATGCACACACTGCGACCCAAATATTAGATGAATTCCGTAAGCAAACAAAGGACAGGCAAACACAGAACCATAATGCAAATCGCGCAACAACTGAGCTTTTTACAACTGATGAAACCACACAACTTATGCACGATGAAGTAAGAGTTAGCCCAGCAAAGGTGCACATACGCGTTGATGGTAATGAAAAATCGGTTGTAGAATCGATAGTTGATGATGGAAGTGTTGTTGAATACAGCAACGGTGATATAGGCATTAATTTTACGGCAGAATGCTGTAACAAGACTAAGTCCGCCGGAATCGCTAGCTTTGCCTTCGTGAGTTCCGCCCCTGCCGCAGTGAATGCCCTAGCCAATCCTCTACACACCATACCAAGTCAATTTAGCTTGGATACTTTTAAAAATGCCACGGGCGGTGAACTGACTTTATCCATTGCTTGCGGCACGTCATCACTCAGCGTTAATACCATTCAAAATAATTTATTTTTTCAAACGGCCTTGGAAGATGCAAAAACTAGTCTTCGCCGTACTTTTACTACACTGAAAGATTTCACCATTAATAGCTCTTCTATTGTTGGCGGCTTGGGTGCAGCAGTCGCTGCCTTGGCCATCGGCTACGCTGCCTTTTCTGTCGTAGCAACTGGCTTGGCTGTTACCAATGGCATCATTGCTTTTTCAGTCACACTTGTCTCACGTTATCTCGGCATCGCTTCATTTTTAAAAGGTGTTTTTAACAAATTTGATGACAATGCCAATTTACAACTTAGTTTTGCAGATGTTATTCAACATCTCAATATGACCGATGAAATCTTAGATACCCTGCTCGATGAAGCCATGCTATCTCTACTTATGAGCAAAGTGGGCAAAAATATAGATGATGTGCCCAAAAGAATTATTCTTGCTTTGGCAACTCATCGCCCTCTAAATGAGGAAGAATTTGAACTCCTCACGAATGCATTAACCATTAATCATAGCAATCTCGAAGTCCTCCTCAGCCATTTTGCAGAATTGCTGACAAAAGTTACCGACTACATGTGGCTCAAACCTCATTTAACTTCATCGCTTGTCAAAAAATTAAAAAGAGCAATTAAAAAAGGTGACTTAGCTTATGATAAGACTAGTAAAGACTGTTATGACTACGTTAATTTAGTCAGGCTAGCGCTACAGGGTAAGAGTGTGGCAGCCGCAGAAAATTTTACTCCCGATGAATTAAAGCACATTATCATCAATGGCATTACTTTCCCCGAAAAATACCCGCATTTAAGCAAATTAATGACTCAAGAAATGTCTGTCATTCCTAAAACAACAAGCGAACAATTTTGGTCCTATGCCGGTACTATTTTCGATTATACATTTGGCATTGTTGTTGTTGCCGCCCCTGCTGCGCCTATCTTCTTACAAAAGGGTCGTGATGGTGTTGGAATTATTACGAATTGGTTCAATTTTGATTTAAATACCCTAAGTTTATGGTCACAGCGCAGTTGCGGCCTGATGTCTGCTGCTGCAAATTCTATTACCTATGGTTATTGGGGTACGAAATTTCGATCCATTGTGTATGGCATTCACGAAGACTTGGTAGATTGCTATGAAGAGAAAGATTGGACAAAATTGCGTAATCACAGCTTGGCTGTTGTGGGAGTAACAACGGCTACCTATCTTGCCTCTGATGGGCCTGCCAATGTGGCCAATAGCGTTACGCATAATCCTAACAATGTCGTCGGTCTTTCAGATGATTTTCTGGGTTCCGTCATCAGTTTTTGCAACCGTCTAGGCGGCGGCGGCGCTGTCAATGGCGGCACTTCCTTCAAAAAACTCAAGGAATTCTTTGTTCCTCACTTGCATGTAGGTAATGTAAAAAGAAAGGATATTGTTCGCCGTTTAGAAAATACCAATGATCTTGTCCTACCTACCGAAGTCGTTAGCAAATTCAGCATGTTCATGAAGAGAGTAGCGCCAGATGAAGTCAAGAAACTGGCTGCACCACAACTTCGCGGCGGATCAGCCCCGGGCGGAGCTAATTAATTAAGAAAAATCCCCCTTGCTATCTCTCGCGAGATACATTATCTTGTTATCTTAACGCAGAAAAACAACTATATATTGTGGTTAGGCACCTTTGCCGCCACAACTGCCTGCCATAGAAACAATGTATTGACATGACTTGATAATTTGAATATCGTGGAGAAAGAAAACATGGATACCCAAACAACTTCATCTCTTAGCGCGCCTACCTCTCAGCCAAATACAGCTTCACTTGAATTGACTCATACCGCGCCTGGACTTATAAAAGTAATCCGCCGTAATGGCACCGTCACTCCCTTTGACGCGAATAAAATTGCTATTGCCATGACCAAAGCTTTTTTAGCCGTCGAAGGTGATACGGCAGCTGGCTCTACCCGCATTCATGAAAAAGTATCGCAATTAAGTAAAAAGATTGCTGATACCTTCAATCGACGTTTGCATAGTACGGGCACCATTCACATTGAAGAAATTCAAGATTTAGTCGAACTCGAATTAATGCGTGCTGGCGAATACAAAGTCGCCAAAGCCTATGTCTTATATCGTGAAGAACGCCGCCGTGTTCGTGAACAAGAACAGGCTGAAGCCGAAAACAAAAAGCCTGAGACTGTACTGCATATCACGCTGGCTGACGGCAGCATTAAACCACTCGACTTGGCCGCCTTAAAACAGCAAATTGAATATGCTTGTAAAAATTTAAGCGATGTGACACCCGACTTGATTTTAGATGATGTCAAACGCAATTTATTTGACAAAGTGCCTGTGCGAGAAGTCAATAAAGCGCTGGTCATGTCTGCCCGTATTTTAATTGAAAAAGAACCGAATTATACCTATGTCGCCGCTCGTTTATTATTAAATGATTTACAGCGTGAAGCCTTTTTCTTTCTTGATCTTCCCTCTTCTTGCACTTTGGCAGATTATTTCGTGGCTTATCTTGATGCCGGCATTCAACATGAATTACTCGATCCCCGCTTAAAAAATTTTGATCTTGCTAAAATAACAGCAGCACTCCAAGCCGAACGTGACATGCAATTCACTTATCTTGGCTTGCAAACTTTATATGATCGTTATTTTATTCATTGGCAGGGTGAGCGCTTTGAATTACCACAAGCTTTCTTCATGCGTGTTGCCATGGGACTCGCCATGGAAGAAAAGGAAAAAGAAAAACGCGCGATTGAATTCTATCATTTACTTTCTTCATTTGATTTCATGAGTTCAACACCAACCCTATTTAATTCGGGTACCTTACGCCCGCAATTATCTAGCTGCTATTTGACGACTGTGCCTGATGATTTAGACGGCATTTATGGCGCCATCAAAGACAATGCCTTACTGTCCAAATATGCTGGCGGTCTTGGCAATGATTGGACTAATGTGCGCGCCATGGGAGCGCATATCAAAGGCACCAATGGTAAATCGCTCGGTGTGGTTCCCTTCTTAAATGTCGCTAATGCAACGGCAGTGGCAGTGAATCAATGTTTTGCGCCTGAAACCATGGTGTATACCGCAAAAGGTATCAAGCCTATCGCCAAAATTGTAAAAGGTGATCTTGTGTTAGGTATCAGCGGTACTTATCGATCTGTAACGAATACCTATGTTTACAATCAACAAGACCCCATGCTTAGTTTAGAACTCAAACATGCTATTGATCCTCTTCGCGTAACAGATGGTCATCCTTTTTATGCCATTCGTGGTGTGCCTATGGAACAATCCATTGAAAGAACCATGCAATGGTTGAAAGCAGGTAAAGTAAAATGTGAATGGGTAGAAGCAAAGCAATTACAACGCGGTGATTATCTTGCTCAAACCATTCCGACTGAAATCCTTCCTGTTGCTGGTATCGATGAAGATGATGCAAGACTCTATGGCATTTTATTAGGCGATGGTCATCTTTCCAAAAATAGTACGCAATGGGGCGTTTCTGGTAATCCGCTGAAAGATTCACATTTAAGCTTCGTACGTCTTTATTTAGCTGAACGCGGCATTCATTATTGGGAAACTCAGCGTGGTAGCACTTATCTACAAATTCATTGGGCACAGGGCAGAGGTGCTGTACGAAACGGTACAACTGGTAGGATAGTCGGCAGTGGTGCTAGCACACTCCCCTTTAGCCATGATGATATCTATAACGCAGCGGGTGAAAAGCACATTGCCCCACGTCTGGCCCATTTACCCAAGCAACATACCTTGGCTTTAATACAAGGCTTATTAGAAACAGATGGCAATGTGTCACGTCAAAAGGAAATTTCTTTCTGCAATACATCAAAAAATCTTGTGGAAGGATTGCGTTATCAATGTTTACGTTTGGGCATTCCTACAGCGGGCAATAAACGCAAACGTCACTATCAACATTCAGGCACACGTTCAGATGGCAGCGCTATTCATTTCAATCATGAAAGTACCTGCTATGACTTACGCATTCCAGCTCTTGCTCCTCTTGCCGAACGTTTGAATTGCAAAGCACTCACAAAACGTAATTGGCTAGAATATGCTGGACACATCTTTACTCGAGTAAAAAATTCAACTGAAATAAAACCGACAACTTTTGTATTTGATCTCAAAGTTGAAGGAGATAGTTCTTACATGACCGCAGATGCGCTTGCACACAATGGTGGCAAACGCAAAGGAGCCGTCTGCGCCTATCTTGAAACCTGGCACAAAGATATCGAAGAATTTTTAGAATTACGTAAGAACACAGGTGATGAACGCCGCCGCACTCACGATATGAATACGGCCAATTGGGTGCCTGATTTATTCATGCAGCGTGTCATGGAAAATAAAGACTGGACTCTCTTCTCTCCTGATGATGTGCCCGATTTACATGATAAATATGGCAAAGCATTTAACGATGCCTATGCTGCCTATGAAGAAAAAGCCGCGCGCGGTGAAATTAAAAATGTAAAAAAACTGCCTGCCAGCACTTTGTGGCGCAGAATGCTCACCATGCTATTTGAAACAGGACATCCCTGGGTCACCTTCAAAGATGTTTGCAACTTACGCTCACCGCAGCAACATGCGGGTGTTATACATAGCTCTAATCTCTGCACAGAAATTACTTTAAATACTTCGCGCGAAGAAATTGCCGTCTGCAATTTAGGCAGCATCAATCTCATTGCGCATATGACAGATAAGGGTTTGAATCAAGAAAAATTACGCCGCACTATCCACACCGCCTTGCGCATGCTGGATAATGTCATTGATATAAACTATTACTCTGTGCCGCAAGCAAAAAATTCCAATATCAAACACAGACCAGTTGGCATGGGTATCATGGGCTTTCAAGATGCCTTATATACGCTGCGTCTACCCTATGCCTCACAAGAAGCGGTTGAATTTGCTGACCGCTCCATGGAATTAATTAGTTATTATGCGATTGAAGCTTCCACCAATCTCGCTGAAGAACGCGGCACTTATTCCAGTTTTGCTGGGTCACTTTGGAGTCAAGGTATTTTACCGATTGACTCACTCGCTCTTCTGGAAAAAAATCGCGGTCATTATTTAGAAATTGATAAGACACAAACCTTGGATTGGAAAAAATTACGTGAGCGCGTAAAAACAGTCGGCATGCGTAATTCCAATGTCTTAGCGATTGCGCCAACAGCAACTATCTCTAATATTTGCGGTGTTTCACAATCCATTGAACCAACCTATCAAAATTTATTTGTGAAATCGAATTTATCCGGTGAATTTACCGTCATTAATCCCTATCTTGTGAGTGATTTAAAACAAGCAGGCTTATGGGATGAAGTCATGGTCAATGATCTCAAATATTATAATGGCAGTGTTGCCAAGGTGAGCCGTATTCCTGAAAAATTAAAACAAATTTATGCGACTGCCTTTGAAGTCGAACCCACTTGGTTGGTTGATGCTGGATCACGCCGTCAAAAATGGATTGATCAAGCACAATCACTCAATTTATATATGGCACAACCCTCAGGCAAAAAATTAGATCAATTATATAAACATGCTTGGCTGCGAGGATTAAAAACCACTTATTACTTACGCAGCCTAGGTGCGACCAATACAGAAAAAGCAACGATTGATGACCGCGCATTAAATGCCGTTCAAGTCGAACCAAAGGCATGTTTAATCACTGACCCTACTTGCGAAGCATGCCAGTAGAAAAGGAGAAATTACGATGACAGCAGCAGCAAATACAGGACTAGAATCTTTAGAAATGGGCGCAGCGCGCATACGCGTCGATGACAAGCAAATCATTAATTGCTATGCAGACTTAAACCAATTAGTCCCTTTTAAATATAAATGGGCATGGCAAAAATACTTGGATGCTTGCGCAAATCATTGGATGCCAAATGAAATTAATATGGCAGCCGATGTAGCCCTTTGGAAAGATCCGCATGGTTTAACAGAAGATGAACGCTTGATTATTATGCGTAACTTGGGCTTTTTTTCCACGGCAGATTCTCTGGTTGCCAATAATTTAGTGTTGGCCGTTTATCGTCATATTACCAACCCTGAATGCCGCCAATATTTATTACGTCAAGCCTTCGAAGAAGCCTTGCATACCCATGCCTATCAATATGTGATTGAAAGCCTAGGCATGGATGAGGCTGAAGTTTTCAATATGTATCGCGAAGTCCCTTCGGTTGCACGTAAGGCCGCCTGGTCATTGAAATATACGCAAAGTTTGGGTGATCCGCACTTTCACACAGGCACACCGGAAAATGACCAACGTTTATTACGCGACTTAATCGCATTCTACGTCATCTTTGAAGGCATTTTCTTCTATGTTGGCTTTACCCAAGTGCTCTCGATGGGACGCCGAAATAAAATGGGCGGCACGGCAGAACAATTCCAATATATTTTGCGTGATGAATCCATGCATTTGAATTTTGGTATTGATGTGATCAACCAAATCAAAATTGAAAATCCCCATCTTTGGACGGAGGCTTTTAAACAAGAAGCGCTTGACATGATCCGCGAAGGTGTTGAACTGGAATATACCTATGCGGTTGATACCATGCCGCGCGGTATTTTAGGTTTGAACGCAGAAATGTTTAAAGATTATCTGCAATTTATTGCTAATCGCCGCTGTGCACAGATTGGTTTAACGCAGCAGTATCCGGGTGCAGTCAACCCCTTCCCGTGGATGAGTGAGATTATGGATCTGAAAAAAGAGAAAAACTTTTTTGAGACGCGGGTGATTGAGTATCAGACGGGTGGTGCGCTGAGTTGGGATGATTAGGGTTGGGGAAGGAAGAGTTCGTTTTCCGCCCTGTGGGCACCTTCCCCAAAGGGGAAGGCTTCCTTACTGAGCGCTTTTATCGTATTCAAATGCTGCTTGATTCTAATAGCAAGGACATCAAACAGGAATGGACATCACCCCACGCACACTCCTCTGCCTGCTAATCCCTCTAGCACTCACCAGTTGCGCGTATTACGGCGATATCCACGGCCATTCACATCAACTCACCACCCATGATTTATCCCAGCATCACAGCTACCCCCATCATCCTGAACCCTTAAAAACCTCAGCATGGTGGAAGCGATTCAATGATCCCGAATTAAATCAGCTGATTGCCACCGCCTTACAAGATTCGCCGAATATGCAAATTGCTGCAGCTCGCCTAAGACGCGCACAGCAAATAGCAGCAGGCACAGCATCAGCACTTTGGCCCTATCTCGATATTAACGGCTATCTACAAAGACAGCGCTTCTCTCAATTTGGCCTAGTCCCTCCTCCATTTAACGGTAAAGTATTTAATATCGGCGATTTGGGTTTGAATTTTAATTATGAACTCGATTTTTGGGGAAAAAATCGTGAAGCATTAAAAGCAAGCTTGGATCAAGCCTGCAGTGCCAGCGCAGAATTTGCAGAATCAGAATTAATTATTTCAACGGCAGTTGCAAATGCCTACCTTGAACTCAAGAATAATATCTCACAAGTGAAAATTGCTAATGACAGATGGAAGATCAATGAGGATATTCTCAAGATTGCAAGAGATCGATATCGACACGGCATCAATTCAGAAATCCCCGTCAATACTATTCAAAGCAATGCTGAAGCAGCCAAACAATTACTTGAACAATATAGGCAAGCAGCAGCCCTAGCGCGATATCAGCTCGCAGTTTTATTGGGTAAAAATCCCCTGACCACATCGATCGAAATAGAAAATCAAAAGTATCGAGCCTGGCATGCAACACTACCTTCTTCTATCCCCGCTCATCTACTTGCAAATCGACCCGATATTTATGCAGCAAAATATCGGCTTGAAGCAGCAGCAAGCCAAATTAAAGTAGCAAAGGCCAGATTTTTTCCTGACATCAACTTAAATGCTTTCTATGCCTTTCAAAGTGTCGAATTAAATAAATTATTTTTATCTAATAGTAAAAATTGGGCTGTGAGTGGCGCAGTTGATTTACCTATTTTCGATGCAGGCGAACGACGAGCCAATTTAGGCGTGAAATATGCTGAATATGATATGGCAGTCAATGAATACAATCAAACGCTGCTCTCTGCCTTGCAAGAAGTTGCCGCCTCATTAGCAAGTCTGCGATCCATTCATTCGCAATTAATCGCACAACATTCAGCATTTCAAGCCATTCGACGCAAATATCAATTGGATCTTTCTCGCTATCGTCATGGCATTGAAGATTATTCGCAATTAATCGAAAGTAAGGAAACATTTTTGCAAGAACAAGCCAGGCAACTTGATTTACAAATGCGTCATCATCAAGCTGTTGTTGCCATGCTAAAAGCTTTGGGAGGAAGGGATGGATAGTCAGCAGCAAGCCGATGCAGATCGCATACACAAGCGTAATCTTGCACTCAGTGTATTTACTATTATTGCATTAGTACTTGCCTTTATTTGGCTTATTTACTGGCTTATTTGGGGCAGATTTGAAGTCTACACCGATGATGCCTATGTCAATGGCAACATGGTGCAGCTCATGTCACAAATTGCAGGCACTGTGGTAGAAATCAATGTAGATGATACGCAATTGGTAAAACAAGGTCAGGTTGTTATTAAATTTGATCCTGCTGATACAGCGATTGCTTTGCAGCAGGCACAAGCACAATTAGCAGAAACCATTCGACAAGTGCGTCAACTATTTGAAAATACAAAACGCGAACAAGCCACATTAATATTACGTAAGGCAGATTTAATTAAGGCAAGATTGGATTTAAAAAGACGTGCCAATCTTGTTGGCAATAGCGCTGTCTCTAAAGAAGAATATCAGCACTATCAAACAGCATTGGAAGCTGCGCAAGCACAGTATGATGCAGCACTTCATAATTTACGTTCTTCGCTTGCTTTAATTGCGAATACGCATTTATACACTCATCCCGCTGTCGAGCGTGCCAAAGCAAATTTTAAAACCGCTTATTTAAATGCTGAACGCACTGTCATTGTTGCACCCGTGAGCGGCTATATTGCCAAACGCAATGCACAAGTCGGTCAATATGTCCTGGTCAATACACCTATGCTTGCCATTATTCCGCTTAATGAAATTTGGGTTGATGCGAATTACAAAGAATCACAACTTAGCAATTTACGAATTGGACAGACGGTCAGTTTATCTGCCGATGCCTATTCTAACGTCACCTATCACGGCAAAATTTTTGGTTTAAGTCCAGGAACAGGCGCTGCTTTTTCTCTATTGCCGCCGCAAAATGCAACGGGTAATTGGATCAAGATCGTGCAGCGCTTGCCCGTGCGTATTTGGATGGATCCAAAAGAATTACGAAAATATCCCTTGCAATTAGGCTTATCGATGCGCGTGACTACAAATACTTATGATGTTAGCGGTCACATGCTTTCACAACAGGCCGTCAATAAACCGATTTATTTTACAGATGTGTACGCGCAGCAAATTGCAAAGGTAAACCAAAGCATAGATCGCATCTTGCATGACAATTCACCGGATATGTTTATTCCAAGGATGAAATTAGATGCCTGACTATCCGCCAATGACAGGAACGAGATTGGTCTTACTCACCATCTCATTGTCGCTTGGCATTTTCATGAATGTGCTCGATATCTCGATTGCGAATGTCGCTATTCCCACTATCGCTGGCGATTTAGCCGTCAGTCCAGATAATGGCACCTGGGTCATCACTTCATTCGCTGTGAGTCAAGCCATCATGCTGCCCATCACGGGTTGGCTGGCAAGACGCTTTGGTGAAGTCAAATTATTTCTCTACTCGACTGCCTTGTTTGCCCTTACTTCTGTCTTATGCGGTTTATCTGTTGATTTACCCATGCTCATTTTTTTTCGTATCTTGCAAGGCGCCGTCTCAGGCCCCATGATTCCATTATCACAAAGTATTCTACTGGCTAATTATCCTGAAGAGAAAAAATCATTCGCGACCAGTATCTGGGTCATGACTGCCGTCGTTGGCCCAATCTTTGGCCCCATCTTGGGCGGCTGGATCACCGATAATTATTCCTGGCCCTGGATTTTCTATATTAATTTACCAGTGGGCATTTTTTCAGTTGTCATTACCGCAATTACTCTGACTGGCAGAGAAACATCAACAAGTAAATCTCCGATTGATTATGTTGGCCTCGTATTATTAATTATCGGTATAGGCTGTTTGCAAATCATGCTTGATAAGGGCAATGATCTTGACTGGTTTAATTCGAATTTTATTATTTTCTTATTGATTACTTCTGTCATAGCCTTGTCTTATTTGGTGATATGGGAGTTGGCGGAAAAAAATCCCATTATTGATCTCACTTTATTTTCTAAACGTAATTTTTGTTTGGGCACGATTGCAATCACGCTAGGATTCTTGGTGTATTTTTCTAATGTGGTCATCTTTCCACTCTGGCTGCAAACACAAATGGCTTATACGCCAACCTGGGCAGGTCTTGCTGCTGCACCGGTTGGTATTTTGCCCTTTATTTTATCGCCTGTATTGGGCCGCTATATGAATCAATATGATTTACGTCTCATTGCTAGTTTTGGTTTTATTGTTTTTGCTCTGACTTCATTCTGGCAATCTAATTTTTACACTGATGTTGGTTTTCTCCAACTGATTGAACCGCGTTTCGTGCAAGGACTAGGAATTACCTGCTTTTTCACACCGCTGGTGACCATTGTCATTTCAGGGCTACCACCGCAGCGTATTGCAACCGCTCTCGGTCTATCGAATTTTTTTCGCATTCTTGGCGGCAGTTTTGGCACTTCATTAAGTGTCACCATGTGGAGTAGACGAGAAGCCTTTCATCATAGCCGCTTAGTTGAACATATCAATCCCTACAATCCCATTAATAGCGCATCACTTGATCGCTTACACGCAATTGGCTTTACAGGCTTGAAAAATCTTGGCGTCATTGAAGGCACAGTCACAAATCAAGCTTATATGCTTTCTACCAATGATATTTTCTGGACTTCCGGTTGGATTTTTATGTGTTTGATTCTTGTTAT
>JABDDF010000010.1 GCA_013287745.1 Gammaproteobacteria bacterium
ATTAACAAGCTCTGTTTGCGTTTCCGTATTGCTCTGTGAAAATATTCCAAGGCTACTCGTGCCAACGGTTGCAGCCTTGGATTGTAAAGTCTTTACATATTGTTCAGCATGATCATTAATCATTTCTACGACAAAATTGTACTCATAATATGGGGCTTGTTCATTGTGAATAAAGCATTTGATAAAATGCGTACTACAGGTAGCTGTAAAATCAATGATCTTTGATATATCTGTCATAGCAGGATAATTATGTCTAAGCCAAGCAGAAAAAAATCTTTTTAAAAAGAGATTAAGGTGATCGGCATCATTGGCAGTTATATTTCTCCTGATCAAATTAATGATTTCGTCATAGCAAATACTCAGGCTATCAATTTGTGGATTGGCCGCAAATTGCTGATATAAATATTCTTCTGTCTGATAGACGGCCTGTAAATAGGGAAGCATGCCCTCTAACTGTGATACATTGGCAGCAAGATCGAGCGTCGGCAGAGCATGCGATAAATTAATACATAATTTAGAGGCGACAGCAAAATAGTATTTATGTGTTGCATTCATCGGGTAGAGCAGTAATTCTTTAGACTGGCAAGTATTAATGATGGTTTGCCGATATTTTGGTGGGATGCAAATTTCTGCAAAATAATCACCTATAGGAACAATATCTCGTTCCTTGCGATCAGTCATCTTATCGATGTTGGCATGTAATTTAATCCCGCAGTAATCAAAGGCGGAAATATAATTTCGCGGGCAATTTTCTATTTTTTCTATAACCACATCACGTGGAATACATCGAGGAATAATTTGTTTGGCACTGACAGTATGATCGTTCTCAATCACTTCAAGATTGAATCCTTCCTTATCCATGAATAAAGCCCGATCAAATTTTTCATGATGAGAAATTCGAAAATCAAGATCTCTGACGACAATATTTTTCGCCAGCCATGGTTTGTCACTAAAACAATAGAAAATGATGCGATGGGCAAAGCTGCCAACCCAAAGACATTCAGGGCCGCTTTCTTCCACTCTTTGCTGTAATTGAAGAGAATTGGATAAATCAGCAAATGAAATTTTTGCTCCTTTGCCATTGAGAAGAATATTATTTCTTGTTTTAATTTCCTGTTCTTTTTGTTTTAGCATTTTTTCAAGTTTCTGTTGCTCTGCATGGCGCTCTGCTTCATATTCCGCTTTACGCTTTGCTTCTTGCTCTAGCTTTTCTTTGGCTTCTTGTTCTTTCTGACGCTTAATTTCGAAATCAGCCTTGCGCTGACGATCTTGCTCTTCCTTGTCGGCTTTCTGCTTTGCTAATTCAGCCTCACGCATGGTCTTCATTACAGCCTTGCGTTGTCTTGCTGATTGATGGGTTTGAGCTTGCGTGTTGCTTGCTGGCTTTTTATTCCCAATATTAGCTCTAGCAGGTTGAGATTTGTTCTCATCATGGCTTGATTGCGTGGAAGTGCTATGATTGCCTGTACTGCCGCTTAAAAATCGAATTTCACAATCTTGAAAAGCAGAGGCATGTTTTTTGAAAGCATCAAAATCAGTTTTAATTAAGGCTAGGCTTTTTTCAATGCAAGCAATATGCTGAATAAGTGCTTCATAAGCGATTACATCATTTTCAACTTGTTTCATATTCAGTTCGAGCATTTCAGTATTATTAAGCTGGTTAAGTATCATTGGCGTATAAGGCAATATATTTGATTTGAGTTGGACAAGTAACTGATCTTTGAGTGAATTCAAATCTTGAATATGCTTAATAACAGCTTCGTATTCATCTTTTAGTGATTGATAGAGTCGAGCAATATTATTTGGCACGCTTACACGTTTATATTTATTATAAAAATCCAAGCGAGAAAAATATTGGTAATTGTCATTATCATGCATGTTTTGAATGTCGGTATCTATGCGATCAAGCACTGTTGCTGCAGTGATATCAAGGCTATCCGTAATTTCTAGAATATGTTCAATTTCAAGTTCTCGCTTTTTATTTAAGGCGACATCGGGTGGGTAAATGGCTGATGCTTTCGCAAGATATTCCTTCTTGTCTGCATAACTCGCATTGGTATTATTGAATAAGAAAATATAAATTTCACAAGTTTTCTTTGCTATGATGGGGTCGCTGCTTTCTTCCTGTGTGATGGTCGAATGCAGGTTAAAGTATATTTTACTGTACTTGATCCTGGTATTAATATCTAAATCTTTATCAACTACAATTAAATAATGCAAGGCACTTAATTGCGTTAAATTAATTTGCTTTTTCACGTGAAGATAAATACTGTCACGATGGGAGTTTCTATAACGAAGAGAGATTTCTAAAAATAGTTTCGATAAATATTCTGCAGACTCATACTGTTCTCTAGTGATAAGTAAATTAATAATCTCTAAAGCAGATGATAAATGATCTTGTAATTGATCTATCGTGATCGCATTAGGTGCTGATTTTGAGTAATACTCATTAAGTCGATCGCAGACTAGCTTTGTTGTCTCAGGGCAGTCAGTCGTATTCATTAAGGCTGCGATTGATTCTTTATAATGTAATTCGTAATTTTTCTTATCCAGCCGCATGAGTATGATCGATAATTCAATCTTTACTAAATCGCTTAGATTTTCTCTATGGCATATTTCCAGGTATTTATTTGCGGTGATGAGATCAGCTTTCTTTTGAGTCTTGGATCTATTCAATTCACTAATAAATTGATTGATCTCTGCTAATTGTCTATTTAGTTCAGTAAGTTTTTTAAATAAGATGTTATTTAATTTGAACGAGGGAGACTTGGTGTTAAGCAAGGATTTAATCAAATTAATTAACTGACTCATATTGTCCTTATCTAAGACCGATTTTTTTATTAGATCGATTAAAATATTAAGATAGGTTTGATCAATGCCATCCTTTTTAACGATTTCCTCAGACTTGGGGCGAAAATATTTTTCTTCAAGCAGTTCATACTGTTTTAAAAATATTTTTTTATTGATATTGCTAAGACCAGTAACCCCCTCATTTTGATGGCAGACGTATTTAATATATTTTGTTAAACATTTTATCATCTCAGCATAGATTTTTTGGTCATAGGTTTGATTGATAAGCTGAAATTCTTGTATTGCCGCAGCATAAAAACTTTGAATATGATAATAATCTTCCTTTTTACTGCTGCGAGATGCTTCAAGATTAGCAACGCGAGTTAAAAAATTTGCTTTATCTAGGTGATGCTCATTTTCATAGACTGTGCAATCTGTTAAATTGCGTACAATTTTTCTAGTTTCGGGAGTAAATATTCTTTTATAAATATTTTCTAAGAAAATGTATTGGCTATACAAAAGGATGTAAGTGCGATATTTTGCTTCACAGTAGCTGTTGTAATTTTCTTCAGATAATTCCGATTTAAATCTTTCTTCATCGGGTGTTTGGAATCTAATAAAATCTTTGCATTGCCTTATCCGTTCACAAAGAATGATGGGGGGAGTACCTACATCTGAAGACGCTTTCTTAAGTGATTCATATCTTACCCTATATCGTTTAAATTGCGATGGGATTGATTCTGTGGACTGTATTTGTGCCGTTGATTTATTAAATCTGCTTAATTTTTTTAAAATGCTTGGATCTTGCATATCTAAAGCAGTCATTGTTTCATGGACTACTTCAATTGATCTAATGACAATTTCATATTGCTCGGAATGATAGGGTTTTTCTACATATCTCGCGATGATGTATTCAAACACATGTTCTACACTGTGGAGATATTTTCTATTATCTGTGACATATGTTTTCCATTCTCTCTCTTCATGAAAACAATCATAGCCAAGCTTAGCAGCAATATAATATAAATAAGTTTGACAAATTATTTCATCAATATCGTCAATAAGATCAGTGAGATCTTCTCTGCCTAAATAAGAAATTTTAATTTTTTGAATTTCCTTAAAACCAAATTCAAGATGGCTTAAGTCTGATAAATGGTTGCCGAGCGCTATTGATTGTGTGCAGCAATTAAATCTAATATTGATATCACTAATTTTATCGTAACTTGTAATGGGCGCCATTTTCCCATGCAAATCATCAAAATCACCTTTGCTCTTCCCTGATTCGATTAAATAATTAATATAGGTCGTGTAGATAATGAATAGATTATTTCTTATTCTTGCAATGAAGGATCGGCTATATACAGATGTATTATCTTGTTCATGTAAGAAATGACTATATTTAATAAGAAAAGCAGGCGCATCTTTTGATAATATTTCATTATCTTTTTTTTCTAAGTTGTTAGTTAAAGAATTTAGTTCTTTGATGAATTCTTCTTCAATTTTTTTTTCATGACTAAATAGATTAAATAAATAAATAAAGCTATTTTGTTCCGCCATATTAGGTAAATCAGTTGATCGCATTTCCTACTCCCCTCATATTTTTCTATATTATATTTTCGAATTAAATATTTTATTGTGGCTGTATTGCTTCCTGGCAAGTTGGCTCATCAACCGGCGCATTAGTCATCGCGACCCCTAGTTTATTGTGCGCAAATATGCCAAGAGTACTCGTTGTGGTTGTTGGCGTTTCGGCTCTTTTGCTTCTTATATATTCCTCAGCATGGTCATTGATCATCCTGACAACCAGGCTGTAGCTGTAATTCTTGGCTTGTTCATCCATAATAAAAAGACGAATAAAATGTTCACTGCATTTATTAGTAAACTCAAGGATGATTGATAAATCTGTAATACTAGTAAAATTATGCCTAATCCAAGCAGAAAAAAATCTTTGTAAAATAGGTTTGAGGTGATCTGCATCATTTGCAGCTATATTTCTTCTAATCAAATTAATGATTTCGTCATAGCAAACACTGGGGTTATCCATCTGCCGATTAGCCACAAATTGCTGATATAAATACTCTTCTGTCTGATAGACGGCCTGTAAATAGGGAAGCATGCCTTCTAATTGTGATACATTGGCGGCAAGGTCAAGCTCAGGCAGGGCGTGCGATAAATTAATCCGTAATTTAGAAACAATAGCAACATAGTATCTATGTGTTACATTCATCGGGTAGAGCAGTAATTCTTTAGACTGGCATGTATTAATAATGGTTTGTCGATAAGACGGTGGAATGCAAATTTCAGCAAAATAGTCACCGATAGGAACAATATCTCGTTCCTTACGATCAGTCATTTTATCGATGTTGGCGTGTAATATAAGTCCGCAGTGATCAAAGGCAGAAACATAATTTCGGGGGCAATCTTCTATTTTTTCTATGACAGTATCCATTGGAATACATCCAGGGACATCTCGCTTGGCACTGACTACTTGATCGTTCTCAATGACTTCAAGATTGAATCCTTCCGTCTCTCTAAACTGCTTTTGATCAAATTTGTCATGATAGAAAATTCGAAAATCAAGATCATTGACGACGATATGTTTCGCTAGCCATGGTTTGTTAGTAAAGTGATAGATAATGACGCGATGGGCAAAGCTGCCAACCCAAAGACATTTGGAACCACGGTCTTCTATTCTTTTTTGTATTTGATAAGCCTGAGCTAAATTAGCAAATGATATTTTAGCTCCCTTGCCATTGAGAAGAATATTATTTCTTATTTTAACTTCCCGTTCTTTTTGTTTAAGCATCTTTTCAAGTTTTTTCTGTTCGGCAAGACGCTCAGCCTCACGTTCTGCTTTACGCTTGGCTTCTTGCTCCGCTATTTCCTTTACTTTTTGCTGCTCTTGTCGTTTTATTTCAAAATCAGCCTTACGCTGCTGATCTTGTTTTTCCTTAGCAGCTTTCTGACTCGCTAATTCAGCCTCACGCATGGCCCTCATTTCAACCTTGCGTTGTCGCGCTGATTGATGTGTTTGTGCTTGCGCATTGGCTGCTGCTTTCTTATTCCCGGTCTGATCTCTAGCGGGCTGAGATTTCTTTTCATCACTGTTTGATTGCATGGAAATAGTATGACTGCTTGCATTATCACTTAAAAATCGAGTTTCACAATCATTCAAATGGGCGGCATGCTTTTTAAAAGCATCAAAATCAGTTTTAAGTAAGGCTAGTGCTGTTTCAATGCAAGCAATATGCTGAGTGAGTGCTTCATAAGCAAGCGCATCTTGTTCAACTTGAGTCACATGGCGTGCTAGTATTTTAACTTCATCAAGCTGATCAAGTGCAATTGGCGTATAAGGTAGTGTATGTGATGAGAGTTGAGCCAGTAACTGATCTTTTAGCCGATTTACATTTATAATATGCTTGGCAATAGCTTCGTACTCATCTTTTAATGATTGATGAAGTCGAATAATCATATCTGGTATACTTGTATGCTTATATTTATTATTAAAATCTAATAGAGGAAAAGATTGATAACTCTCACTATCCAATATGAATTGATTACTAGTCTCAATATCAAGAAGCAGTTTTTTCGCCCTGACATCAAGATCTTGGGTCATTTCTAATAGGTGAGTTGTTTCAAAGCTAATTTTTTCTTCCAAAATCAATTTATCTTGATCAAAGGTCAGCGCTTTATCAATATATTGTTTCTTGGCGATATAACTGGGATCGCCGGTGTTTTCATATAAATACATACACACTTTAGCACTGTCTTTTGCTGGTAAGCTCACATTGCTAATGTCTATAGTGATAAAATCGCATTTCTGTAAATAGAGTTGACAATAATGAATTTTATTTTCAAGGCTTAGATTCTCATTATCAAAAATCAAATAATACAATGCACTTAAGATAGTGGTATGTGTTCTCTTCTTTATTTCAAGGTCTAGACTGTCATCATTAGGTTTTTTATAATGCTGAGACATGGCTAATATTAAGTTGGATAGGCAGTCGGCAACTTCATATTGTTCATCTAAGATGAATTCTCTTATGTATTTTCCAATTGAAAAATCATTTTTTTCCAACTCATCTAGGCTTATTTGATCATTTCTAAATTTCTTCAAATCTTTTTCAAGGGCTTGGATTGCAGTATTTATTAAGTCTGTTGGCTTGTTAGCAATTTCCATCAGTGCATTGACTGCTTCTTGATAATGCCTATTAAAATTTTTCTCATCTAATTTCATAAGGATGATGGATAGCTCAGTCTTCATTAAATCATTTAAATTTTCTTTTATACAAATTACTAAGTGAGCGTTAGCAGTGTTACGATCATTTTTGTCATGATCTTTAGTGGTGTTAAATTCACTAATAAATTTATTTATCATTTCTAATTGTTCGCTTAGTGAATCTATTTTTTCTAATAAATCTTTTTTTATTTTTCTTGCATTTGAACCTGTATGAAGCAATGAGTTAATTATATTGCGCATTATATTGATACTATTTGTGTCGAGCACTGATTTTTTGATTAGCGAATAAAGGAAGTTTAAATGTGCGCTATAATCTTTTGCTTGTTCTTCAGTAATGCTAGAACGATCTCCAAAAATCTTTTTAAAAATAGGCTTATGCTGTCTTAAATATATTTTTTTGTTTGTGATACCAAGACCTGTATCTTTTTCTTGATAGTCGCAAGCACATTTAATGTAACCTAGTAAACAGTTAATGAGTTTTACGCATAGCAGCTTAATAAATTCGGGATGGTCTATTGTAACAAGGCTAAATTTTTCTGCGGCTGCAGCATAATATTTTTGTGTGTATTGCAGGTCTTCAAATTCATCAGCTTGCTCATATTCTTGGTGAGCAATATTTAAAATGCCCTTGGCTAGATTAAAGCGATGTTCAGAATTTTCTACTTTACATGCTAGCACCTTTTGCATTATCTCTCTTTTTTTGATAGTCAATTTTTTTTTCTGAAATTTTTCTAAGCTGGTATAAGCTTGCTGCAAAAAGAGGAGTGATTTAAAGCTGATTTCATCGTATAAGGTCCGTTGAATAGCGGCTAATTTTGGTCTAAATTCTTCACTATTGGGTATTTGATATCTAATGAAACCTGATAATTGTTTGATGTATTCATTAATCTTACTAAGAGAGGTATCGTTATCGATATCATCTGCAATTGCTATTCTATATCTATTGTCAAGTCGTTTTAATTTAGTTTCTGCTGACTTTTCTGTACCTAGAAATTTGCTTGCTAATTCATTATTCATCGCGATTTTTGCTAAAATTTTTGCATCCAGAAAATTGCAGCCTAGCTTATTGATTGCTTCATTAATTGCCTTGCATGATTCAATCATGATTTCATATTGTAAAGTCCTAAATGGAAGGATTAAATATTGCGCTATGATATATTCAAATAGATTATTCATATCAATGGGATTTTTTTGTATTGTTTCGAGATGCTTTTTCCATGCTGCAATTTCATGGCTTGGCTCATATCCCATCATGATGGCAATATAAGAGAGTGTTATTTCAAATAGGGCATTATCAATTTTAAGAATGAGTTCATCGACTTGACATGATTTTTTAAGATTATTCAATTCTCCAGCAGCAAACTCCAGGTGGTTTAAATCGGAAGAATGATTACCAATAAATATAGGAAGCATGCAACAATTAAATCTGACCTTGAGGTCTGGAATATGCTCAAATGTGGTGACAGAAGCCATATTTCTATCTAATTTCCTAACATCAGCTAGAGATCTATTCGAAATTAAAAATTTTGTATATTCAGCGTAAATACTAAAAAACTGATTGATCATTTTGATAATAAGGGGAGGATTATCTTTAATGGCGTATTGTTTTTTCAGTAGATGACTATACTTGATTAAAAAATTGGGAGCTTGAATTGATAGTATTTTGCTATCTTTATTTTCATCGATATTATTTAAGGCTTGAGTGATCTCATCTAGTTGTGCATTGAAATCTGCTAATTGACTTAGTATAGCGGCAACTTCATCTGATACGATGATATCAACTAGGTCGCGTGTATTCATTTCCCAATCCTCGTATAATAGTCTTGCTAGAGTCGAATAATATACCAATTTACTCCAGGGTGGCAAATAATTATCACACTAAGGTGATCAATAATGAACCAAAAATCATCCGCCAATCCCATTGAAGTCATTGATCCCATTGCGATTATGCCTTCAATCAGGCACTTTTTACTCGATTTACAAAATCGTATTTGTACAATGTTAGAACAAGAAGAGGGTCAAGGCCATTTTATTGAAGACAAGTGGGAGCATGGGGAGGGCGGAGGAGGCATCACCCGCGTGCTTGCTGGTGCTAGGGTGATAGAAAAAGCAGGGGTTAATTTTTCGCATGTGCATGGACGACAATTGCCGCAGGCGGCGACTGCCAAGCGTCCAGAATTAATCGATGCAAGCTTTCAAGCTCTCGGTGTCTCAGTTGTTGTACATCCGCTCAACCCATACGCGCCTACCTCGCATTTTAATGTGCGTTTTATCGTGGTTGAGAAGGAAGGGATGGCTCCCTATTGGTGGTTTGGCGGCGGCTTTGATTTAACGCCTTATTATGGTTTTGTTGAAGATTGCGTGCACTGGCATCAAATGGCAAAGGCAGCTTGTGATGGCTTTAAAGCAGATGCCTATGCTAAATATAAAAAATGGGCAGACCAATATTTTTATTTAAAACACAGACAGGAAGCGCGCGGCATTGGTGGTATTTTCTATGATGATCTGAATGAAGGTGAATTTGAACATTGCTTCGCCTTTATGCAAAGTGTTGGCAATCATTATATTAGAGCCTATCAAGCGATTTTAGCGACGCGTAAAAACCATGCCTATAGTCAAACTGAACGTGATTTTCAATTGTATCGTCGTGGCCGCTATGTGGAATTTAATTTATTGTATGATCGCGGTACGCTATTTGGTTTGCAATCTGGCGGTCGCACGGAATCTATCCTCATGTCCCTGCCACCCTTGGTAGCGTGGCATTATGATTGGCAACCGCAAGCAGGTTCGGCTGAACGAAAGCTTTATGATGAATTTTTGCCGGCCAAAGAATGGCTGCGGTGATTTTCTAGCTCTTTTTGCGGATCAGGCATCAGCTGAAGAGGTGCCTGATTCGTAGGAACTGTAAATAGAGTCGCAGGAGAGGGATGAATGCGTGGGCTGCTTTGCGCATACCTATCTATTAAAAGTTTAATATCTGCGATGATTTTTTCACGCCATTCTTTTATGGACTTTGCTTCAGAATTTTCTTCTATGGGCTTTCCCTCAGATTTTTTTGCTTCGACAAAATCGTTAATTAAAAAATTTGCATACTTCTCTGCTGAATAACTGATTGCTTCGATAGAAAGCAGGATCTTTTTTTCATTTGCAAAGTGGTAGATCAAGGAAAAATAAAAAGCCTTAAAAAAAGGAAAGACGGCAAATTTTTCATTTTCATTGATTCCTCTCACCAAAAAAGTTTCTATTTCTTTATAGCAATCATGGTCACTACCTTCTTTAAATAGCTTGGTAAAATATCTACTCAATGGATAGGGATCAGTAAACAAGGCATTAAAGGGCACCATACCAGGCAAATTACTTGATCGCCTGTCTAAATTTATTTTATGGTCGCAATGTAATATTTTTATGTATTTTTTAAAAATAAAATAACAAGAGAATTGCCGTGTTTGGATGGGCAGCTTCACTGCAAATTCATCCATTGCTGCCGCTTGGAAGAGTGTTGGCATGTATTCATCCCGAGTACTCAATTGATAGGCATGCCCATCAAGTTGAATTAATTTAGACGGAATCGTGCCATGGCCAATGTGATGATGATCAATGACTTCAAATTCGCTATAGTCAAGGCCGGTAAGACATTCTCTTTCATAGCGACGTGACTTTGCGACAGTTATATCTAGGCTAACACGGCCTTTTCTGACTCTCTTGACGGAGATATATTCCACATCTTCTGCATAATCGCTAACAAAATTCTCGGCGCGAAGAAATGCGCGAATGTCAATTTGTTGAAAAAGGGCTTCATTATAAGGGATGAATAAATCAATATCATTAACAAAATATTTTGCGGCGGCAGCAGGAGCGCGATGACAGAGATAAATGGCAAAGCGTTCTGCGAGACCCCCTTTAAGGAATAATTTTAGCTCTGATTTGATTTGAAATTTTATGAAAAGTGATTGTAATTTTTTCTTAAAATTATAAATATCATCCAAATCACTTTTATCAATGGGTGTGCCAGCGCCCTTTAATAGAATAGCCCTCTTTTTCTCCATTTTTTCTATTTTTTCGTTTTTTTGTCTTTTATGATTAGGGCTTGTTTTTTTCGGGGTTTGAATTTCTTTTGCAATTCGTGAGGCTTGGGGTTTTTTATTGCTATGTTTTTGTTGAGTCGCGAGGTCGACAGGCAGCGATTTAAATGCTGAGATACAGCCACCTTGGATCAAGTGATAATAGTTGCTTAGTTTAAGATGGAAGGTCTCTAATTCGGATTGATTTTCGAAGTCTTGATCATAGATTTTAAAAAAATGAATGGCTTTTAATAAGGCTTGATATATTTTTGCCGCGTCGAAAACTTTATTTTTATCGCACAAGGGTTTTAATAAGTAATCAATTAAATGATGGGCTAAACCAGAAACAAGTTCGCTATTTTCTATGCTCAGGTCCCATCGCATGCTTTCATTTTCAAGATTTAAGTTAAGTGTCATACAGACATGAATGAAATGCGCTTTAATGATTTCAGGACGAAAAGCGATACGAAATTCTTCATTTTGCGCCTGTATTTTTTTTATTTGGTGATGAAATAAATCATCTGTATGCGTGTTTCTAATATGAGGCCAATATTTTCTTATAAATCCATCTAGTGATGAGGTGCTTATTTCTATCTTTTTTGATTCTTGAAATTGCCGGAGCTCTGAGAGAAGTAATTTAGTATGAAGTTTTTGTATTGCCTTAGTTAATTCACTAATGAATCCTGTAATTTCTTCGAGAAGATGGTGATCAATAGCAAGCATTGAAGCGTAAAAACATTTGAGAGCTATGATGCGCCATATTACTTTCTGTGGATGCTTAACACGAAGTGAGGGCTCATCATCTTTTTGCATTTGTTCGAATGCATTGATAGCCGGTTGTAAGTGTGCCACGTATTCTAAATTTCTCATATAGAATAATTTTAGACAAAGGCTATGGTAATAAAAAGTACTAAGCGAGGCGGAGGTATTTACATTGTATTTTTTAAGGCGGCGATGGGCTTGTTTGAGATTAGCATCCGTTTCATCGCTCTGATCAATTAAATTTTCTATCTGTAATAAGTGTTGTAATTGTACTTCTTCTTGCTCAATTCGGCCGATCATGTATTGTTCTCGCTTTGTGTGTGACTTATAAGGCGCAAGTATAGCGAGGAATTATTAAGTAATCCTTAATATTGTTTATGAGCGGTGGGTGAGGTTGTTGTGAAGATGTTCGTCATTATAAAAGCACTCCTCGCAACGACGAACGCTTTTATAATGACGAACACCTGCGCCGGCCTTATCTCACTGTCTCTGTTTCCAGATCCAATGCTTTGATCATACGTTTATTTTCTTCCGTCACTTGAGATTCACAATAGGTTTCTTTTAAGAAGAGAGAAAGAAATATACCAAGAGCAACACCAATTGGAATAACACTGAGAGCAAAAGTATAATCAGCAGCTGTGTAAGTGGGCAGGCCATCAATGCCAAGCGGGCTATTCGTATGTAAATATAAGAGCTTGCCTACAACCGGTTGGAAAATTGCGCCGCCTGCCATAATCAGCATATTAGTGACAGCGACTGCGGTACCAGAAATTTGTATGGGATTACTTTCTTTTCCTAATGCGAAACAGAGGGGATGAGCGCCGCAACAAAATCCAATAGCAAAGAAAATGAAATATAAATTTGATGCGTCGATACCACTCGGTAAATAAAACACGATACAAAGTAATAATGCCGCAAAAAAACCTGTGATCGTTAAGGGCATGCGTCGGCGTCTGATTTTATCTGAAAATGCGCCAATGATAGGGCCAGAAATGATCCAGCCATAAAATGTATAAGTTGATATTTGTACCGCTTGAGCAGAAGTCAGTTGATAAACAGATTTTAAATAAGGGATTCCCCAAAGATCTAAGAAAACAGATGAGGGTAGATATAATAAGCAGCCAATAATGCCAATCAGCCACATTTGTGGGTTGGTAAAAATGAGACGTAGCGCACCCAATAATTGTTTTAAATTGATCGGTGCTTGCATCTCTGTTGCCGTTCCTTTACTGCTTTGATTTTTTGGCTGATTGCGCACAAATAAAAAGAGAATCACACTCAAAACAATACCAGCAATAAAAGCACTATGTAATGCTTGCTGATAGCCGATTAATTCGACTGCTTCTGTGAGATAGGTTTGTGCTAGTGCACCAGAAGTCATGCCAATAGCAGTGGCTAAGCCAGCGACAGTGGCAAAGCGATTAGTCGGCAGCCAAATGGATGCTAATTTTAAGGTGCCAATATAAGCAAATGCTGCACCTAAGCCAATCAAGAAACGTCCAAGGCTCGCTGTGGATAAATTATCAGCAGAAACAAATATGCCTAAGCCTATTGCTGCGAGTAAACATGCCATACATAACACAATTCGCACACCAAATTTATCGTAGAGCATGCCGGCAGGTATTTGCATTGGGGTATAAGCGTAATAATAGAGACCGGCAAGGGCGCCAAATTGAGTGGCATTGATATGGAAAGCGTGGGTAAGTTCGGGTTGCATAACACTGGGAGAGACACGGAGAAAATAGTTGTAACAGTAAAATAACATTCCACAACAGACAATCAGCCATGGATAAATTGATTTGAACCAGGGAAACGTCATTGTACGATTTGCCATCATGAAATTGTTTCCTATAAATAAAATAGTTAGTGTTTTAGATCAATTACTGCAAATGCCATCCTTTGCTTTGTGCCTCAAAGCCGAACTTTATAACAAAACTACTCACGCAAAGTCAATTCAAAATGGATCTCGCCCTCAAAGTTGTTGTAGTTATTCACTTTTATTTGAAAAAAGAATAGAAATAATGCGAGTTTAGTATTAGATTAGAGCTTGTGAAATTTTATATTCAATTAGGAGAAAAACATGAAAATGAAGTCATATGCAATGTTGGCAGCATCCGGCTTGCTAGCAGCTTCAGCTGTCTATGTTGCGCCAGTGATGGCAGATGATATGAGTGGGCAAACAGCACCTTCTACGACAACCACTACGACAACAACGAATACGAGTCCTGCTAGCGATAATACGACTGCGCAAGCACCTGCGCCGGTTGCAGCAGCACCAGCGCCAGCACCAGCAGCGCCAACTGCAACGACACCACCGGCAACAGGTCAGGCCGCACCTGCTGATAATAGTGGCATGCCGCCTATGCAAGGCCCAAGTGATAATAGTGGTGCATCTTCTGGTACAGATAATAGCAATATGGGAAGTGATACGAATTCTGGCGCTAATTCTAATGCGGCACCTGGTGCAACACCGCCAGATGCAACGCCTGATACGGCAACGGGTGATGACGATTATTAATTTTCTGTTGTTGGTGGATTATGGTGTAGATTCTTCGAGATGGTGTTTATGCAAACCATCTCGAAGAATCTACACCATAATCCACCAACCATTTACTTATCCCGCTTTTTTATTCTCATAATGATCAGCAATAATCTGCGCAACACAAGCAGTCAACTTTTTCCCCGTAGGGATATGTAAAAATTCATTAGGTCCATGCGCATTTGAACCTGGCCCTAATAATCCAGTAATAATGAATTGGGCTTCAGGAAATTTTTTTCCTAACATGCCCATGAAGGGAATCGTTCCGCCTTCACCCATATAAACTGCATGCTTGCCAAAATAGGCTTGAGAAGCCTGTTGTGCCGCATTTACAAGCCAAGCTTGTTCAAGTGGCGCATTCCAACCCGCGCTTGCTTCCTTTGTTTCAAAACGAATATGCGCATGATAGGGAGGATTTTTTTCCAAACTTTCTTTTAATGCTTTGACTGCTTTATTGGGATCGCAAGTTGGCGGTAAACGCAGGGAAAGTTTTACAGCGAGAGAGGGGATTGTGACATTACCCGCATTTTGAATAGAGGGTAAACCTTCGCAGCCAATGACTGATAAAGCAGCCTTCCAGGTGCGTCGTAAAATTAATTCAGCAACAGAATTAGATTCAGGTTTTACTTCGGCTTGAAAAGGTAAATCAGTGAAAACAGCATTGCCTAATACCCGAGCTGCCTGTTCCGCTTGTTGTTCACGATTTTCTGGAATGCGAACTTGTAAATCCTGCAGAATAATGTCGCCTGTGATTTCATTTTCTATGCGATTCAAACATTGTCGTAAAATACGGAAACAAGAAGGTGCGATGCCGCTGCCTGCACCGGAATGTACGCCTTGTTTTAATACGTCAATATGTAACACACCGCTTGCGAGACCGCGCAATGAAGTTGTTAACCACAATTGTTCATAGTTGCCGCAACCAGAATCCAAGCAAATAACTAAACTGGGTTTGCCAATGCGGTCTTCAAGTGCATTGACATAGAAAGGTAAATCGGGACTGCCGCTTTCTTCACTTGCTTCGATTAAAATGACGCAGCGAGCATGAGGAATGTGTTGCTGATGTAGAGATTTAATTGCAGCTAATGAAGCATAAATTGCATAACCATCATCAGCTGATCCACGTCCATAAAGTTTATCGCCGCGTAATACGGGCTTCCATGGATCTAAATCTGCATCCCAGCCAGACATTTCAGGTTGTTTGTCCAAGTGTCCATAGAGCAGAATGCTATCGTCACTATTCCCCGCAATTTCAATTAAGATGATAGGTGTTTTATTTTCCAAGCGAATAACTTCCATCGTCATATTATCCGCAGCATTTGCCTTGCACCAATCACTCATTAGTTTAATTGCAGCTTCCATATGGCCATTTGCCTGCCAATGAGGATCAAATTGGGGGGATTTATTCGGGATTTTAATATACTCGATAAGGCTAGGAATGATGCTCTTATCCCAGAGTTCGTCAATATATTGTGCACTTTGCGCTTGATTCATATAAGAACCTTTGTTAATTACTATTGAGCGGACTATTATAAACGAATAGGGTCTGTTGACAATTACGTGAGGATAAGGCCATGCTGAAATTGATTGCTTATGCGTCAAGTATTGCAGGTATGGAGGCGCCCCAGTTTAATAGCGACCAAGGACCTGCTGTTATTCAACACTCACCTTATTTAACAGATGCGCTAGAATGGACAACCATAGTAAATTCACCGCAATCGGCTGATTTATCCAAAGAAAACATCGTTGCAAATATTAATACTGAATTAGCAAAGCAAATCTCTGCATTCATACAGCAACAAAAAAAATGCTGTGTGTTAGGCGGAGATCATACTTGCGCAATTGGCACATGGAGCGGTATGTATGATGCCTTGCATAATAAAGGGAGTATGGGATTAATTTGGATAGATGCGCATATGGATAGTCATACGCCAGCGACGACGGAATCGGGTCGTCTGCATGGTATGCCGCTTGCCTGTCTGCTAGGCTACGGTTATCCTGTATTAACATCCATTTTGCATGCTGAACCTAAAGTAAAGCCGCGTAATCTTTGCCTAATTGGTGTGCGTAGTTTTGAAAAAGCAGAATTAGAATTTTTATCAAAATTGGGTGTGCGAATTTATTATATGCCGGAAATTAAACAGCGTGGTTTTACTGCCGTTTTGCAAGAAGCGGTACAACATGTGAGTGCAGATACGATAGGCTATGGTATCAGTATTGATATGGATAGCATTGATCCGCGAGATGCGCCTGGTGTTGGTGTGCCTGAAGCTGGCGGCATTCGCAGAGATGCAATGATTGCGGGATTAAGCGAAATAGTTTCAGATCCTAAATGCTTGGCGACAGAAATTACGGAATTTGATCCATCGCAAGATGTGAATCATATGACAGAAAAATTAGTAATCGATTTATTAAAAATATTGAAAAATGGTCGCAAATAATGGCAATTTATTTGGAAGTGCAACTCAGAACGCAAGTATTAATTATTTATGAGAATGAAAAAATATTAAAAGAATATCAAATTTCTACAGCAAAAAATGGTGCCGGTGAACAATATGGCAGTGAGCAAACACCACGAGGTTGGCATCTTATTCGTGCTAAAATTGGCGAAGGTCATCCTGTGAATACGGTATTTGTTCGTCGAAGGCCAACAGGGGAAATTTATACGAAAGAATTAAGTTTGCAATTCCCCGAGCGCGATTGGATTTTGACACGAATTTTTTGGTTAAGCGGATTGGAATTACATAAAAATCGTTTTGGGAATGTTGATACTATGCGGCGTAAGATTTATATTCATGGTGCGCCTGATAGCGTAGCAATGGGTGTAATAGGTTCTAAGGGTTGTATTCGCATGCGTAATGCTGATCTTATTGATTTGTTTGGGCAAATACCTGCGGGAACAAAAATACTAATAAAAGAATAGAAAATAAGCGCAATTTATCTTATAGTTATTCTAATAATATCAAGTAAATATCTAACATTAAAATATGCTATGCTAATAGAGTGGCATAATAAAAAGAAGGGAGTGCGATGCCAGATAAAATCCATGAATTATTAAATTATTGGTTTGGAAATTTAGGTTCTGCTGATTTACCTAGCAGTGACCGTACTAATATGTGGTTTGGTGATGATGATACCGTTAAGCAACAATTGCTGAATACCTTCATGCAAGAATATAAAGATGCGGCTGAGGGAAAATTAATTGATTGGTCGAAATCGCCCCGCGGTCGTCTAGCATTGATTATTTTATTAGATCAATTTTCCCGTTGTTATCACCGTCATTCTTCTCAAGCATTTGCTTTCGATGAGCAAGCACAGCAATTATGTGCAGAAGGATTACGTGAAAAAATGGATCAATCATTAACTTTAATTGAACGCGTATTTTTTTATATGCCGCTGGTGCATGCCGAAGATGGCTCGACACAGGAAAGGTCCATTCGTTTGTATCAAGAATTAGTAGCCTTATCCATGAGTGAAACCACACAAGTGTATCAACTTTTTCTTGCTTATGCTTATGCGCATTTTCGCGTTATTAAGGAATTTGGGCGTTTTCCGCAACGAAATAACGTTCTGGGACGTGAGTCTACTGAAGCGGAACTAGCATTTCTTAAGCATTCATAATATTATTTTTAGGCCAGGGGGACGTAGCTCAGCTGGGAGAGCGTCGCGTTCGCAATGCGAAGGTCGGGAGTTCGATCCTCCTCGTCTCCAGCAGTAAAATCAAATACTTAAAAGATATTCCAAAAGTTGAATCTAAATTCTAGGGTGCAATTAGGGTGCAGCGTGAGTGCACATCAAGCTATCAAGGGATGCTAAAAGCACGCATTAAAATGTTTTGAAATTAATTTACAAAAGTGGGCATAGATGAAGATAGCCGTGACTGGATTAAGCACGGCTTCTTAAAAAGAGGAGATTAGAAAGAACGGTTGACTAAGTGCATATTTATCCAAGTATCCAAGTCTTCTTTGCGATATCGAATGCTTCTGCCAAACTTTACAAAATCCGGGCCAGGCGTTCTTGTTTTTCGATAGCCATTCATGCGATCTTGCCGCAGAAAACTTCTACTCATTCCAATATATTCCGAAGCTTCTTTTTCTGTGAAAATATTCTTATTCATTGTCGTGACTCATTGTTGGTTAGTTGTAATGAAGTTTTGATGATACATTAAGTATACATAAAATCAACATTAAAGTATTCAATTTGTATCAACTCCTAGCTAGCGCAGAGTCCTTAGTTGGATAGAATGTGATGTCATATTTGCACTTGGCGTGAATATATTGTTACCATCAGGTCTAATTTAAGTTAAAGGTAATCGTATGTCGCAAAAAACCATCCTTTGTTACGGTGATTCAAATACTTGGGGATATATTCCCATGTCAGACCATTCTTCAACCAAGGCACGATATGCCAGGAATGAACGCTGGCCAGGTATTTTGCAAGAATTACTGGGCACTGATTATTATGTAATAGAAGAAGGATTGAATAGTAGAACAACGAACCTTGATTATGCACCGCCGCCTGATAGAAATGGGAAGACATATTTACCCTCATGTCTTTATTCTCATGCGCCTATAGATCTTGTTATTTTGGCGCTTGGTGGTAATGATACTAAATCATATTTCAATCGCTCAGCTGAGCAAATTAAAGATGGCATGGCAGAATTGATTGATATAGTACAAACATCAAAATATGGCGCAGAGCTACAATCACCGCCAAAAATTCTTGTTACTTCACCAGTCATTCCACTGCAAATTGTCGAAAGTTTTGTGGATGAAAATGGTACTCCATTTATGCTGGATGCTGTTAATAAATCAAAAGCAGTGAGTAAGTTATACGCGCAACTTGCGAAAGAAAAAAAATGCGATTATCTCGATTTATCCATAGTGAAACCATCGGAAATCGATGGTGTGCATTATGATAAAATGGCGCATCAACAATGTGCGCAACTGATAAATAAAAAAATAAAAGAAATATGTTGAGTGGTTATTCATGTCGGAGTTTGATTTAGAAAATAAAATTAAAATCAGTATTATTGAAGATAGCGAAATACATCTGGAGTGGCTCAAAGCAGAATTGCAAACTGATAAGCAATTTAGTATTGTCAGCGCAGATCAATCAGCTAGGCAAGGGATAATATCAATTAAAACCCATGATGCTGATTAATGAGAAATCCATTTCTATGGTTTTTTGCATGGGGAATGCTGGTTATTGCCTATGCAATCTCATTGCAAAATGGCTTGTTTGATCAGGCCTGGGCTGATATTGTTTATTGCATACAATCAATCGCAGATATCGCTATTGGGCTATTAGGCTACTTGGCATATAAATTGAAATCCGAGAAATCAGATAAAAAATTTTACTTCCTGATTTTTCTGAGTTTAATACCAGGCTTATTTGCCAATGAAATTTATAATATCTTAATCAATATAATTCAAATTAACAGATATGATATCCGCAGCTATTATTGGACGATCGCTTATTCCTTATTTTTACTGCTGCAATTAGCCGCATGGATTTATCTTTTTGCCAATAAAATTAATAATAGCAGTGAAACAAAACAGAAATGGCTTTCTGTTTATCCTTATGTATGTTCAGGTATCGTAATTTACTTATGGCTAATATTTATCTTGGCTACAAATGGCACTATCATTAATAAGGTAAATATGGATGGCTTATTGAATTCAATATTTGAGATTTTTTTATTCACAGTTATCTCAATGAATATTTCGCGCACAAAAAATAATTCATTAATTTATCTTGAAATAGGCTTTCTATTGCTTATTGGATTTAATTTTGTGCATCGATTTAGTATTGGCTTGGGAATTGCCGTTGTTGCCATTCCATCATATTTAATGATTGTGGCTTCTGTAGTGATTTGGTCAATTGGCGAAATCTTTTTACTCGGTGTAACGCCGATTTATGCGAAGCTTTTTGCAGGAAATGATCGTGATAAAAATTTGCAATATAGCTCTAACTATTATGCTGTATGTTATCTAGGTAAAATTGTTGGGCCGATTGGTGGTAGCTTTCTTTATAGCCATTTTCACTGGCATAAAACATTATTAGTATCGTTCTTATTTCTATCTATTGTAGTGGTTTTTTGCTTCCATCATCTAGGTATCATGATTGAGAAAAGTAATATGAACAAAAAAATAATTTAATGGAGAACTGATGATATGGTGACTATTGATGAAAATGAACACTATATTTTATTGCACGATGAACAAAAAAAATCGATTGCTCTTGCAAAAAAATTGCCTGCGGAAGCGAAAACATGGATTGCAGAAGCTGATTTTTTCTTTTATCCTGATGCTGACCGCACTTCCCTATTAAGCAATCTTGTACTGCACGAGCGTCACCCTGAAGCGATACATTTTATGATGTTGAGTATTGAACACTGGATGGAAAAATATCACGCTAGGTTTTTTTCTTTAGTACCTCATGAAGACACCCATTTGTTTTTTTCTCCTGATATCGCATGTAGAAGCGAACCAGACAACTTCATTATGTTGCAATCTCAAGATAGTATGCGAGAAGCTGATTTTTCTTTTATCCCTGATGTAATAGCAGGCCTTGAAGTTATTGTAGGCGACACTCCTGAGAGCAAAGCCTTATTTATTCGAGAACGAGATCAGTTTTGTCATTTGTTGCAAGAGACCTACTGGGGTAAAAGCTACTCCCCTGATATGACTGAACATAGAATTCGATCGGCTGCTGCTGTAATGGCTTTAAAACAAGGTGATCAATATATTGGTTTTGTGCGTTTTTTAAGTAATGGTAGTTTAGGGTTTATTTCTGATATGGTTATTGATGAACAATGTCGAGGTAAGGGCTATAGTAATTATTTAGTTAAACAGCTAACACAACTCGCGGCATACCAAAAAGTGCATCATACTTTGTTGACGACGCCTGTTGAAGGTGCAGGTAAAGAATCTGCGCCAAGAGTATATTTACACTTTGGGTTTAAAAAAGTATCGAATGAAAGTGACCTTCTATCTGACAGGTATATGCTACTTTATATTTGGAAAAAACAACAATCGTCTGTTGCTACCGCTTTACGGGTTCTGGGTGACTAATACAAGTACTCGAAAAAATCAGTGGTTAGCAGCTTATCAAGCAACCAACCACTACCCCACAAATATGCGTACTATCCTCTATTTTCACAATGGGATATTGTGGGTTAAGTGGTTTCAAATATCGCACACCGCCATCCACGACATACTGTTTGAATGTCGCTTCCTTTGCGCGTGGCAAAATAGCAACGACATAATTTCCATGCGCCGCGTTTTTCTTTGGATCAATGATAATGACATCACCCTCATGAAAGCTTCTGCTATTGCCTAGTGGCGTAGTCATGGTATCACCCTTAACACGAAGTGCATACCAATGTGGTTTATCTGTGAAAAAATCGGGCAAATATTGCTTTATTTCGTTATCTGTAATTTTGGTGGAACCGATAAATTGTGATGCTTGCTCCCAAGTGACGATAGGCAGGCGATCTTTTGTCAATTCTGATTTTACATTTTTTGCTTCTGGTTTTTTTACTGAATGTTTACCTTCTGCAGCAGTTCCAAATTGCAACCACGCCGGATCAGCTTTTAATACAGCAGCAAGTTTCTGAAATTGCTTTAGCGGTGGTACACGTCGACCAGCGAGATAGTGAGTCACAGCGCCACGTGTGATGCCCATCTTATTTGCCAGCATTTCCTGTGTCATTCCTAATTCTTTCATGCGTGATTTAACGCGTATTGTCCATGTAGACATGATAAAGACCCTAGCTGTTTTATGTCTGCGAATGATACCAGTAGTATCGCGGTAATTCAATATAACAAAAAGTATCTCAATAGCATTGACATAAAGTATACATATAGTAACATCAGGTTTTTAATCAATAATAAGAAATCACAATGACATTATCAGATTATGTAAAAACCTTTCCTCGCATTCAACGTGCAACCGTCCGCCGCTGGTTAGCGAAGAGCCTTGGTATTTCAGAAAGCTATGTACGCAGTATGTGTAATGGCCAAAAAAGAATTCCAGGTAAATATGCAATCCCCATTGAACGCGTAACGAGCGGTATTGTTCCGAGACAGCTTACTGCACCTGAATTGTACCCCATAGAAAATATCAGAGGTGGCTAATGAGAATATACGGCTCAATTCAAACTAAATTCTGGACTCATGCTGATGTTCGTCAGTTATCAGATCAAGCAAAGTTACTTGCAACTTATTTACTCACTTCATCACACACTAACATGTTGGGGTGCTTTCGTATTCCCATTGGTTATATCGCTGAAGATTTAAACTGGAGCTTCGAAGTTGTCGCAAAAGCTAGAGATGAATTAGCAAAAATTAATTTCCTACTCTATGACGAGGCAAGCAGTTGGATGATTATCAATAGTTTTATGAAATATCATCCTATTGAAAATCCGAATCAAGGGAAAAGTGTAGCTAAGCTTTTTGATGAGCTACCTAAAAATTTAAATTTTCTTCAGCATTTAATGAATGAGTTACTTCAAAAGCAAAAGCATTTGAGTGAAGAGTTTATTGATGTACTTGAAACCCTTGCGAAACCCTTTCGAAATCAGGAAAAGGAACAGGAACAGAAACAGTATCAGGAAAAGGAACAGGAATTAATGTCGGGCAAGCCCGACCTCTCACACTCAAAAGATTTTGATTTTGAAAAATCAAAAGCACAAGCAAAGCAAGAGCGTGAATTACTTAAATCACAAGCATTGGAAACACTAAATTTCTTGAATGAAAAAACAGGCAGGGGATATCGCATTAATGATACTAACTTAAATCCCATCATAGGAAGACTGAAGACTGGCGTTCCAGTAGGTAAATGTTTTCAAGTAATTGCAAAAAAATATCGAGAACGGAAAGTAGATCCCAAAATGAATACCTATTTACGACCAGTAACTTTATTTAATAAAGACAAATTTGAATCTTATCTTGGAGAGGTATCGATAAGACAAACTAATGAGAACAAGTGATGAAGAAAGGAGAGCGTTGTAGGGAATGTCAGCAGTGGGTGAGCGTCGAACAATCCAAGTGCACCTGCGGTTGGCAAGTAGCAAAGGCTGAAATGATGGCACTCCCTGATTCAGCCTAAGGAAATGGATCAGAAAACGGGCGTAATCAATAATGACAAGCTAGAGCTAGATGAAATCGCAAAGCTAATTAAAGATTGTCGCGATGATTTGGCTAATGCAAAAAAAAGCTGAACAAGGGCTTAAAACAACAGCGGGATTTGGAAAGCAAGCGCTTAAAGTATCAGGCTATCTCTATACGCCTTTGGGTTTGATTAAGGCGGCACAAAATAGTGTAAATTTTTTCAAGGGAAAGAGTAGTAAAAAAGCTGGAAAAGAGACGTCTCCGCAAGATGGTCAAACAGATACAACTAAGCCGTCGCGAAGATGATGAATAACAATATGGAGTACGGTATCAAGTATGGCGTATTCTCACTTGACAACACGATAGGCACACAGAATATCAATAATTATTTTTGTGTCGGTAATGGGTCAAGTGCCAACACCTAACAACTTGTGTTAAATTAAGCTCTTTTGAACCCCAGTTGTTAGGTGTTGGCAACTTGACCCCTTATCCCCAGGTGGAGAAAAATTTATTAGGGCCTTAGTTTGGAATGCTACCATTTTCCCATTCGTCAACTGTAATGGATGTGCTCCATGTAAACTCGAAACTTTCAAAACACAATTTCCAGATTGTCCATTGATAACTCACATTATTTTCATTAGTCCCATTGATAGGAGTAAATCCTTTAAAACTAATTTCATTATCGTTTTGACTAACATTTTCAAGAATCTCTTTAAATTGTTTGGGAAAAGTG
The DNA here is from genome assembly GCA_013287745.1 of Gammaproteobacteria bacterium. GTDB lineage: Bacteria > Pseudomonadota > Gammaproteobacteria > DSM-16500 > DSM-16500 > Aquicella. The sequence continues at coordinate 24,242 of JABDDF010000010.1, forward strand.
TCAGAAAAATCGAGTTTTATATTGCCTTTGTTTTTTTCTACTTCTAATGAAGAATGGTAAACTCCATTTAGTGTTAATACGCAACTTCCCAATACTAATGAGGGTAAATTTTCTTCTTCATAATTGTCAAGCTTAGCCCAGTCAAGTTGTAGAACAATAACATTATCTGTTAGCTTGAAATCTGTAATGCGTGAATCATGGAATGAAATTCGATTGATGTTTTTTGTAATTTTATAGGTCATATTGTTTACCTAAATATTTCTCATAATTTTTCTGCAATTTCTTTGGAAATTGATATGCCACAGCAATAAAAGTATTAGCGCCATCATTTGCTTGTTTCATCACTCGCCTTATCTTTTTTGTTAGTGAATAGATTTTTAATCCGTCCCCACAATAAAATAATAGGTATTACAATTGCAATTTTCCATATTTTAATAAGGAAAACTCCTGCAAGTGCCAACAATCCTAGTTTCTTTGCCGCAATCCCAGTAATAAGTGCAGCTAAGCCATATTCCGCAACACGATCAGTACTTTCATTAAAATCTTCGTATCGTTTGCCATTATTGAAACGAAGAGAGGAAAGAATTTTATGAACTATATATTTACCTTGAGCAATTGATGAATTAGACGTAATAAGATTAAAATTAAAATAACCCTCTCTGCCAAGAACGGATGTGTTGTAAAGCACCATTTGTTCTGAGCTGATTTCCTTATTCTTCGCTAATATCGACCAAACTAATTTGTGTGTGGGCGCATCATATTTTGGAGGTTCAATCCAATCTACAATTTCTACTGGAGATGAACTATTAGTAACGCGATCCTTATTGGCTTCATCATTCTTTTTTTTAAGGCTTTTCATTTTCATAAGTTCATCTGCCGTCCAATTTTTTGCATTGACGTCACGTAGATATCCCGATTTAATAAACTCCACCATTATAAGCCCATGAATGTCATCTTTTTTATCAAAAATCACCCCAACAAAACTTGGCTTTGTAAGGGTTCCGTTAGCTTTCATAACAGCTGAAGCTTCATTTTTTGGAATAAACAGATAATCTTCAGGAAGGTGCAGCGAGCCCTGGTCGATAAGTGAAATGGTAGCGGGCCCTTCTGTAGCTGATTTTATAGCTGCTTTTATGATTGAAACATATTGGCTATCTTGAGATGAACTAGTTTCCGACTGATGACTTTGAGATGGCTCAGCAAATGATGCTTTTACTTGAAACAAAAAGGCCATGCAAAAGAATATAAAAATGATACCTGGGCGAGCGGATTGTAATAATTTTTTTTTTGTGATTTTCATTAAAAGCCTCTATTTAAAATGTTAAGTTCTCCTTATCGGTTCGTCATTGCTCCAAAATATTCGTAATGATACATTAGCGATCATTATTTTTCTCTGTGAATTCAACCCCGTCATTGCGGACGGGGCGGGCACTTTTTATCACTACCATTTGTATGGATTGTATCCTGACCCGTTCGAAAATGGACTTGGAGTATGGGGATACTGATTATCATTATGCCTTGGATCATTATCACACATGGCATCATGCTGAAATGGTGAATGACTGCTTCCACCCCTTGTACTCATTGGTGACCTTCCAAATAATGATGTACCCACTGAGGTTCTTGGGAATGGATCACATTCATGCATTAGATCGTGATATGGCGAATGATCATTACTCATACCAAAACTGCTTCTAGTTCTTGTACTCATTAATTCTTCTTCAAATATAGAAGACGGTCTGTACTGCGAAGGATTTGAAATTGAATAACTCTCATGCTGTCTTTGTCTTTCCATACGTTCACGATCTTCATTTTCTCTCCGTTCAAATTCTTGTCTTTCTTTATTTATTCGGCGATGATTTTCTTCATTCATCTTTCTAGCTTCATCAAGTAATTGTTCAGTTCGATTGATTTCAGCATTATGATGTCCAAACAAGCCATGGCGTGATTGACTTGGGTATTCAGTAGAGGGTTGATCAAAGCCATAATCATTAAATTTATTACCTTGACGAGTCCGATTATTTTCTTCAATTATCCTGATTCGATCTGTATCCGCTAAAGCAAATCGTAATTGTTCACGCGTTTTTGCGTCATTAATAACTAAGAGCTCAATAAGCTTTTCGTTTTTAGAAGCAATTGCATAATCGAGTGGTGTTTTACCATTTGACGAGGCTTGATTAAGATCAAGATTTAATGGATATTGATCACTAAATTTAAATAACATGATGACTAGTTCAAGCTCTCCCGCAAAACACGCTCTTCTTAATGCTAGATTAAAGTCTTTGCTAATAATGGAATTTAAAACACCGGCACAATTTTTATGTTGAGCTACATACTGGCGAGCTTGATCTTCAAGAATTTTTAAAGACTCTTCGGAGGGGAGGGTATAGGTATTATATTCATAAGTAATACTGACAGGATTACTACAGTGATCATAAGTAAATCTTGTTGTATGAGATTTGCTTCGATATAGGGCTTTACTATCATCTATAAACTCAATTGCGGTTTCTTGAAGTTTGTTCAATGAATTATAATCATAGGTTCTTTTACTGATTTTCCATGTAAAGATTACATCTTGGTCATCACTAGGTTGATCTGTCACTTCTATTGAGTAGGAGGCTTGAAAATTAAAAAATTTTTCCGTATCAATGCTGCTTATACCATCCTCGATTGCTTTTGAAATGATCTTTTCTTCTTGATCATTCAACTGATTTTTAGATCGAAGATCAATGCTGAATTTAGCGCCAAATTTTTCCATCATTCTATTATTAAAGTATTTAATGTTAATTGCTTTGGCGGGTAAGGCGAGATTATAACAAACAGCCTGTGCAATGGCAGGGGCTGCATTTTCAAATTTAGTAGTAATGATAGGCAAGCTGATTTGGTATTGGTTGTTGTCAATTAAAGTGAATGTTAAATCTGATTTATAAATTGTTGGCCTAGGATTCATGATATTTCTTTCGCACTCCCCATATTTTATAATTAATTGAAATCAATCATTATTTTAACTTTCGATCACAAAATGGACTGACCGGTGGTCATCTATTTGGCGTTATCGTAGCACAAGCTAGTTTTATGGGCAAGTCTGACTCTGTTTCTGTTTTCTTTATTGATTTAAACTGGCATTGAATTTATTAAAAAATCTCTCTCGTGTACTTTTAAGAATTTCATGAGGTCCAAAATAACTAGCCACACTATCATACAATTCCGCTGCATATCGTGCTCTATCATATAAATGATCCTTATTTTTATCTATGCAGTTTATCCATTCTTCTAGTATCGAAACAGAAATGTTTTTTAATACCATGTTCTTAGCAGAAATTTCTTTTAAGCACACGCCATAAGTTCCATCCATAATATATGGCCAATGGTTTGTCATTATCTTTTCGATTCCATCAACTAATAAATTTCCGTTATCATCAAAACAATAGCCGAATGCTTGCTTAACATCATTTATTTCAATTTCAACTAAAGCTTGACGTAATTCATGAATAAAGTCAGATTTCATTTTGCTTGCAACATCAGTAAAATTGGAAATTTCCAGGTATTGAACAGCTTTCATGGCTAGCCGGATTAGAGATGGATGATAGCATCTTGCTGGGTCATTAGGATCATCGATTCTGAATCTACTTTTAGAAAAACGTTGGGTCTTGCGTGCAAAACAAGAACGAATCCTCTATCTAACCCCTCAAGGCAAATCCAAGCTTAATAAGTTACTTAAAATTGATCTAAGTAAAGAGTCAAGTGCCAACACCTAACAACTTGTGTTAAATTAAGCTCTTTTGAACCCCAGTTGTTAGGGTTGGCACTTGACCCCTTATAAGAGAAAACACATATGGAAGAACATATCACCAACGAAACAGTAGAAAATGGATCCGCCGCAATAGCCATTGATATGGGAGCAAGCATTAGCTTACCATTGGAAGAAAGTGGGGAAGAAAGTGGGGCTTCTAAAAGTGATACTCTCATTTCTAACGATTACTTATCAAAACTTTTTCTCTGTGTGCTTGTATGGGTGATCATTATTCTTGGTTTTATTGGAATAATAGACCCCTATGGTGTTTCGCCCTTACAAATTAATTTATCGGGAATTAACACTTACAAACCAAAGCGTATCGATATCGACCGATTAATCAAACCCTATGAAGTGTGGCGTTATCAACCTAAAACTATTTTCCTTGGCACTTCACGCATTCAACAATCTATTGACCCTTCTGTTCTTGACGGAACTGATTTAGCACCAGCTTATAATGCTGCTGTTCCCGCAGCGACAATTACTGAAAATGCTGCTTTCCTTGAAGAATATATTAAGTCTGATCCCAATTTAAAACAGGTCTTCTTTGAATTATTTATCTATGCTTTTATTAGTAACTTACCTGAGGTTCAACCTAAAGGAATCACTGCTTATATTGCTGATGCTGTTTCATTTCACTTTTCTTCAAGTGCGTTTACCGATAGCTTGAAAACATGGGAATATAATCACACATCAACTGAACGGCCTGCTTTTATTCATCCCCGAGGATATTGGGTCAGACCTGAAAACTGGGATATCAGCATGAACTTTGTTCCTCAAAATTACGCGGCCTATGTCCTTGGCGCAGAGAAACAGGTGCGTCCAATGCAGTTTCGTGATCAACCCTTCGCTGTACTGCAACATTTACAAGACCTCTGTGACAAAAAGGGAATAAAATTAACCTTCATCATCACGCCAAATTATCCTTGGGATGATTATCGTCTTTTATCTACCGGCTATGTTAATTTTGTACGTGAGTTTTATCAGAGAGTCTCTACATTACACACGGTTTATAGCTTTGCTCAAAACACGGGCCCAACCATTGAACCTGTCAGCGGAAAAATGAAATACTGGAGCGAACCCTTGCATTTTAGTCGAGGGATGGGCGCAATGATACAAAGCAGTCTTGCTAATCCCAAAGATCCTAAAATGCCTAAAAATTTCATGCTGCGTATCACACCCTCAAGCATCGATACAGCCGTTAAAATTCGTTTTGATAATCTTCAGTTATGGCGTAAGCAAAATCCAAGTTATCCCAAAATATTTGAAATGACTAAACGTCTTGTATTCCATGGTTCGCCTTCTGGACTTTTAGATATCCAAAAACAGACATTAACGATCGAAGGTAAAACCTATTTTATACAATCAGGGATTGGCACAGTAGAAACAGCAAGGAAAGCTAATGATAGTCTCACTATTTCTGGTTGGACGGTTGATACTCGCTTAAAAAGTTCTGTCGATACCATCGTAGCAACGGCAGGTAATAAAGTCATTGCGCAAACACTCCCTGGCGTTGGACGATATGATATTGAGCATGGATTTGGAATAAATACGCGTCCTGCTGGCTTTACCCTTAAAATGCCAAAAGCAAGTGGCAGCATTCGTGTTTTTGCGATTAAGAATAATATTGCTGGCCAACTTTCTTCAGAAGTTTCTGCTATCAATGGTCAATTGATTGCGCCAATGAAAGGGGAATTGAAGGAGAAAAATTTAAAAATAAATGGTATTAATTACCCCGTTAAAAGTAGCAAGGAAATGATTGGTGCTATAGAGAGTGCAGGATCAATTTCTTCCGGCTATAAAATTAGTGGGTGGGCGCTAGATAAATCAGCTAATCTCCCTGTACAACTGTTAGTTGCCACAAAGGGAGATAAAATCATTGCTATGACAAAACCTATTTTTGATCGCCCTGACGTGAATACTAAAATTAAACCAATGGGTTTTTTCATGGATATTCCCGCAATTAAGCAAATTAAAGTATTCGCCATTATGAAAAATGGCACTGCAATTGTTTTAGCATCAAATATGGCTAAGAAGCGGCAAATAACTAAAAATAAGTAAAAAATACCAATATCAAATAAATCGGGATTCATGTATTATTTTCGTCCTGAATAGACTTATAATGGTTTAAAAATGCGCACAACAACTCATATGACTGCAGAAGATTACTTTGAACGGGGGAATCAGCATTACGCTCACGGTAATATTACCCGTGCGATTGATTATTACAACCAAGCTATTAACTCAGACCCGAATTATTCGCTAGTCTATAGCAATCGAGGGTTTGCTTATAACAGGCTAGGTGAGAAGAATCTCGCAATAGATGATTATAACAAGGCTATTCAATTAAATCCGAATGAGAGGCATGCTTATAATAATCGTGGATATTGCTATGCAAATCAAGGCTTAGTTACTTTGGCGTTTGCTGATTATGACAAGGCAATTGCCTTATCTCCCGATTTTTCGTCGGCTTATAGCAACCGTGGGAATTCACATTATTACCTAGGTGAGATCGCTCTCGCACTTGCTGATTATGACAGAGTTCTTCAGTTGGACTCAACTGATGCAGTTGTCCATGCCAGTCTAAAAGTTGTCCGTGCAGAACAGACTAAATCTAAACTTTTTGATGCCATTAAACAACTTCCTATCGAAACGAAAATCCGTTTTTTAACGCAATGCTTAAATGAAGATACGGAATGGGGAAAAAAGTTTCGACGAACGGAAGGATTGTATGAGAAAATTTTTGGATGTGAAGAGATGCTGTTTGAAATGCAGCAATATTTATCGGCCTTAGAAAAACCTATTGTGATATGGAGTTTTCTAATCGTACCTGAACTTATTGCTAATCAAGGATTTTGTGGGGATATTCTTTTTCATATCACATCATATTTTTTACAAGTAAGCGGCTTGAAATTTTCTACAGTTGATCGATGTATGCCTATGATTAATCAACTTCAGTCAACAATGTTTTTCCAGAAAAATAAGATGCCAAAAGAAGAGAATAATAATAATAATAATATAAAAAGCATACCCGTAAAATTGGGGAACAGTAAATGAGAAAGGCTTATTCCAAGCTAATAAAATAAAGTGATTTTTTAAAATTATTGCCCGCTTTTTTAGTTGATAAAATTAGAGTTCTAAAAAAAGAAAGTAAAAATAGTGAAGCTGTGAATGCATTATTAACTTCGACGCAAGCCGTTTGTTAAAAATTGCATTTTGAGGTGTGATGGGTATGTACATATTTTTCTTTGATTTGCAATAAAATATCGCTAATATAAGCGTTCTAACATATAAAATGACAAAAGCGAGGTATTTATGCAACGCGTTGAATCAGATGAGCAAGATGTTCAAACATCAACTTCTACATACTCGCAAGAAGATCAGCCCAATCAATTCCTATCAGAAGATGACGAATTTATTTCTTCCCTAGGCTGTGAAGATTTAAATCTGGCTCCAATGAAGGACATTTTTCCTGGATTGTTTCCTGAAGAAGAACTACCAGAACAAGTAGAAGCTACTAAGATTGAAATGAATGAAACGGCATCATCCTCTACAACAGAAACGCAAGAAAAATTACAATGGGGAAAATATAGTTATTACATTGATAAAAAGGAAGCAATCGTTATAGCAATTAAAGCTAGTAAGGTATTTATAGTAGGAAGATGTTCCTATACTACTTTTGACAAACGCGAGAATGTTTATCATATTAATTCGCTTTACAAAAAACTAAGACTTCTCTCTCATGCCTTTGAAAAATTTTATTTTGTTAATTTAAAAAAGGGGAAAATAAAACATGTCTCAACGGAGGTATTTCTGTTAGATAATCTGCCTTATACGCTGTCAAGAGAAGGGGAAAATATCCCAGTTCATACCTTCATGCAGGCACGATTTCTGATACAACAAGAGAGAGAGAAGCGCGAATCTTCTAATTCAAATCAGCTAATACGCCAACAACTAAGAAAAGCAGCGAATTCAAAAACGAGTAAACCATTAAAAAGAAAAGGGGAGCAGGGTCAAGATAGCCGCGGCAATAGCAAGCGTGGTAAAACAATGGCAAATGTTCAAAGAAAGGAAAAGCATTTAGAGCAAAAAATCCCGCAGGAATTAGAAATTATACGACACAAGAATGATACTCGTTATTCTCTAGATCTAGTTACGGGAATAATAACACCCACAGATGAAAAAAAGGGCTCTCTTACCTTTAATTCTGCATGCAATAAGCTCATGGAAGTGGGGAAGGGGACACGCCTTGGAAAGGATCAATGCTATTTTGTTGACGATGAAATGATATTGGCTCGGCCAGTCATACTGGGAAAAAATGCAATACGAATAGAGCATGATCCAGAATACATAAATTCAAAATATTATGCCGTCATATCGGAATCTCCCGTACTGGTAGGGGAGCAAGTTTTCCTTATTATTGGTGCCCGTGATAGGTTAACAAAATTAGAAGAGTCGCAAAATAAAAAAGAGGAACAGTTAGGACAAAAGCAAAATATAGAGCATCCGCCAACACAAACAAAGACTGTATGCAATATTCACGTCCCGCAACAGCCAAGGCAAACACAAACACAAACACAAACATTGTATTATCATCCTATTCCGCAGCAGCCAAGACAGCTGCAGGCACCATACGATCATCTACTGAGTCGGCCAGGAATTGGCTTATTTTTTTTACCGCCACCGCCGCCACCATCTAGACAGGTATCTGCGCCGCCACCGACAAGACCAGCGCCTGTATCGACATCATCGGACAATAGTTTTGGAATGCCGAAAGAGCCGCTATTTGAATTTGATGACTATATTTCTTCACTTGATTGTGAATACAAGGGGCCCTTGTAGATTTATGATGATATTTGACACCGTCAATATGAAAATGGAATTGCATAGGTTTTCTAAATATTTAATCCAACCAAATCATTCCTATCGAAGCAACTAAAGCAAGCGCCATAATAATATTAAACCATACTCGATGACTGTCCTTAGTTAAAATTCGATTTAAATAATTTCCAAATAAAAGCCATGATCCCACGCAAGGAACGCCGATGAGAAAATAAATACAACTAATTAAAATAGCATTAGCTAAATAATTATTGGAAATGGTGAAAATCGAAATCGTGCCAATTCCCATCAACCATGCTTTTGGATTGATCCATTGAAAAATCACGGCTTGTAAAAAATGAAAGGGTTTTCGCAATTGAAAATTTTTCTTGCTATGGGATGTTAGAATTTTCCATGACAAATAGAGCATATAAATCGAGCCAAGTATTTTTAAGAATTCCTTGACCCAGGCATATTTTACAAATATGGCACCCAGTCCCAAGGCAACCATCAAACACATAAGAGGAAAGCCGAGACAAATGCCAAAATAATGCGGCAGGCTTTTTTTGAGGCCAAAATTCATACCAGAATCCATGATCATGATATTGTTGGGTCCTGGCGTGAAAGAGGCGGAAAAGGCGAATAAGAGTAGGGGGACGAGGTTGTTTGTCATGGGGTTTGATCCTTTAAAAACCTATTATATTAAATATGCCGCATAGTATATACTATAATTAAGTGATAATAATCAACTAGAATATCGAATAGTAACTTGTTAAAAAATATAGAAATATAAATGGGCTTGAGACTGGGGGGAGGTGTGTGATGTTAGCTCGAAAAACACGAATTAAAGATCCCAATGAATATGGTTATCTTTTTAAGATAGTCATGCTAGGCGCCTCAGGAGTCGGAAAAACTAGTCTTATACTGAGATTTGCCGATAATATTTTTTCAGAATCTTTTATAGCTACCATAGGCGTGGATTTCAAAATGCGAACAATTGATGTCGGTCCTCGCTCAGTTAAGCTGCAACTTTGGGATACGGCAGGCCAAGAGCTGTTTAGAACAATTAATACTGATAGGTACTTGGAAAGTTGTCATGGCTTTGTTATTGCAATTGATTTAACCAATCAAGACTCTTTAAATTATGCGCGAAGTGAATTAGAAAGAATAGAGAGGCGTAGTAATGGCATGTCAATGCTCATGCTTGCTTTTACTAAATCTGATATGCCACATGAACGCAAGATTAGTAAAGAAGATATTCTAGCATTTGATAAAGAGATTGCAGCTAAGCCTCCCTGTAAATACCTGGGCTACATTGAGACAAGCGCTAAATTTAGCACAAATGTTGATGAGTTATTTTTCACCCTAGCCAGGAGCATTGTAGTGAGTTTGGATGATGATCTTGAAGAAATTGTATCGCCATCACCATCTATTTCTCCCATAGAAGAAGCCAGAGCTAGGGAAGTTGTTCTCAATATTAAGAGTTATATTCTTGCTAATATAAATGAATTTTCTGTCACTTGGCCTCGCGGTAGTAAAATAACATTAGATAATGGAGATGAGAAAAGAGTAGAAGATGATCTAGCCTTGCATTGGGAAGAAATTAAAAAAGCTGAAGGTGGCGAGCAAATTTATTATGATGCTTTAAAGGAAATTGAAAAAAATAGTCTTGAGGCTCTCAAAAATTTTTCTTTTAATCGAGAGCCTTTCGTCACCAAGTACTATGAAAGAACTGGACACCGAGAGGATCTTTTTTCCACTGTTTCAGAAAAATTTAATGCGTCAAGATCTGCTGCAGCTGCAGCTACAACTACGACAACCACTACAACGGCAAGGACAGCAGCTCCATCACCTTCAAATGTTTTAAGTACTTCTGCGCAAACAAAGAATGATGCTGTAATACAAAGAAGATATAAGAAACTAGTAAAGGCGTCATCGCAAAAAACTTCTATGTTTACTCCACCTGCGACTACTACTACAACGACAACTAAGATTCAGCCTGAGCCTGAGAAAATACCAGAACCGCCAGATGATTTATGTTGCCCTATTCTATTGACTATTATGGAAGAACCACGGCTAGTGAAAACAAGTGGACATACTTATGAAAAAAGTGCCATCGAAGAAGTGATAAATCCAGCAACTGGCATAGGTCGAGATCCTATAACAAGAGAGGAATTTAAAAAAGAAGATCTAATAAGAAATTTTGCTGTTGAAAAAATGATTGACACTTGGCATCAGCAAAACCCAAGTTATAAAAATAATACTTCAGCATCTTTAAAAAAATAAGGCAAATTGCCATTCCTTTGACAATAGCGGGAAATACTTTATTATGCGCTCATCAATTGACCTCAACCCACAAGACATTATTCTTTCATCAGAAATCATCGCCAAAATTAAATTACTGGAAAGCCTAAGTGGTGACACCAGAATCATGGAAGAATTTTCTTTATTTCCCAAACTAGAAAAAATATTACATCAATTATATCTTACAAAAGATCAATGGATTGAGATATGCAATCTTATCGATTATTTTCGGGATAAAAAAATAGCGATATTAACACTGCTTTTTGCAAGAGCACCTTCGGAAGAAAAAGCCAATGAGCTAATGGCATTATTGCCAGAGAAAGTAAGAAAAAATGCAGTAGCCGAGCGTTTAATTTGGCTGCGAATTGTAGAAATAGAAAATACGCACTATGATAAAGAAGTCATTTCAGCGCATCAAATGTGGGGGAAATTATCCTGTCTTTTCCTTGATAATAATAAGCATGGACGTCGGATAGCAGGCTTATCATTAAAACCGGATTATTGGTTTGAAGGTTTTAATCAGGGAAGATGGCGAGATGAAAAATGGTTTGCTGTGTGGAAGCAAAGTAAAAATAATTTATCTTTCATCAAATGGTGCGACCTGCTTGGCGTCAATAGTACAAGCGTTCCCTATTATTCTGATGAAGAAAGGAAATCACTGCAAATTCATATTGTAGATGGTCAGATGTATGATAGTGCAAATCAATTGATTAATACGGGATGCTATGGTGATTTAACTGATTGTGTGATGATGCTTGACGAACAACTTTATTGCTATGCAACTTCAACTTTCAAAAGAAAAAGTGATGCCTATCATTTTCATTCAGGACTTGTAGCAGGAAAGCCGATTATATTTGCTGGTCAAATGAGTGTGGAGAGGGGCGTTCTCACTTTTGTAACAACGAGAAGTGGTCATTATGAACCATCTGATGACGATTTATGCAAATTTTTAAAAGTGTTGAATGACAAGGGGATTAAGCTGGATCATGTTAACTTGCAAAATGAGGGTGGAGGGCTGATTTCATATAGTGCAGAAGCTTATCTTGCAGATTGGCAGGTGAAGAATGGGATGGTGGTTCAGCGAAGGTCCCGGCTTTAGTTGATGCGGTTATCATTACTATTTAAACCCTTCGAGACGGCGCAAAAAGCGCCCTCACCCCCTGCCCCTCTCCCCTCGCAAAAAGCGCTCCGGGAGAGGGGAGCGTCCTAAGTTATTTCGAGGAGAAAATTTAGAACGCTCCCCTCTCCCGGAGCGCTTTTTGCGAGGGGAGAGGGGCAGGGGGTGAGGGCGCTTTTTGCGCCGTCTCGAAGGATTTAGATCATCAAACAATAATGATTATCATTTACAACGCCCCATCTCATCCTCTATACTCTTTCCATCAAAGCCTCACTCATAAAGAGTAATATCATGAAAAAAATAGCAAAATTCTTAATCACCTTTATCTCAAGCTCTTTGGCGGTCTCAACCCTGGCCGCAGAAGTTCCCCTGTGTCAATTACCGCAAGCCAATACCAATACTGCAGCAGGGGAGCCATCCAATGCCGCTTGCTCCCAAGTCCTCGAAGCTGCAAAAAAATTAGCTGAAGCAAGCAAGTCTCAGCTCAATTTTTTTAATAGCAGCACGATTCCATCACAATTAAATGTGGGCTCTGTTTATTTACAACCTATCACCATGCTACCGACAGGCATGATGCTGCCGCGCAAACAATCTGATATTCACTTGGAACTTGATATTCATGCACAGCAAAATTTAAAAGCGCGAGGCTTTGCACCAGGCGATTGGCTGCCTAATGTCACTGTTTCATACACGATACAAAAAATTGGTGATAAGTCACCACTTCCTTGCAGCAGCATGTCTACAGCACGCAAATACACTTGCCTACTCATGCCTATGGTTGCGTCAGACGGCCCGCATTATGGCAATAATGTCAAATTACAGGGCCCAGGATTTTATCTTGTCACTTTTAATGCGACGACGGCGAATTCACATTTTGGTTGGCATACTGATACGGATAGCAAAGTATTGGGAACAGAATATGTTGATTGGCATTTTACCCAAAGTTATATCTTCAAATGGACGGGTGTCGGAAAAATAGGCGGTTATTAAAAATCACTGAGACTATGAAAATGAAGCGATTTTTCTTTTGTGTATATTTGCTTATTGTACTGACATTTATTTCAGTATCTGCGCATGCGGAACCTATCCTAATTAATGCAATAGTCACTAATCAAGGTATTCAACTTTCTCCTGATCATATTCCTGAAAATAAAGCCTTCACTATTCATGTGATCAATCAAACTAAGCTGCCTGTTGAAATTGAAAATTCTGATACTTCTGTTGAAATCTATGCAAATATGGATAGAACTTTCAAGGTTGGCCTAACAGCAGGAACTTATATTTTCTTTAATGATTTTAATACGCAGACCAAAGCCGCCACTTTATTCGTTAAATCACTTCCTGTCTTAGTGAGAGCGGAAAACAGGCAAGCTGCAGCAGCGAATGATAAATCTTCTTCACTTAATACCTCGGAAATTTTATTCATTATCTGGAGAGAAAGTGTGGAAGCTTTGCTGGTTGTTGGCGTAGTGTATAGTTGGCTGACACAGTTAAAAGCAGGGCGGCGTTCTGGTTTCCTATTCTTATGGTTGGGCGTATTAGTCGGATTAATTTTTGCTTTTCTTCTCAGTTTTATTTTAATAAAAATGAATCATATATTAACGCCTGATTTCGCCAACCTTTTTCAAGCAGGCATGGCACTTGTCGCTGCTGGCATGATTATTTATATGATTAAATGGATGCGAGAAAAAGGTAGGGCACTTAAATCTAGCATGCATCATTCTTTAGAAAAAAATACCTCGTCTTTCTGGCGAAATATTTCTATCTTAACAGTTGTGTCTGTTGCGCTTGCTCGAGAAGCCAGTGAAGCCAGCATTTTTGTCTATGCTCTAGGTTTTGAAAACATGACGGGCTCTCCCTTTAAAATGATGGGAATAATCGGCTTAGGCATTTCGCTTGCGATAGCGACCATTTTTCTTTTGCAATTAGGCAATCGAATTTTTTCATGGCGTTTCTTTTTTAAAGTAACAGAAATATTATTGCTATTATTAGGCGGCGGATTAATATTGAATTGCATTGATAGATTAATTGTCTCTGGTGTATTAAGCCCCTTGCAAACTAAAATTTGGAACACTTCTTTTTTACTGAGCGATGGCGGATTTTTTGCGCCTATTCTTTCTAGTTTTACTGGTTATCGAGCTTCACCCTCTCTCATGGATCTTATCGCCTATGGCCTCTATTGGGCGATAATTTATTTTCTACTCAAAGTAAAAAAGAGTGCAGACTATGCGGATTAATTTTGCATCTTTAGGATATTGGTTGGCACAACATCAAAAATTGATTCGCCTTGTGCAATGGTGCATCGTTTTAATTTATGCTTTCTTACTCATCGTTCCAAGCTTCTTGCCGCTTCCTGATGACTCTGCAACCTTATTTCATCATTTAACCGTGTTTGCTGGATTTTTATTTTGGGGTATTTGGTGGCCCTTTGTTATTTTGAGTATTGTTTTTTTTGGACGCCTATGGTGCGGCATTCTTTGTCCCGAAGGTTCGCTTTCTGAGTTTGCCAATCGTCATGGTTTAAAAAGAAGAATTCCTAAATGGCTGCAATGGGGTGGATGGCCCTTTGTCGCCTTTGGTATTACGACTATTTATGGGCAAATGATTAGTGTCTATCAATATCCTAAACCTGTGCTGTTAATTCTGGGTGGCTCAACGGCTTTCGCCATGGTCATTGGTTTTCTCTATGGCAAATCAAATCGCGTTTGGTGTAAATATCTCTGTCCTGTGACAGGTGTCTTTGCGCTACTCGCAAAGCTGGCTCCCTGGCGTTATCAACCTATGGAAACAGCTTGGAACAAGCAGCAATTGCAGCAAATCAATGAAGTGCGCTGTCCCACCTTGCTGCCACTAACTAAAATGACAGGTGCTGCAAATTGCTTAATGTGTGGTAAATGCGGCATGAGCAAAAATGAAATTCAATTAAGTCTACGTTCACCAAACGAAGAAATTGTCGTGCATGGCGGCAAGAAAAATAAAGTTTATGAAAGTTTATTAATTATTTTTGGTTTATGTGGTATTGCTTTGGCTGCTTTTCAATGGCCGAATAGTTTTTGGTTTGCGCATTTTCGTGATGTCATTGATTCCTGGTTTTTAGCGCATCAAATTAATTGGGTTTTTGAAACGAATGCACCTTGGTGGATCTTCACCCATTATCCTGAACGCGGTGATGTCTTCAGTTGGATGTATGGTTTTGAAGTGGTGGCTTATATTTTAATGATGGGTCTTTCTATCGGAAGCTTATTGACTGCCTTGATTGCACTTGCAACAAAAATCAGTGGACCATTTTCGATTAAACGTTTTAATCATTTAGCCCAAGCACTTATTCCGCTTGGCGGATGCAGCGTGTTTATTGGATTATTTGCTAATACCACAAGTATATTGCAAAAATATGCTAATTTAGGCTTTATTTGGATTGATGATGTTAAATATGCCTTATTATTTCTTGCGACTGTGTGGTGTGTTATTTTGGCCTATCAAATTATTAAACAATATACGGCTTCGCTAATACGTCAATTATTTTGCGTATTCTTCATGTTAGTTAATTTTGCTATTGTAAATTATTCTTGGATATTGGTATTGCATATTTGGGCAATGAAAGCGGATCGGATTCCTTGGAATACTTTGTGGGTGTGAAGGGTTGTTGGGTGGAGTTTGTTGGTAAGCGTTTACGCCACGCTGTCATGCCAGCATGCTTGTAAACGTTCACGCTCTAATATGTAACGCCATTTGCAAGGACTCTGTCATGCCAGCCGCACGCTCTTTGTGCGAGGTGGCATCCAGGAAATTGTCTAAAACCGTAACAGCTCACGTGGGGTTGACAGGTGTTCGTCATTGCTTTGGCCTGTCATTCCCGCATCCCGCCTCACTCATCTGCCTTATCGTCTGCAAATAAATTTTTGTCCCGGTAAAACTAGCAACTAAATTTTTGATACCAAGAATACGCTGAGCTTCTTCCTCATCTTGCGAATCAATATCACTTAATCTCACCATTTTCCATGTTGCTATTGGCGTATCATCTGAACCTTTAACAGCATGTTCCACATGAAAAAGCGCTGGTTTTTCAAGCAGCATGCTATCATCGATTTGCTGTAAATATTTTTTTGCTTGTTCAACATCAACTTCTCGTCCTAAAAAATAAATCCTTTTTTCATTTTCATCGATATGGATATCTTCTTTAACAACCACAAGATTTCCTGTCGCAAAGCTTGGCTGAATACTTAATCGTATAAAACTTTCACCATACTCCGTCAATTTTCTAGAATCAGGAACGATAATAGATTCTTTAACAGGAATATATTTTTCAGGTGTTTCAGCCTTCCATTTTAATCCTTGCCAGGCTTCTTCTTTAGTCAGGCTAATTTTTTCTAAGGAAATTGCTTCTTCATTATCTTTAAGAAGAGAGTTAATATTTTCTTCTTTTTTAGCAAAGACTTGAGAAGGATATTTTAAGCGCTTTGATTCAAATTCATGAGCAGCAGTTGTATTTAATCTAAACATAGTTCATACCTCGATTTGGTTTATGGAAAATCACCAGGCCATTATATATTTAAAAAATAGATAATAAATGCTATAATTTCGTTTAAATGTATCGATAAAATAGATAATAAGTGACTTATGCGTCCAAAGTCGACCCTAGATCAATGGCTAGTATTAAAAACAGTGGTAGAGCAAGGTGGTTTTGCTCAGGCAGCAGAATTTTTGCATCGAAGCCAATCGACTGTGAGTTATGCTGTTTCTCAATTGCAATCACAATTGGGAGTGAAATTATTAGAAATACAGGGGCGAAAAGCAGTATTAACGCCTATAGGGAAAATATTATTTCATCGCGCGACTTTATTATTAGACAGCGCAAACAAGATTGAAAAAATAGCAATTGATGCGCAAAAAGATTGGCCAGCAGAATTAGTGCTTGTAGTAGATGATCCTTTTCCGAGGAGTGTCATAGCAAGTGCCTTAAATAAATTCATGAAAGTAGCTCGAACGCGAGTGCAAATAGTTGAAGCCAGTCTTTCTGGTGTACTTGAAATATTGGAGCAGGGTCATGCCGATATTACGACTTGTTTCACAGTGCCAAAGGGGTACGTGGAATTTAGCCAAGCTCAAATTATTCAAGTAGCGGTCGCGCATTTAAAACATCCCCTCCATCATTTGCCTTATCCTCCTAGCATTGAAGATGTAAAAGCATACACGCAATTTGTTATACATGATTCAGCGCTAGCTCAAAATATTGATAAGGGATTTCTCGATGCACCAGATCGTTGGACTGTCACAAGCTCTCAACTTGCCATTAATTTATTACAGCAGGGAATAGGTTTTGCTTGGATGCCATTAGATTATTTAATTCAGGCAAATAATTTGAAAGCATTGGCACTTGAAGCTGGACAAGCAAGACGATTTTTTCAATATCTTTTATTTGGCAAGAAAGCACCGCCGAATCAAGCAGCGCTTGCCTTTGCGGAATGTCTTAAAGAAGCTTTAAATGAATATCATGCTGGACTTGAGCTGACATTAAATATTTTTTTAGCAAGACCCTAATTTATTTTTTATATATTCCTTCATTTGCAACAATGATCTCTTCCTCTGAATGAGTTTCATTCGATGAATAAAATAAACTGAATATCCCAGTTAGCATAGCCGCAGGTGGTGCAAGAACAGCCAATGCGATTTTTGCTACATTGGCAGCGCTTGATAAATTACTCTTTAAGCCTATGCAATTTTTTAAATAAGCATACATGCCCATGGAAAAAATAGTAATGATGATTTCCTCAGTTGAATAAGATTCATCTCGATGACGTTTCGTTTCCTTATTAATAGCAAGTTGTTCTGCTTTTTCCGTTTTAGCTTGATTTTCTTTCTTATTCAGCAAACTGACAATACGTGAATCCGCTCCATATAGAGTAGTTGCCAAGTCTAGTGCTTTGATGTCATTGCTATCAGCCATATTAAAATCAATGCCGGGTTTGTTAGCAATAAGTTTAATTAATTGATAATCGCCACCTTCAATTGCATGGTGTAAAATGGTTTTACCCGCAATGGATAATCTATTTAAATCGATGGGATATTTTATAAGGATTTTCACTAAGTCGGTATATGTTCTATCTACTGCAATGGTGAGGGGTTCATAGCCTTGATTATTTGTGAGATGAATCAAGTAAGGGTGTGATTGTAGTAACTCTTGTGCGCGGATAGTTTGATTGGATGCAATGCATTTCATAAATTCATCCCTAATCATCGGATAGGGATTATCCTTACTATTATTAACTGCAATACCTAAACTCTTGATTTGTGATTTTTCATTTACTGTTAATTGATACTCATTAGGTGAAATATAAATAAATTTTGTGATGTTAGGGTCAAGTAAATCAAGACGCGGCAGTAATATTTCAGTGTATGACCCAGATGGATGATGGGGTGGCAAATGACCTGTTGTTACAGCCTGTAGTAAAGCGCGCAAAAACATATCACTGCTTTGAAAAAGCAGGATTTCCAAGTGATGATAAGTGCAGGCTATCAAATCTTTACCATCGTTTATTCTGACATTCAAGGAATCAGCTGCATTGTAAAGACAATTAAATTTAACTACCTCATCTAAAATAAGATAGGATTGTCCATAATATGTGGCCGCATTAATCTCATGTTTTTCATTAAGCAGGGCGAGCAGGGCGTAATTTGGCCTAGCATGTATGTTTGAAAACATTTTCCTATTGATGTGAGAGCTAATAAACTGGAACTGGCCTTGTTCAGTCGTATTGCGTTTTTGAATATAATCAGAACCCTTGGTATCTCTTTCAAGTATATTAAGGGCTTGATGATTTTCTAAACCTTGCGGAAGAAAAGTCAAATTAATTGTAAGAACAATAACTGAATGATATTTCACATAATTAATACAAGCTTGATATAGTTTTTCAATATTACCACTATGGCCAAGAGACTGAATCCTCGCTAAGACTTTCTCTTTTATCTTATGCTCTATTACATAATTGCTATTAAAGCGATACATATCTGAAAAAGCATCTACACATGTTTTTCTTCCCTCTACATATTCTTTTTCAGTGGATCGAGCTGTATGTTTGTCATTTTTATATTCCTGAAACAGTGCATCAGAGGGTGTTTTTCTTAATGTCTTACAATAGGCTCGAAAATCTCTCTGCTCCTCTTCATCCAATTTTTCTTGGATCATTTGAATCATTTGAATATGATTTCGATCTTGAGCTAGTTCAAGCAAAGTTTTTCCATCGCCAGGCAATCTTCGTGCTTCTAAATCAATTCCAGGTACAGCTAATAATAACTTTAGCTTATCAATGTCAGCTCGCTTGACTGCAATAAATAAGGCAGATTCGCCATTTAATTTTTTGTGATCGATGGTGGAGTAACGAAGATCAGTAGAGGCAAGAAGTACTGCTAGTATTTCTGTGTCAGCTTCTTCAACGGCAAGTGTTAGCGCAGTATTAGTTTGATGATCAATATGATTCACATTGTGATTGCTTGCCAAAATCATTTTTACTCGATCATAGAAATTATTTTTTACGGCAGACATCAAAGGTGTTTGCCCCTCACTATTTGCAATGCCAGCATTTGCTCCCCGATGGATAAGCAAGGCTAAGACGGAATTGTCTAGTTGATTTGAGCAAGCTGCACTATGCAAGGCTGTCATGCCTGCAACTGTTTTTCGATCATTATCATGTATGCGGGCTTTGCGTGTGCGGATATTGAGATTCGCACCTGGTGTATTGATAATCAACTCTATTATTTTAATATTAGCGCTTTCAACAGCAAGATGTAGAGGAGCTTTGCCAGTCATGGCAGATACTCGATTAATGTCACAGCCATGATAGACGAACATTTTTACTAATTTACTATCAGCATTTCTAGCGGCAATATGGATTGTTTCTTGGCAAAAAGGCGTTGCAATCAGCTGAGGATGTGATTCTAATAGCGCATTGACAGCTTCATGATTGCTTTGTTCAACATAACTAAGTAATTGTAAACTGAGTGCTAATTGCCTAGTATTTAAGCAATTTCATCGCCTTCACTTGTATTTTTATTTAATCTAGCATTTTATCTGTTTTTTAATGCGAAGCAATCATACATAATAGCACGCGCCAGCTCTGAAAGCATTGATCGAAGAAAGGGGAGATGAAAATGCCACTTAATGACAATGATATTGAATTACAAGAAATTAAAAATCAAAAAATTGCTGAAAATGCGCTAGCTGCTTCCGTTGCTAATTGGGTTGATACGGTTGCTTTCACCACGCTTCTTACCACTTTTTTGCAAGAATCCCTGCATGTTTTTTTAGAAGAAACTTTGAAATATATTTTGTTTCCTGCCATTGCAGGTGCAAATGTGGTCAATAGTATTTTGGCTTGGCGTGATGCGAAACTGGCTCGTCGAGAAAATGGTGAAATGAAATCATGGAATATAGCCAATGCGCTGGTTGAGACGGCTGCAGCTGCAATGGTTGTGATTGCTATTGCAGGTACTTTGATTGCTTCTACTTTGTTTTCTCTTGCGACTCCCATCCTGTTTGCCGTGCAGGCAGGAGGAAAAACGCTTTTCAATTTTGGTAAAGCCTTATGGGAGGTGAAAAAGGCTCTTACGATTACACCTAAAGAAGGGGAAAGTGAAGACGAGGTAAAGACGAGGAAGGAGAAGTACTATGGCAAGGCGAGAGTATTTGGCATAAGGGCTTTTGCGGGCGCGCTTGCTACGCTCGCAATCACGCTCGTATTTGTTTATGGTAAGGTCGTTTATGCTCCGCTTGGTATTGTGGCGGGTAGTTTTTGCGACAGCCTTGACTGTGGTAGGCGGTGTTGGGGCTTATCTTGCCGCAAAACCTAAAATACCGCCGCCAAGAAATCAAACAATACTAATAAAGCATTTTCCGAGAAGAGTAGCGCCAACTATATCTCCGACTATAACTCAATCAAATACTGCAGCGAATTCAGCAAAAGAAATTAAATATATTAGGTATAAAAATCAGAAACCTTCGAGCCAAGCAAGCGTAGAGAATCAAGGTGGAGAGTTACTAAGAAAGAGAAGGTAAGTTAGTGTATGTAACCTAAGCATTCAAATACGAAATAGTCGTTTAGTAAGAAGGCCTTCCCCATCGGGGGAAGGCCTTCTTACTAAACGACTATTTCGTATTTGGTAAACGTTCACGCTCTAATATGTAACGCCATTTGCAAGGACTCTGTCATGCCAGCCGCACGCTCTTTGTGCGAGGTGGCATCCAGGAAATTGTCTAAAACCGTAACAGATCACGTGGGATATTCTTCACAGGCATCCGCCGTTGCTTTGGCCTGTCATTCCCGCGTGAGCTGTTACCTAAAACCCTGGATGCCAGCTAAAAGCATGCTGGCATGACAGCGTGGCGTGAACGCTTACCGTATTTGAATGCTTAGAACGTGTTATTTTCCTTAGCTTGACGCCTATGGGGCAGGCTATTTAAGGCCGTATCGGTATCGGCTGCGTGGTCATCGCAGCAGTTTGTTTGATCGTCTCGGCTTTCTTTCTTAAACCAAAAATCAGTGGTATTGCAGACGCACTATTTGTTCCTTTAAAAAAATTGCTTATTATTTTATTTACATCAGATGCCGGATGCCAGGTACTCGATGGATATTTGAAATAACCAATTTGTTCGGCGGCTTGATATAAATCATTTTCATTCTGTGCCTGTGATATTAATTCTGATGCGAGATTATCGTGAGACTTATTACATAATATTGGAATTTTATCTGTTTGCATGTAGCTGATCAATTGACCACCCTGTCGATTTCCTGCTTTTAAATTCATTAAAATATAATTTTTAAAAAATAGAGAGGCATGCAGTAAATCTTTGAAACCCATTTTATCTGCTATTCTAGAGACTCTCGCTGGAGTCAGCATGACGGCCTTTGTTTGTTGGCATAAAACGGCATAGATAAGAATGTTTTTATCAAGAATAGAAAGTTCAGGTTGTAGTAATCGGGTGCGTAATAAAAGCATGATGGGCACTTCGGTAGCGTTAGAAACATTATACAAACGCGATGAAGTATTAAATACAATGGATTCATTTAAAAAGTGAATAAAGGTAGATATGTAGAGACTACTACGGATATGATCAAAAAAATTCTTATCAAAGAGTGTGGCGTGAGAGCTTGAATTTGCCCAATTGACAGCTAAATCTAGTGTAAGTTCAGACATGATAGGTTCTATCGTTAAAGTCATCGTAGAAACAGTAGACAATAAAATAAAAATAAGGTCATCATTTCTTGGATGGGAATTAAAGGCAGCATCTAGCACTGTTTTATTAGCACTATCTTTGACGGTTAACTTGGCGCCGTGTGTTATAAGAAGTTTAATTAAAATTAGATTTGCATTTTCACAAGCAAAATGCAGTGGCGTGCAACCTTCTTGATACATTTCATTCACATCGCTATAGTTTTTGATTAAGTCAATGGCTAGATCTTCGCGATTATATTTGCAAACTAGAGAAAGCATGTGAGGAATATGATTTTTTAATTTATGAAAAAGACTCATTTCATCGTAGGCTAAATAGAGTTGTACTTCTCTTGCGCTTGGCCGAAGATCGGGAGAAAATTGCCAACACCAATTAATAAGCATGGCTATTTGAAATGAACATTTGCTGGTTGATGTGAAAACTCGCTTGCCTGATTCAAGATAGTCAAATACATCGTCAGCATTTTTAACATTGGAGGGGAATGATATTATTTTTCGATGAATAGTTTCATGTAGGGTAGTTCCCAAACTAAATACATCAGACTTTGTGTTATTAAATTTATTGTCTATAATTTCAGGCGCTTCATTGGTTGGCGTTCCAGCTGATTGACTATCACTAAGCAAACAAGATAAACCAAAATCTATCATTTTTGGCACAAAGCTAGCAGTCACCACAATATTGGCAGGTTTGATGTCATTATGAAGAATAAAATGCTGATGTAATTTGCTAACGCCCGCTGCGATTCCTTTTGCAATCTGAAGAACATGTGGTTTTAATAGCTTAGGTTGAACTTCGATAAGTTTTTCTAATGAGCCTAAAACGGCAAATTCCATGCCAATGACGTAATAGGGCGCTTGTATTATATAGCCAGTCAATTTAATAAGATTGTCACTATTTATTTGGTTAACGGTAGACATTATTTTAATTTCGTCGAGATAACTGTTTAAACAGTCTTTGTAAGTTTTATTGCTGGCTATTTTGGCCTTAAAGGTCATTTGTTTCCATGCTATTTCCTTATTATTGTAAGTCGCTTTAAATACTGCAGCATAAGTGCCGCTGCCAAGAATTTCATTGATTGTAACTTGGCTGAGATCAATTTCATGTGCATTTAGCTTGAAAGCGAGAGATATGTTTGCACGATATTTTTCAATTAACTGCTGTGCAGCAGGATGTGTGAAATGATTTTGCATAAAAAAATCTAAAAGATAGACGCCGTTTTCATTGGTGACATTGGGATCCGCGCCTTGAACAACTAAACTCATCATATCAGAGGTCTTGGCTCCAGGTTGCTTAAATAAATTTTCTAAATTATAGGTGGCAGTATCATTTCTGTGCATGAGGAAGGCATCTTATAATAATTAAAATTAGAATTACTATAATAGGATTAGTTGCGAATTGTAAATAGATCTTAGTAAGTAACAATAGTTTTACAACATCGAGTGACCCACTGATATGCGCCAGAGTTGGCTCCAATGTCAACACGTACTCTTTGTCCATGTGCAATATAACCCCGCGGACAGCTAGATCGCTGCCAACCCCCAGTACTACCAAAGCCAACGACAAATATTGCCTTTGTAGAGGGAGCGCTTATACAAGAGTCTGGATCATAGTCTACTTTATGAGTAGCAGGCGTCCATTGCTTAGATTTTACATTAGTAGAATCATAAGCTATCGAGCAGCTAAAACTGAATAGGGTGCTTAAAAAAAGCGCTGAAGCAGTTAATATTTTTATTTTATTATTCATCATGATAGAGCCTCACTTATTATTTAGAGAACCTCGTTATTTATAGTATAGCCGATTTAGCCGTTTTTTTAAGCCATTTAACTAATTCAAGCATCACATAAGTATCTTTTTCACAATAAGCTAACATGGCTTTTTTTAAAAGCATTTTTTTCTCAGCAGAAATAAGTGGAGAAATTAATTCTTCAAATCCTCGTTGTGCATCATTACCATTTGCAATCAACATACCCTCATAACTTTCTGCATCACCCAAGAGTGCCGGTGCCACTTTTTTTAAACTGAAGCTACCTGCAAAGGCATTATCATAAACATAATCACGAATGATCGTGAGGGGGTCGACCATTCTTGCAATTAATTTTTCTAAGGCTTCACGATCTTTTTCAGAATAATCGGCTAAGGCTTGAATGCGATCACTTTCAAATTGACTAAAGTAGGCGACAATCGAACCTTCTGTACCGCATGCGGCTAATAAAGCTGGAATTAATGCAGGCCTGGGATCATCAGCAAATTCATATAAGAAATTAGTATGCGTGATCGCTTCATCAGGTGAAGACCACACATGCACACTAAATTGAAAGGGAATATGGTGAAAAGGACCGCAGCCTTCATAGCGGGGAATGGCAGGATTAATGGTTTCAAAATCGAGAAAAACCAGGGGAAATTGCCAGCTCGACATGGCTTCTTGAATACCTGCTGCATTAATAAATCTTTCATTGCTGCGATGACATTCTATCATTCTCATTTGTAATTCATTGAGATCACTTAAGCGGGCATCGTCTAAGTTGATAATGCCTTCATGATATAAATCCCATTTTCGATTTCGTATTTGCGGTAAATTAAATACGCTTAATTCAGGTATATTTTTTTTCTGCCAGCAATAATCTTTGAAACCACAAATTGTTGGCGCAGTGCAATAGTCACCAATATCAATATCAGGAATTTCCTTTTGTTGCAGCGTCGTAAAAATATGATAGAGCGTCGGTTGAATGCTTAAATAATTTTCGCGTACTTGCTGGGTGATATCGACTTCTTTAAATAAATTATGTAAATCGGGATAACGGCACTCTGGATTCAAATGTAAAATATTAATTTGTTCTAGTGGAATACCGCTTTTTGCCATGATCCAAGCTTGCAAGCCCGCATCGCTAATATGTTCAGGTTTTACTTTAGTTGAAGATTTTACTTCAATGATACGATAGCGTTTTGTTTCGGCATTCCATTGAAGAATATCAGCGCGTGCATAGCAGCCCTTATGGGCAAAGGCAGCTTCGTAAATGAGGGGAGTTTGTGCCTCGATTAATTTCCGTGTTGCGGCGAGTGCGCCGACAAAGTCCCAGGGTTTATTATCGATTAAAATTCCACCAGGATAAAAATCTCTTGCAGCCTGACCCACCGCATTGCCTTGGTCAAATAGTGCCTGGGTAGCGGCATCAATGGGTGCTTCAAATTCTGGGTGATGTACGGTCAAATAAATGGATTTTAGGCAGCGATAGCCACGTAATAATTTCGTTTTACTCATTAAGCTTGGAATGCGATTCATCCTGTGATGGTAGCAGTATCTTGAGGGCTAAGAAAGAGGGGGCGTTTGTTAATGTTGGCTTAATATATGCTGTGTTAGCATTAACGCCACATCAATATCTTTAAAGGGAGTTAAGCTATGCATATTCGTTCAAATCAAACCGGTGCACAATTTGATATTCTGCTTAAATTAGTCAGGGGTGAGGTCGATGATAAGGCTGAGGAAGTAGATAATACTAAGAGTAAGGAAAAAGAAAAAGATAGTGGCGATACAAGAAAAAAATTAAAAAGAACCATCATTCGTATTGCTAAATTGCTTGGAAAAAATTCGGCTACTTATCGCTCTGATCTTCAAGGCAGTGATTGGTTTGAGTTACTGACTAAATACTTCAAAGATCTCAGTACTAGAATTAAAAAGGGAGATGAAATCAAAGGAAAGTTAATTGAATCGATGAAGACTAAGCATATTCCTCTGCATTTGCTCACTTCCCCTAGTTTTTTACGACAATTGTATCAAAGCTTTCATTATGGAATTGCGGAACGGGCGAAGCAATCGACTGATAAAATTATCTCAATTTCGGCTAACCCTATTGAAGAAGAGGTGTGTCATCGTATTCAAAGCGTTTTTACTCAACTACAGGAGCTTTTTAATGCCATTGATAAGGAGCCTACAGCTCTTGCTGCTACTATCAAAAATTACACGAAGGACCTTGCTATCCTCATTAGCGAACTAACAATGTTTAGAAAAAAGGAGGATGCTAGTTTGTCTGATCGTAATAAAATAATAATTGATGCTTATATCGAGATGCAAAAGCGTGTATCAAATGAAATATTAACAGTCTTGGTTGAGCAAGATAAATTGACGCCCGAGATAAGTAGTGATTTTGGCGATAGTTCAATTTATAGTTTTGAACTTTTTATGCGTTCGAAATTGAGGCGGATATTGGGTCTGGGAATATCGGATAATATTTTTGATCTCGGTCTGAGTCAAGAAGGCGAGAATTTGGATGCTAAAAAAGCGGCGGAAACACTCAGATCGTTTAATATAGATGAAGACTTAATTGCAAAATACATTTATTCGCCGATAGAAGGTGACCAAGAAACTACGCACAATCCACTATTAGAGTCGGGAAAGCTGCCGGCAGCCAAGCCTAATGAATTATATAATCTAGCAAAGCAACTCATATCAGGCATTGAGAATACAGCTCAATATCAACAAAAGGCAATGACTCAAGATCAGCAAACAATGTATGATGCCCTCATTGAATATCGCAGATTTCTTGAAGATGAAGTCTGTGCCTACAATTTAATTGATGATAGTCATAGTGGTTCATTTGGATTGGCAAGTCCCTATTTAACTCAATTAGCGATTTTACAAAAGAGTAAAGAAAATAAAGACCGGCAAATTGCGCTGCTAAGAGAAGTAGAAATAAAAACAGGGGCTGAAACGGAGTTAGATAAAATTCGTGCTCAACTTAATGCTCTACAAGCACAGAAAAATAGCATCGAAGATAAAATAGCATATATAGAAAAAACTATTGAACCGCACACCGCATTTGCAATGCAGGCTGCCAGTGGAAGATTAAGTCGTTTAGCTAAGCCGAGAGTTGATGCAGAAGTGGGTAATGCACTTTATGGTTTCAGCAATGCGGGGATTAATCAATTAGCCCAGTATGAAGAAAAAAGTACAGAAGAACGAATTGCTGAAACTGTGATGGGGCCTGAGCAGATGCGATCAGGTAGCGCAGCCTGGGTCGATAAGCAAAATTTAGCATTGAAAGTGGCTTTATCTAAAACAGAAGAGAAATCTTCAATTGAAATCGCTGTCAAATACAATGAAATTTGTGCAGAAACAATTTATGGTAAAAATGAAATATCTTCACCCGATTATAGCCAGGGCACCATTGAGCGTCGCCGAAATGATTTTGCAAATCGTTTGACTAAGATGCAGGCTACGGTATTTCCTAAGAAGAGTAAAAGGATAAATGATCCCGATTATTATAACACGACCGCAATACGTCTGATGTCTCAGCAAGCAGCGCAGCATCCTGGTTCTGGTATTCCTTATTCAAAGTTTGTTCTGCCCATCAATATGCAGATCATGCACACTGTAAAGCATGAATTGAATACTACTTATGTTGCAATGTGGGAATTTCTGTCATTTGAAGACACCATTGTCGCTAACACAAAGAGAAACATATTAGAATTAATATCTAAGATTAAAACAGCTAATTCTGCGATGGAATATATCGCTATAGTTAAAGCCCTTACTACTTTAACGAGCAGTATATCGGATAGTTTGAGTTATTTTCTGAAAAGACAGTATCGCGCCATTATTGAAGAAGCGGTTCGTGATATTGTTGATAAGCACTTTTGCGATGATTCCGTCAATATTCTTCAAGCAAAGCGTGATGAATTGCGCGCACTGAAATATACCTTACAAAGTGCCTGCTATCAGGATAGTGAGGATATTCGGAAACTGCTTGTCGTAATAGATCAAAAAATTAATGCATCTTATCAAACCACCTATGATCTTGCGAATTTACATATGCAAGATGAAGATAGGGTCACTGACATTGTGATTACCAAGAATTCAAGTCAGAGTGATAAGAACTTGGATCGATTCCACCAAACCTTTGCAACTTATATTGATAATGCCATAGTGAGTGCAACAGGAGTGGCTTCAGAACAAGATTATAAACAGGGGAAGGCGCAGAAGCTCCTATCTATTCTTGGCAATCCATCAGAGTGGAACCATTTTCTTTGGAATGTGTTAACACCAGCTATTCGAGATACTTATAGTGATGAAATAGCTAATTACATGAAACATGAAGCTGAGAACTTTGCCGTATTTTGCGCTAAGCGGATCATGGCAGCCCTATATAGTGAGGAAGGCCAGCTTGCCTATGTTGCTTGCAAAACGGAAAGTCAGAAATTATCTTTTATGCTGAAAACAATCGTTAAGGGAACTGCGAGTTTGGCTCTTAGTAATAAATATTTTGATAATAGGAGGTCATTTATCGATTTGGTGAGTTCGACAGATTTTGTGTATTGCGGGGATGACCATGCAAGAAGGGCTTATACTTATGCTTCACCATCGATGGATGAGAAAAAGACACGCTATCGACATCATTGTTTTTTTGGTAAAGGGACGGGTAATGTTGAAATTGCTTATGAGGATTATAAGGAGTTGGTGAAGAGTGTGGGGATGACGAAGGTGAGGTAG